>CALBSZ010000179.1 GCA_937967665.1 uncultured Planctomycetaceae bacterium
AACCCTTTCTTGTAACTCAGAGCAACGAGTTTTCATCCCCATCTGTGGTGGAGCGCAGCGACCCCACAGAACCTTGGATTCCGGGGGCTCGCTGCGCTCGACCCCGGCCACCCCTTGCATCAGTGCGACCGATGCGGCAGCACATGGAATCAGGATGACGCCGCCGTTGTGCAAGCGGTGAACGTTCTTGCTCCGACCGCTACCCGCGCAAGCCGACTTCCTGCATCAGCTTGTCGGTTTCGCGATAGGCTTCGGTAACCCACTCGACAATCTTGTCAGGTTCGGGCGAGTATTCCAGTTCGATCGACATCGTCCCTTCGATCCCCAACTCCTTGATCTCGCGCAGGTACGGCAGGAACGGCACCACGCCGCGACCGGGCGGCAAGTCGCCATGGACTTTGCCGTCGCAATCGGAAATGTGAACGTGGATCGCTTTCCCTTTAAACCGCCGCACTTCTTCCGGAGCCACCTTGGCCAGCAGCAGGTGCGACACGTCGATATTGGCTTTGACGGCGTCGTGATCGCATTCGTCAATGAAACGGACCATGGTGTCGACGGAATTGACCAGCGAAAGCTTGAACGGTTCCAACTCCAAAGCAATCTGCACGCCCAGGTTGGCCGCATAGTCCCCCAGGAGCTTGCAGTTTTCCACGCCCGTCTTCCATTGCTCCGCGGGAGGAATCACTTCCTGATTCCAGATGTATTCACCAATCACCAGCAGCACATTGTCCGCCTGGTATTCGTAGGCCAGGTCCAAATAGGCTTTGACGCGTTCGATGTGAAATCGCTGCACGCTGGGATTGAAGTCGATCAGCCCCACCGCGACACAGGCGATCGAAGTGATCGGCAGTTCCAAGCGGTCGCATTCGTCCTTGATCAAACGCCGCTCCTTGATGTCGATGTCCAGGGGATCGACAAAAATATCTACGGCGTCGAAGCCAATTTCCTTCGTCTTCCGCAAACCAAACACCGTCGGCTGGTTGGCCTGCACCCAGGCGGAATTGATCAGTCCAAGCTTCATGGTAAATACACTCGCGGTAAACGTGTGAAAATGGTCCGCGAAAGGGGGACAGGCACCATCGATCCACCGGGTTTCCGGGACGAACCAGACACAACGATGGAGCCAGTCCCCTTTTCGCTCACCCAGGCGGAATTGATCAGTCCAAGCTTCATGGTAAATACACTCGCGGTAAATGGGCGTCCAAAGAGGGATGCGAGACAAGCCCTCCCCGATCGTTCCTCGCGACCCTCCCGCAAGAGGGAGGGTAAAACGACCAACACAGACTCGACACGAAACGGTCCAGTGCGGACGTTATTGTTGACTCATGCGTATGGCCTCGATCATACCTTGTACCGGCGAGCGTGCAACCATATCCACGAAAACAGCCCGCCTGCCAGGAAGCAGACGGGCTGTGCGAATCTCCACTCAAGTTCACCAGCGATGCCGGCAAACCCGTTCGTGAACAAACGTTACTTCTTCGGAGAAATGGTGGCGGTCAGGCCGTCCGACCAGATCTTGTGCTCGTCCGTGTAGTACAGGTAGGCGCGGCTGGCGGGACCGGTATAAGTTCCGGGCACGGCGGCAACCAGGCTGATGGGCAGATCAACGCGCTGTTCCGCATCCAAAGCCAGCCAGTACAAGACGACTTCACGGCCGATGACTTCATACGCGGTGATCTTGCCCGCGGAAACGAGTTCCTTGAGCTGATCGTGGCGTACTTCCAGACCGCCCGGGATCCCGATGATGGCGGTCGGCGTCGGCAGCTTCTCGCCCGTGCGGTTGATCACGGTGACATTCGCTTCCGTCGCCGTCCCTTCATCAATCTTCGTATCGGACAGGCCGACTTCCAGGTGCAATTTGCACTCGGCGGACGAATCGGGAGTCAGCGTGTTGTAGTCGGCGGTGATGGAATAGGGCATCTCGGACCCGCCTTGCATGGTTAGTTGGATCTGGTGTTCGCCGGGGGTGAGCCATTCGCTGATCGCCGGCAATTCAATCGCGCCTTGCGTTTCGGCCGTAAAGGCGACTGCTTCGCCGACCGGCTCCCCGTCAACGACGAGTTGCAGGGTGCCCGGCGCCTTCGGTTTGGCCCGCGCCTGGTCGTACGCGACGATGGCCCGCAAGGCCAGAATCGTCGACTGCGTCGATCCGAACCGGCCACCCTTGCAGGCTTCGGCCAGGTAGCGGATCGCGTTTTCGACGTTCTGAGTATAGCTGGGGTTACGCAGCCAGGCCGTCGCGGCCAGGGCCGTGGTTTCGATCTTCAGCGCTTCGCCGCCGCTACCGACCACCGAGACGGTCGCGCCGTCCAGTGAACCGTCGGCAACCTGCTTACCGGCCAGCTTGTCCAGCATGTGCTCTTCGCCTTCCTTTTCACCGGCTCGCGAAAACACATTGGCGGCCAGGGCCATGACGTAGGTGTTTTCGGTCACTTCGGCGGCCTTGCGAACCCAGGCTACTTCAGCGGCAAGGTCGGCGTCGACGCCGGCTTCCAACAGCGCCCACGTATTGTACGTGTAGGCCACTTCCGGTTCGGCCAGCCAGGTGTGCAGCGTGTGCGTCTTGCGTTCGAACCCGCCCTTGCCGTCACGCTGCTTCAACAGCCACTCGCGAGTGCGCTGCAGCATGTCCGCATCGACATACTGGACCTGCGACATGTCCGTGAACTCCATCAGGCCGTACGCGGTGAGCGCGTCGTGACCGGGATCGTTCCCGAACCATTCGAACCCGCCGCTCTTGCATTCAAAGCCGAGGAGCCGTTGGTAGCCTTTGTCCAGCAAGCCGCTGCTGCGTTCGATCAGGCTGGGATCCACACCTTGATGCGACATGAAGTACTGCTGCGCCATGACCAGCGGATAGGTCGTGGAACTGGTCTGTTCAAAACAACCATACGGCTCTCGAATCAAGCGTTCCAACGCCTCGGTCATGCTGGCCAGGGGCGTGGGGTAGACAATGATGCGCGTCTTCACGCTGCCGGA
>CALBSZ010000180.1 GCA_937967665.1 uncultured Planctomycetaceae bacterium
CGTGGCTTCCCGGAAAGAGTCACACCCGTAGCGCAGAGGACGGGGCGCGGATTGGCATGCCCGAACGGAGCCAGTTGTTCGATCTGCTGCACCGTGCGCAGCGTGAGCTGCGTTAGGGCGGCTTCGGCGTCGATGCGGACGGTGGCGACGAAGTCCTCGGCCGCGAGTTCACTGGAAACGTACTCGCAAAAACTGCTGCGAAACTGGTCGATGTGGCGATCGTGAATCTTCAAGCCGGCGGCGGCGGCGTGGCCGCCGTGCGCTTCCAGATGTTCGTCACACGCTCGCAGCGCTTCGTGCAAGCGCAGCACGCCGCCACTGCGAGCCGAACCCTGGCCGGGTTTCACGCCGAGCTTGTCCAATGCGATCATGACGACCGGACGACTGTACTTCTCGGCCAACCGCCCCGCGACAATGCCGATCACACCGGGATGCCATTCGTGAGAAGCAAGTACAAAGGCAGGGTCGTTTTCCGCGTCGAACCGTTCTTTAATCTGTTTATTGGCGCCCAGCATGCTCTTGCGTTCCAGGCTGGAGCGATTTTCGTTCAGTTCGTGAATGTATTCCGCCAGCGCTTCGGCACGCTCGGGATCGTGTGTTACCAGGAGTTCCACACCCAGCTGGGCCTGGCCCAGGCGCCCGGCGGCGTTGAGCCGCGGTGCGATCATGAAGGCAATGTCTTCGCTCGAAAGCGACGGCTTCTGGTCCAGTTTGGTGATCTGCAACAGCTTTTGGATTCCCAGCGGTGGTGCATCGTGGAGCCGCCGCAGTCCGTGCTTGACGATCAAGCGGTTTTCGTCCACCAGCGGCACGACATCGGCGACCGTGCCGAGCGCAGCCAGGCTAATCGCGGTGAGCAGGAACTCTCGCATCGCGGGCGTCACTTTCTTGGATTCGCTCGCGTTCTGGCACAACGCCCAGGCCAGTTTGAAGGCAACACCGGCACCGCAGAGTCCGTCGAAGGGGTAATGATGCCCCGGCAGCCGTGGATGGACCAGCGCGGCCGCTTCGGGCAGCTGTTCACCCAGTTGGTGATGATCCGTAATGATCAGTTCGACCCCCAGTTCGCGGGCCACCTGCGCTTCTGCGACGCTGGCAATTCCACAGTCGACGGAGATGACGAGCGATGTGCCGCGCGCGGCGAGCGTGCGGAGGGCGTCGCCGTTGAGTCCGTAGCCTTCCTCCAGCCGATTGGGGATAAAGTAGCCGACATCGGCTCCCAGCAGTCGCAGGCACAGGTAGAGGATGCTGGTCCCGGTCATGCCGTCGACATCGTAGTCACCATAGATGGTGATGCGACGTTTGTCGCGCACGGCGCGCGCGATCCGCTCGGCAGCCGCGCTGCAACCGGGAAGCAGCTCGGGCGCTCGCAGGTCGGTGAGCTTGCCGTCCAGGAACTGTTTCGCCACCGCGGCATCAAAGACGCCGCGACCGACCAGCAACTGCGCGACGACCGACGGGATTCCCGCAGAGCGTTCCAGTCGCTCTATCAATTCGGCGTCGTGCGGATGGAATTGCCAGTGTTTCGCCATGTCATCCGTGAACGGAATTAGAAGTGGTCAGAAGTTCCTGCTGCGGCACGAACGGCGACCGTGCTCACGTCCGCGCGCCACGGCACTACTTCTTCTTTTCGTTATGCATGGTGTGCTTGCGCAGGCGGGGCGAGTACTTCTTGAGCTTCAGCTTTTCGCCGCCGGATTTACGCCGCAAGGTGTAATTGTAGTCGCCGGTTTCTTCACAGACGAGGAAAACGGTTTCGGCTTTCTTCTTACCCTTGCCACCTTTTTTCTGTGCCATGATGGTACTCCGATTTGATCGATCTTCGAGAACTATTTGTTTATCGGGTGTGCGAGCGTGTCGCACGTACATGTAGCGTCTCTCGCGCTGCAAATCCGCGCGTCAAGTGACGACAAAGCCGCTACAATCTATGCTAAACGGGCTCTAAACCCGGTGATTGTAGCACATTTCCCCTCCCCATGCCCAGACGCCTTTTTTCGCCGCCGGTCCGAGAAACTCGGAGAAAACGGCGAACCGTCCTGGAAAGTTAAGGGCAGCGGGGGGCGAGCGGGACAGTCGGTCGAAGAGGGCCGTCAAGTCGCGAACAACGTTGTTTCGGGTCTCTAGAGCGCTCGTCGCGTAAGTGTAGCGTGTGCGCACGGTGAAGTGCATCGTCATTTTCGTCACATGACGCGAAGATTTACAACACCGGAGATGCTAGTACGACAGCGCAGTCCCCATTTTTTGCAAGCCACGGGTGATACTGGTCCGCGAAAGGGGGACAGGCACCATCGATCCACCGGGTTTTCCGGGACGAACCAAACACAACGATGGAGCCAGTCCCCTGGTACCGTCAACCCTGCGCAGTAGTGCTAGTGCTTTTCGTGGTTCTCGACAATTTCGCAGGCAAACCTTCAGACGAAGGGAAACTGGTCGTCGATCTTGGCGGCGGAGAGTTCGACCAGGAAGGCTGCCAGGCGTTCGACGAGGAGCGCCATGAGTTGCCGCCCTTTCTCGGCCGAAGCAGCATGCGGATTACCGGCGCCGGCGTTGGTGGTCAGCAGGTGCCAGGGCCGAGTGATCGAAACCCAGCCTTCATTCAAGGCCTTGAAACACATCTTTCGAGGGCGTCCTTCGTCGGCGGCCAGCTGGCCGTCCGGGTTTCGCAGGACGAGGTCAGGGAAGTAGGCCAGGCCGAACGAGGTTTCCATTTCGCCGGCGTGGTCTTCGGGCTGTTCGAAGATGTCGCCATACTTGTCGCCAATCGACCGAAACCAGTTGCACAGAAAGACGTGGGCGTCGTTCTTTCCATAGAGTTCGCGGAGCAGCGGTTTCAGTTCGTTGCCACCGTGGCTGTTGAGCAGGACGATCTTGCGAATGCCGTTCTCCGCGAGGCTGTCGATGACATCGGCAACATAGCGATTCAGTGTGGCCGGATTGACATTGATGGCCAGCGGCAGCTTGCGCAGATTCGTCTCCACGCCAAAAGGGATCGTCGGCAGCAGGACCACCTTGGCCCCCTGCCGGTGAGCTGATTCGCAGATGTGTTCCCCGATAATCGTGCCTTCGAAGACGTCCGTTCCGTAGGGCAGGTGCAAGTTGTGCGGTTCTGTAGCGCCGAGCGGCAGGACCGCGACTTCATAGGGACTGGCTTTGGTATGGCTGTAGTTGGTTTCGGCAAGAATCCACGGACGCATCGGACGACTCGCTGTTACGATTAATCGGACTGCAAGTTGGGCAGTTGCTGCTTGAGACGCTCCCAGCCCGCGGCGGTCACCTGACTGCCGCTGAGGTTGACATATTCCAGCTGTTTGAGTCCCGACAAATACCGCAACCCGTCGTCCGTCACGGGACAATTCGTGAGCCAGAGGATTTTCAAGTTCGCCAGATTCGTTAAGTGCGATAGCCCGTGGTCGGTAATGCTGGTCCCGGAGAGATCGAGTTCCTGCAATTCTCGGAAGTGGCCGATCGAATTCATGCAGGCGTCGGTCACCATGGTCTGCTCCAAATTCAGCTCGCGCAACTGTCGCGAGCCTTCGATCAGCTGCACCGTCTGATCTGTCGCGCCGGTAAAGCTGAGATTGAGCCAACGAAGCTGCTCATTTCCGGCCAGCACCTTCAAGCCGCTGGCGGTCACCGACGTTCGTCCCAGCGAAAGATCCTGCAACAGTTCGGGGGCTTCGAAATGGGCCAGGTCGGCATCGGTCACGTCCAGGAACTGCCGGTACTGCCGGTCCAATTCTTCGAGCGGGGTCTTGGTCGTCGCGGCCAGGGACGCCGAGGTATCACGACCGGCGTAGACCAGCTTTACGTAATCGACCAAGTCACTTTCGCGATGCATCAAGAAGTGGGTGAGTCCAGCGGCCTGGCTGTAGAGTTGCCGGATGCGGGGATCTTGTTGCAGTTGCCGGCGGTCGATCTTGACGAAATCGTTGAGTGGAACATAACTGTTGCCATTGAGCACATTGAATCGCGCGTATTGCAGGCGTTTCGCGTCCAAGCCGCCTACGGAGTAGAACCCGTCATGCCGGCGGAGCGATTCCATGAACAGGGCGATGCCTTCAATCACCCACGCATTCCCGCGTTCACCGATCCGTATGGCAGGCCGCCCGGTTTCCTGGAACAGCTGGTGCGTCACTTCGTGCCAGCAGGTACTCATCGCCAATGATTCAGCGACGTAGAAATACGACGTCTGTTTTTGAGCCAGGTAGTATCCCGTCGTGATCGCAATCCGCGGTTCACTTGATTCGAGGTTGCTCACGTATTCCTGGCGATTCCGAAAGAGGACAACCTTGTGCTTGCGCGCACTGCGCCCGCGGCGAGCTCCAGAATGGAACCAGTGCTTCAGGGACGTGTTACTGCTCCAGTATTCGAAGAACAACTGCCTCCAGATGCCGTGCAATTCTTCCAGGTCGACCGCCAGTTGTCGGCCTTGCTGCGCGCTGACATTCGTCGTGATCTCGAAGTGTTCCGAGCTGACTCGCCAGAAGCCGGGAGGAAACTGCAAGGTCGGATGGGGAAGCGATGATTTCTTGACGACGATTTCCGTTTCGGGGAGTCGCCAGCGGTGGTTAACGAGTGCATAGCCGAGTGCTCTTCGCGCGTCGGCGTGATCCGGATCCTGATGCAGGACCTCGTGGAGCAGCTGATAGGCTTTCGCGCCGCGGCCGTCGGAAAGTTGCTGTTTCGCCAGTTCGAACAAGCGGTCGGCTTCGTCCGCGCGAACCTGGCGGAAGCGGGTGTACCATTGCCGGGTCAAAACGGGCGCGTCCGGGAGGGGCTTGAGGGGATCGATTTCCGGGGGCAAGAACAGGTACTGACGATGCGGGTCGCGGTGGATCCACCAGTCGCGCGTCAAAACGGCCTGTTCGGCCATTCCCAGTTGCTGGCACTTGTCAGCCAGCGCGGCCAGTTCTTCTTCAATGGTCGGCGCACCTTGCGACGCAGAGGTTACGCAAAGCAGCAGCAGTCCGGAGACGAACCGTTGTGGAAAATGGTACAAGCCGCGTTTCTCCTTCGTTGGCTGACCTGCTACTTATTATAGCAGACCGTTGCCGCAGGTTTCGCAGCGGTTGATGCCGGGCGGGATAGGCGCTACGTCCTGTTGCGAGATGAAAGGGGTGCCGCGAAAGGAGTGCCGCGAAAGGAGTGCCGCGAAAGGGGGACAGGCACCATCGATCCGGCGGGTCTTGCGGCACGAACCGAATACGACGACGGAGCCAGTCCCCGTTTCGATCCCGTCAATCCTGTGCCGCGAAAGGGGGACAGGCACCATCGATCGGGCGGGTCTTGCGGGACAGACCGAACACGACGACGGAGCCAGTCCCCGTTTCGCTCCCGTCAATCCTGCGTTGTCGAACTACCGTTGTTCGGTATTTCCCTCGACGGAGCTGATCGCAGGCTGCTCGGAAGAAACATTCAAGGCGGGCTGGTCTTTGGACAACAGACACCCTGAAATGTACCAGCCATCTTCTTCGGACCTCACGAACGCGCCGGCCGGTCCCAGGTAGCGCCGCACGGCTTGGAACGGAGGTAGCTTGCTGCCGTCGATCTGTTGCTGCCGCAAGACACCTTCTTCGTCCGAACCAAAAAGTCGATTTAGCAGTTTTCCGGCGACCGTCTCGGCTTCCGGCATTTTGCCTTCGCGCATCAATTCGTAGGTAGCGCGGTAAGCTTCATCAGTGCGGGAGAAAAAGCGGAAGCTGTCGTTCTTTGCGCCGAGCTGAGTCAGAACGTCGCGAATGACCTGGTAGTCACCGGCTTCGGCGAGCGTTTCCGAGGCGTCACGCTCCTTTAAGATTTCGACGATCATGTCGACATGAGAAGCGATAATGAAATGACTATGCGCCACGGTGATCGCGGAATTCGGAATGATGCGCTCTTCTTCTTCGCTGGGAGCGGGTTCATCGCCACCGAACCCAAAACCGGGACCGTCGATGTTCAGTTCCAGTTCTTCGTCCTCTTCCTTGACGATTTCCCAGATGGTGGTGCCTTCATATTCACGACGTTTCGCGTCGGGGTCCTTTTCCATCGCCTTGCTGACCGCCTTGGCTACGGCTTCGGCGTCGGTCAGGTCGATGGCAAACAATAGCCGTTCGCTCTTGGGCGTGATCGGCAAGCGGTTGTCTGTAACCAGGGTCGCTCGTTCGGCGAAAAAAGCAATGAACTCCTGCCGCAGGTCGATTTGAGGCCCTTTGGGGTCTTTGGCGATGCTTTCCAGGACCTCTTCGAAGATTCCCGGAGAATCGGCGATTTCGTCCACCAGCGTCGAAGCGTATTCGAAAGCCTCCCGCATCTTCCAGTTGAAGGTCAGGTGCGATGCCAGCTCCCTGGGCACCCACGGTTCGGGTTCCAGCGTTGCCGTATTGGGAAAGTTGAGCATCCTTGCCGCCAGGTTGTATTTGTCGGTACTCTCATCGCCAGCTTCCCTTTTGACCGCGGGCGCGAAAATAAAGGAGTGGTGCAGGATATCGTGTTCGCCCGTGGACAGCACGATAAGCCCGCCGATTCCTTGGACGGCGTCAAAACCTTGATTCTTCAGGATTTTCAACATGTCCTGGCCGCGTTTCTTTCGGCCGCCATGGGCCGCCCGCGACGCCTCGGCGTAGCCGAAGGGGTCCACGTAGAAACGCAGGTGCGGTTGCATGTCACCGGTTTCCTTGCCGGCCCGCGCCATCGAGTCGCGGAATGCGGGGACATCTTTCAGACTCTCCAAAGTGCTGTCACCCAGGCGCGTGATCACTTCGCGTGCGGTGTCAAAGTAGTCGGTAGCCACCAGGTGGTCCTGGTGAACCAGGTAGTAGGCCTTGCGAGTTTCGGTTTCGTCCTTCTTCTTCGGCAACGTGTAGATCGCGACCGTGACGCCTTCGACCTCCTGAGACGACTTTGAGGCGCCGCGTGCGGCCATGTTCGCGGCAACTTTCGCCAGCAGGGCGTCGGCTTCGTCGTTGTGTCCCGTAATGTCGACCAGCATTGCGATGGCATGCTTTAACGGGTCGCCGTCGGGTTGAATCAGCGCGATCGCGACCTCGCCGCCATAAACGCCTTCCAGATCTTCCCAGGTGATCCCGATCCGTTCGCCCGTTTCGCTCAGTCGAGCACGCAGTTGCCGTTTGAAATCCTCAACAAACGGTTGCATGACGGGATCGTTGGCCATGTGCCCGAGCTGCGTTTCGTTCCACTTGGCGCGAAGCTCGTCGACGTCCGGAATGGACAGGAATCCCTTGGTGGTGGCTGGCAGCAAGTTTTCGCTTGGGGGCACTGCTAAACTGTCACGCCCGGCCAGTGCGACGAGGGCACCAAGAAGGAATGCGAATAGATGACGTGCCACTGGGATCTCCTTCGCCGTTTACCGGCGGTAGTAACAATATTGGACAAGCGTTGCTGCGGCAGGAGGTAATGGTAATTATCGGCAGCGACCTCAGGCCACACGAATGTCGACAGCACGAACGGGGAATTCGCGTTCAGCGCGGACTCGGCTTACGACGGTCATTCGGGTTAACGAAGACCGGAAGAATAGCAAAAATACACAGGATTTGGTAGTGTAATTTGCGGGAGAAACCGGCAACTCGCGGTCACTCGAGGGCCGTTTTTTGACTCCGCGACACCTGCTTGCGGGGGGCGGACTCAGATATAATTCCGGCTTATGCGAGAATATCATCGAGAAAACCTTAGCCACGACCCCATTCACGGCTATATCCCGTTTACGGCCAGCGAGGACCTGCCAGCGGGCGAAACGTCTGAAAGACAGATCATCGATCATGCCTGGGTGCAGCGGCTGCGCCACATCCATCAACTGCAGACCGCGTGGTGGGTGTTTCCATCGGCCGAGCACACTCGCTTCCAACATGTGATCGGCGTGATGCATTTGGGCAGCCGCGCCGTCGCGGGGCTCTACGACAGCCTGGCCGAAACCTGCCCGGATGTTCCGAGTCGAGGCTATGTCGAAACCCTGGTGCGGATGGCCGGCTTGCTGCACGATGTGGGACACGGTCCCTTTGGGCACTTTTTCGATGCCCATTTCCTCAGCGACTACGGGCTGACGCACGAAACGCTGGGTGCCAGGATCATTTGCGACGAACTGGGTAATCAACTCCGCGGCCTGCGCCGTAACCCCAACAGCGAACTTGCCGCCGACGAACGACTCGACCCGCGACAGATCGCCTGGTTGATCACGCGGCCGACGGAAGAGGACGAAAGCCAACCCAAGTGGCTGCGTTTCCTGCGCAGTCTGCTCAGCGGCATCTATACGATCGACAACATGGATTTCGTTCTCCGCGATGCATACATGTCAGGCTACAGTCACCGTTCCTTCGACGTCGACCGCCTGTTGCACTACAGCTTTTTCAGCGAGCAGGGTTTGACGGTACACGAACGCGGACTGGATGCTTTGATTCGCTTCATGACCGCACGAGCGGATTTGTTTCGAACGATTTACTTTCATCGCACAGTGCGGGCCATCGACCTGACCCTGGCCGACTTGTTTGCCGACAGTCGCCAGTTCCTGTTTCCGGGCAATCCCTTGGACCATTTAGACGCATACCTCGGCTTTACCGATTCTTCTCTGCTGGTGGATGTCAGCCGCTGGTCCAACAGCGCGGATCCCGAGAAACAGGCGTTGGGGCGTCGCTGGTGGGACCTGGTCGATCGCCAGATCTCGTGGCGGATGATCTGCCAGCGGAATCTGGTGTTCTCCGAGAACGACCGTGAAAAAAGCAGCATCTTCAGTGACCCGCACGTCGTGGAATACAAGCTTCGCGAACTATTGCCGGCCGCGCTCGCGGATATCCCGTTACGAGTGGACATTGCACGCCACATTTTCAGGCCTCACACGGCGGGGCCGGCTGCCGGGCAGAATTTTCTCTTTGATGCCGCGCGGCGGCAGGTCCGTCCCCTCACGGCCAGCCAGTTGTTTCAACGCCTGCCAGTCAGTCACCGAATTTGTCGCGTATATGCGAGGTCGCAGGACGCAGCGCACGCGGTTGCCACGGCGTTGGACCAACTGGTCGGCGGCACGGAAAGCGACGACCTGACCAACATGTGAACGGACGTTGGCGGATGCGGCGGTGCGCACATTTTGCCAATCGGCGTCCTACCATACCCGCCGGCAATTGATTAAGGTTACCGTGATGTCGCACGATCAATACGAAAACCCACTCATCAGCCGCTACGCTTCGGCGGAGATGAGCGCGCTGTGGAGCTCGCAGCGGAAGTTCAGCACCTGGCGGCGGCTCTGGGTGGCGCTGGCGGAAGCCGAACAGGAACTGGGGCTGGACATCTCGTCGGCGCAAATTGCGGAACTCAAAGCGCATGTGGACGACATCGACTGCCCTG
>CALBSZ010000181.1 GCA_937967665.1 uncultured Planctomycetaceae bacterium
ACGTCCAAGGAGAATTGCAACAGAAACTGGATGTTTACGCCGACGAGGCCTTGGTTCATTGTCTGGGCATCCGCGAAAATGTTGCCGTCATCGCCTCGGAGGAGAGCGAAGAGGCGATCACGTTCGACGGGCGGTCCGGGTCCGGAAAGTACATCGTTGTCTTCGATCCGCTCGACGGTTCCTCCAACATCGATGTCAATGTCAGCGTTGGAACGATTTTTTCTATTCTGGCGCTGCCCGAAGACCTGCGAACCAGCGAAGATCCCGCGCAGGCTGTGTTGCAGCCTGGCGTGAAGCAACTGGCGGCCGGTTACGTGGTCTACGGCTCGTCGACCATCATGGTCTATACGACCGGTCATGGCGTGCACGGTTTCACGCTCGATCCGTCCATCGGCGCCTACGTACTCAGTCATGAGAACATCCGCATGCCCGAGCAGGGAAAGTATTACTCGTCCAACGATGGGTACTGGGAAACCTTTCCCGCGGAGTACCGCGACTACGTGACGCATCTCCGCACCGGCGGTACGGGGCAACGCTACGGGCTGCGCTATATCGGCTCGCTGGTCGCCGATTTCCATCGCACGCTGTTGCGGGGTGGCGTCTTCCTGTATCCACCCACGGACAAGAATCCGGAAGGCAAGCTGAGGCTGCTTTACGAAGCGAACCCAGTGGCCTTCATCGCGGAGCAGGCAGGCGGATTGGCCACCAGCGGCAGCGAGCGGATTCTGGATATCGAGCCTACCGACATCCACCAGCGGACGCCCTTGATCGTCGGCGGCAAGTCCGAGATGGCCGCGCTGGGGGACTTTGTCAAACCGGCCGAGTTGTCGGCGTGCATGGCCGGGTAAAGGCCGTTGCCGCGGTCATGCTGCCCCTCCACCGCGTTTCACGTAAGTGTCGCGGTTTTTTCGCCCATTGTCACGGTGATTTACAGCGCCGGAGACGCTACACGTCCGTGCGACTCGCACTAACGGCTTAACACGGTTCCCACGCAACATCTGGGTGGGGGTCACCGAGCATTCCGGTGTCGTCCCGCCACACCGAAACAGCACTTCGAAAGACGCTGGTGGAGGAATCCCGTCAGGAAGTTGGCAGGCAGGGCGTCAGCGGCGACTCAGCACCGACGGGTTCACCACGTCAGGACCCGAACCGCGAAAAGGCACAAGCGATTCCTGGGTTCGCTGAAAGATTTCTTCCGGACTGCCGCCAGCGCTGATCTTGCACAGCTTCCCACGATTCTCGTAGAAATCGATCAGCGGTTGTGTTTCCTGCTCATATACCTCCATCCGCACGCGGATCGCTTCAGGCTGATCGTCAGCACGCTGCAACAGTCGACCATCGCATTCATCGCAAACGTCGGGGACGGCAGGAGGGTTGGCCGTCACGTGGAACACAGCGCGGCACGACTCGCAGATGCGGCGACCGCCAAGCCGGGCAACGATTTGCTCCAGAGGCAACTCAAAACAAATGGTTGCATCCAGCTGCAGCTCGAACTCTTCCAGCATCTGTTCCAATGCTTCGGCCTGCCGCAGCGTCCGCGGGAACCCGTCCAGCAAGAAACCGCCGTGGCAGTGAAGGCAAGCGGACCGCTCCCGCACCATGGCGATGACCAGTTCGTCTGAGATGAGTTCTCCCTGTTGCATCGCGCGCAAGGCCGCGCGCATGGCCGGTGTCGGCGCGCCAGCGCATTGAGCCGACCGAAACAGGTCGCCGGTCGACAAGTGGCAAACTCGCATAGTGTCACATAGCAGCTTGGCCTGCGTGCCTTTACCGACGCCGGGAGGCCCCAGCAGCACCAGCCGTAAAGGACGGGCCGGCAACGGACGTTCGGGAGCGCAATCCAGCGCATCGGGATTAATCCAACGTTCCTGTTTCCCACTCATCATTCCCTCCGATCTGCCCGTCTCGACTAAATTCCTTTGATTAGGACGCTCATCGCGCTGCGGCATGTCAAGCACGCCACGCACACCGTCCCGCACTACTGCTTCGCGCCAAACGAATACCCACAATGCCACGGCGCCGCCCGTGGCACACGACCGCCAACGTTAGCGGTAACAAAGCATGAGCCAGATGGCAGCGTCTAAGTGAAGCAAATTATGTGCCGACTGGGGCCACTTGGGAAGCCGTAAAAGCTTGCTCCGTAACCAAATACTTCCTTTGCCGCAACTCGTTTCACGACTCGTTCTCCGCCGCGTTTTCCCCAAGCTTGTGGAACAGCGCGGCGATGCGCGCTTTGGTCTCGTCGCTGCCCGAAATAGCGGCATTTGCACGTAACAGTTCGCCGTGTTCCAGGTCGCTGAGCCCCGATTGGCGTGCCAACAGATTGAGTTGACGTTTCGTGCCGGCGATCGCGGCCGGCGCGCAGCGCACGATCCTGGCCGCCAGTTCCGTGACGAATTCCTCCAGTTGTTGCTTTTTCACAACATGGTTGTACAGCCCGGCGTGGTAAGCATCCTGTGCCGGAATCGTGTCGGCCGTGAAGAGCAGCTCTTTGGCTTTGTGAATTCCCATCACACGGAGCCAGAACGCGTGCAATTCGGGTGACAGCGGAATGCCGATCTTGTTTGAGGTGATGGCAACATCCGCGTTTTCGGCCGCGACAACCAGATCGGCGTACAGCAGCAGAAGCATACCACCGCCAAAAACACGACCCTCGACCATGGCAATGACGGGAAAGGGGACGGCTTGAATTTTGTCTGCCACCGCGAGCGTGGGATTCTGCTCCGGCAGTTTATCCATCTCCAATTCCGACAGATCATGGCCGGCGCACCAGACGTCGACGCCCGCGTTCGCGCGCAGGACAACGACCCTCGCTCCCGACGCGGAGGCTTTGTCCAACTGTGCCAAGATGCTTCCGGCCATCTCGCGATTCATGGCGTTGCGCTTGTCGTCGCGATTCAGCGTTATCGTGGCGACGCCAGCATCGTCCAGGCAATATTTGATCAAGGGCATTCGATCACCGGCACGGGGTCTATTCGAATTTCAGGATCGGCTGATCGACGTCGAGCGTATCGCCGACAGCCGCGAGGACTTGTTCCACCTTACGGTCGCGCTCCGCCCGTAGGACGTTTTCCATCTTCATCGCTTCAACGACCGCCAGGTCCTGACCGGCGCGCACTTCGTGACCGTCCTCTACCAGCAACTGGGTGAGCAGGCCGGGCATCGGCGAGAGCAGGTACTTGGAGACATCGGGGGCCTGCTTCTTCGGCATGCACGCCAGGAGTTCTGCCGCCCGGGCGGTGAGTACCATGATGTCCAACTGCGAACCCCAATGGAACAGGCGATAGTGCATATTTCGCCGCTCCACTTGTATACACACACGGTTCCCGTTGACTGTTCCTTTGAACAGCGGCTGGCCGAACTGCCACTGGCTACGGACTTCGTAGTGTTCCCCGCCGTAAATCACATCGTGGCCGCCCTCCACGGGGCGCATTTCCACCGGGTGTAGTTGGTCGTGCAACGATACCACCCACTGATCCTTGACGACGCGTTCGTAGCCGGGAAGCTGACCACTGATGCCGGCCGCGCGGTCCATGTAGCGGCGGTGAATCGCCGCCGCCACGACAATCAACAGCGCGGGATCGTCGTGGATAACGTCCGACGGATGGAAGCCATCCGGATATTCCTCGGCAATCATATTCGTGCTGATTCGTCCTTCGCGAAATCGCGTGTGTTCGATCAGCGCTGCCAGGAAACTGACGTTGTGCGACAATCCGCGCACGTAAAACTCGTTCAACGCCTCCCGCATGTGGGCGATGGCCCGATCGCGCGTCGCACCGTACGTTATCCGCTTGGCAATCATGGGGGCGTAGTGAATGGACACGTCGCCCCCTTCATAAACGCCTGTTTCCACACGCACGACGTCCGATTCGGCGGGCGGCAGGTAGCGCACCAGTCGGCCCACGGAAGGCAGGAAACCGCGGAGCGGATCTTCCGCGTACACGCGAGCCTCGATGGCCCACCCGTTCAACGTGACGTCTGCCTGCGATAACGGCAGCGTCTCGCCAAACGCGATGCGAATCATCAGTTCCACAAGATCCAAACCGGTCACGTATTCGGTAACGGGATGCTCTACCTGCAGACGCGTGTTCATTTCCAGAAAATAGAACTGACGGTCCGGTCCGACGATGAATTCCACCGTACCCGCCGATTCATAGTTGACGGCGCGGGCCAGCGCGACCGCCTGATCGCCCATCGCCGAACGGGTGACGGCGTCCAGGAAGGGCGACGGCGCCTCCTCGATCACTTTCTGATGGCGGCGCTGCAGCGAGCATTCTCGCTCGCCGAGGTGAAGCACATTGCCGTGCTTGTCGGCCAGCACCTGGATTTCGATGTGGCGGGGTTGTTCAATGAATTTCTCGATAAATACGCGTTCGTCGCCGAAGGAGGAACGAGCTTCGTTGCTCGCCCGCTCGAACCCGTCCCGGCACTGGTCGTCGTCATACGCCACCCTCATGCCCTTGCCGCCTCCGCCCGCGCTGGCCTTGAGCATCACGGGGTAGCCGATGTCCCGCGCGATTTCGACCGCCGCGTCGGCGGATGGAATCACATCGGCGCAGCCGGGAACGGTGTTCACACCCGCTTCCTGAGCCAGCCTTTTCGATGTGATCTTGTCTCCCATGGACTGGATGGCGTGCACGTTCGGTCCGATGAAGGCGATGCCCGACTCCGACAACGCCTCGGCGAACGCCGGGTTCTCTGAGACAAAACCATAGCCCGGATGGACGGCTTCGGCATGCGTATCCCGGCACGCTTGCACAATCTTGTCGATCGCCAGGTAACTGAGAGCCGAACTAGGCGGGCCAATGCAGACGGCTTCGTCCGCCATCGCCACATGCAGGGCGTATTGATCGGCTTCCGAATAGACGGCCACGGTCTGTATATTCATCCGCCGTGCGGTTTTGATGATACGGCAGGCGATTTCGCCACGGTTGGCAATCAGGATCTTGTTGAACATGGTGTTGTCGTTGCTTCTGTCGCGCGGAGCACGCCCTGCGGGCACCGCCGCGACGCGGGTGCCGGGATTACAAAGGAATGTTCCCGTGTTTGCGCCACGGGTTGTCTAGTTTCTTGCCCCGCAGCATCGCCAGCGAACGGCAAATGCGCTGGCGTGTGTTACGAGGCATGATGACATCGTCGATGAAGCCGCGGCGTCCCGCGATAAACGGATTGGCGAACTTCACGCGGTATTCTTCGGTCAGCTGGGCAATGCGGTCCGGGTCGTCGAGTTCCTTGCGGAAGATGATTTCCACCGCCCCTTTCGGTCCCATGACGGCAATTTCCGCGCTGGGCCAGGCGATGTTCACGTCGCCGCGCAGGTGCTTCGACGCCATGACATCGTACGCGCCGCCATACGCCTTGCGCGTGATCAACGTGATCTTCGGCACGGTCGCCTCGGCGTCCACCACCGAGGCACAGGACGCCCTCGATGCCG
>CALBSZ010000182.1 GCA_937967665.1 uncultured Planctomycetaceae bacterium
CAAGATGCGGTATGAGCGACGGGCAGGAGTGCCCGTCCCACGTGAAAATTGAACGATATTGACTTTAACCAAGAACTGTCGCTAAATGGCGGACGGAGGTTCTCGCATTACGATCGAAAGCGCTCTCTCCTCCTCTATGGCTTCCCAGGCACGGCGGCGTTACGCGGGGTTCGAATAATGCTTCGTTTGTTCACAATCGGGTGGGCTGGCGCTCGGATGGGCTAACGCCCCGGCTCGTTCCGTCAGAACGAGTCACCAAGTATTATCACCACGCCCTCGAAGCCGCACAAGACGAAGGCATTCCCGACTCGCCCGAATAGCATGCTGTGCGAAGCCGCGTAGCTGAGCGTGGGATGGATCGCTCGGACAAATCCGCGGATCACGTCTTTTTCGCCGCCACTTCCGAATTTCCGATCGGGCGGTTGTTTCTAGTTCGGCAGCACCGGGTTCCGTCGTCAATGTAAGCTCGAAGCGCACGAAGTGGGGCACGTACGTCCGGATACACTTGCTTGCGCTGCGTGCTTGTATTCTTGCGTGCTTGTAATCTTGCGAATTGCCGCAAAGTAGACGCTGTCCAACCAGGCAGTGCCTGGCCGCTGCGACTCGCGAACGTGCTCAAAGTTGCCACGGAAAACACGTCTATTGGGGCGAAAAATCGATCGGTTTCGGGCCGCGGCATCCCAGTTGGACCGCGCCGGGACGGCATCCTCGCGATATTCGCCCGTTTTGTGTATATTTGTAGGAGGTGGGGCGGTGTCGTGCGCGCTGGCGCCCAACCCCGGAATAGTTCCCGGCGTTGTTGACGAATTCCTTTCTCGAATCCCAACGCCAACGCAGGAAAATGCGATTGATGAGTTCGAATCCCGACATTTCCGCCGCCGACCGCGAGATGCAGGAACTGCAGCAGCGCATGGCTCAGCTGAAGCGGGAGAAGGAGCAACTGGAAGCCGAACGCGCGAACTCACCAGAGGAACGGCAGCCCGCGAAACGTCCGGCTTCCAAACGCCCAAATTCCCAGGCAACCGCCGCACCGCCTCAGGCACCCGTTGCCGCGCCGGCTGAGCGAGACGGGGCCGCGGAAGAACCGCAAGAAGAACCACAAGAAGAGTTCGCGTCAAGCGGCGGCTTCATGGCGCTGATCGCGGGTTCGCCCCCCTGGCTGATCAGTTCGGTCGTCCATTTGATCGCGATCATCCTGCTGGCCTTGATGTCGTTCTCCATCGCCCTCGACAAAGACAAACTCTGGGTAGAAGCCGACGCTATCGAAGACGACGAGACGGAGCAGTTGGAAGAGCTCTCGGAAGTGGAAATGGAGCAGTTGGAGGAACTGGAAGTCCAGGAGATGGCGATCCCGACCAACGCTCCCGATCCGGGTCAGATTTCGTTCGGAGAAATTGCTTCCGCTGCCGATGCGACGGTGTCCGAGCTGGGCCAGGTGGCCATGGCCGATACCACGATCGGCGAAATCGGCGCGTTGTTCGGAGACGAAGGAGACGGCTTCGCCGACGTCGGCGATGGTCTTAAAGCGGCAGCCAGTTTCTTCGGTACCAAGTCGCAAGGCAATCGGTTCGTCTTCATCTGCGACAACTCGAACAGCATGGGACGCGGCAAATTCGAAACGACGTTGGACGAGCTGATGAAGTCCGTTAACAGCATGAGCGAGAAGCAGTTCTTCTACGTCATCTTCTTCAGCGACACCGCCTACGGTCTGTTTCACCCGCAGACATCGCCGAACATGGTGCGCGCGACGCCCGAGAACAAAGAGAAACTGCGGGCCTGGCTGTACACCGTCGAAATGTGCCTGCGTACCAAGGGCGAAGCAGCCGCGACCGCCGCATTGAATTTCAACCCGGACGTCATCTACATACTTGGCGACGGCAACTTCACGGACAAGACAGGACAGATGCTAACCGCCCCGCACAATCGCCGCACGGTGATCAACACCTTCGGTATGCGCGTGAACGCGGCCGGCGAAAAAGAGCTCTCGGCGATCGCCGCGGCCAACAATGGTGTATTCAAACGCGTGGACGTATCTCCCGCCGCCGTCGCCATGGCCAAGCAGAACCCCATCAAGAAGAACAACAAGCGCGGGCCGGTTTGGGGTATCGACCTGCCCCGGTGATGCTGGCGATGGGCGATCGCCGATCGGCAAACAAAAACCGCAGCCGGTTTTCACCGCTGCGGTTGTTTCGTGTCGTCGCTTGTTGTTCGCCGCGAAAGGGGGCAGGCATCATCGATCCAGCGGGTTCTCCGGGGCAAGTCGAACACGACGCTGGAGCCGGTCCCCGTTTCGTTCCCGTCAACGCGGCGCTGCCGTTCTAGTGAGGCAGCACACCTTTCAGCTGAGCGGAAAAGCTGCGGTAAGTGTTGACGTGCACGTGATCCGTGTTACCGATGAAGCTCATTTCGCCAGTGAACGTGCCTGTGTTGGCCCGAATGTACCCGCTGGCGGCTCGCGCCTGCTGCTTTGCCTTGCCGTGGGTCGACACGGAAAGACCGTAGCCATGCGTCGCGTCCAGGTGGACCGAGGTCCCCGAAGCGCCGCCGCGGACATAGACGGCGTCGCCGTGGCCGCTCTTGTAGACGCCCGCGATGCTGGTGATCAGCCCGCTGCCCGACTGGTGCTTTTTCCCTTTCGGCTGGTCGGCAACGGTAATATATGCCTTGCCGCCCCCTTTGGCGGTAACGTCGCCATAGACCGAATTGATCGAAGTGTGCTTTCCGGCGACCTGGCCGGAAACCTCGTAACCATTCGCGTAGGTCAGGAAATCCAGGATGGCCCCTTTGCCGATCAATAAAGTTCCCTGCCCACGAACGGCAGACGCCTCGCGCTGAGTCACGACGTGAGTGGCTGATGGGCCCAGGGCCGCGAGTGACGCGGGAAGTTCGCTTGTGGCCGCGCGGTTCTCAGCAAACGAAATGTTGGCCGTCAAGCAACAGAATGCAAGCAATGTCATGGTGGAAAAGGATTTCATGTGTAACTCCGATGGCTGGAAATGAGGCAGCGATGTGATGTGAAAGGAAGCTGGTAGTGAACCGATGCGAATCGTGTGCCGATGATGATTTTCCCGCCCAAGCCCTTGGAAACGGGGATTTCCCGTAGCAAATCCCAGAGTGTCGCCAACAGATGTTGCGTTGGCGAAACGGCCGCGTGCGTTTCCTCAACACGAATCGAATTGGAAACACGAATGGGGCCAAGAACTGACAAGACGCCCCGCAAATCGAAATCTGCGGGGCGTTTGTCAATCAACCATCAGGAGTCAGTCGAGACGTGTTTGGGAACGACACTATTTCCAGATCGCGCTGAAGTTTCCCTTACCCTGGAAAGTCGTAATGCTGAACTTGCCGCCCTTTCCAGTAGCATGAATATCGTTCGGGCCGGTCAGCAACTTGGCGCCCGTGGCGGAGTTGATCACGCCCTGGATCGTCTTGCCGTGTCGCTTGCCTTCGAAGACGAACTGCAGGCCCTTGGCAGCAGTAAAATCGACGTCCGCGTTACGCGTACCCACCTTGGTCGAACCAGCACCGTTGGTCCAGATCGAATGCAGGTCACCGTTGCCGGTAACGGTCAGCGACTTGTACGTACCGCCATCGCTCCCGCCCATGACCTTGTTGTTGCCGGTCCACAGCTTGCCGACTTTGCCGCCGTGGATGACGCCGGAAACGTTCAGGCCATGTTGAACGCCTGTGAAGACGATTTTGATACCGGCGCCTTCATTGTGAGTCACTTTACCCCAGGCGTGCAGGGTCATGTTGTCGGTGCCACCTTGACCGCGCACGGCTTGCGCGGCGTCAGGCGTGACGACTTGGGCGGAACTCAGCGCTGCCAGACCCGCCGGCAGGTCGCTCGTGGCCGCCCGATCAGCAGCTTGAACACCAACACACAACACGGCGCAAAGCGCGAATGCAGAAAATCGCATCATTGTGAAATCTCCCCTCAAAGAAAACAGTGGACGTGGAATCATAACAGGGGAGGGAGAATGCGAAGAGCGTGCCAGTTCTGGCTCTGACAGCGCGTAGCACGGATTGCAACACGCGAACAGAACACAACTTACGAGAAACGGATTTCAGATCCTACAAATTGTCGGCAATGTTGTCGGAATCCTTCCACTGCTGCGGTTTGACAACATACCGTTGCAATTCGTCAACATCCGGCACGAGATACGGCCCTGATCGAACGCAGCCGTCGCCTCAACAGGCTTTGTGCCGCTTGGCGGCCTTCAAAATATACGCCTCAATTTCCGGCGTCTTGCAACTGGTTTGCCCGTGATCCACTTCCACGTGACCGATACGGCGGCCGGCCGCGATGGCCCGATCGCGCAACTTCGGTTTGTAGATGCCAATGGCGATGACCGCCATGTTCATTGTTTGGCGAGCGCGATTGGGCGACCTGTGAATCTCTTTCTCAATAGTATCCAAGTAGGCCTCACATTGTTCCTCGGTCAAGCTGTCCGGGTCATGCTTGAGCATGTTGGAGAGCAGCGAGTACCCACAGGCACGCGCCAATTCCTTCTTGGCATGGGTCCATTTCTTCAAGCGGCCGAGCGCGACGGGAGAGCGACAAACGACGCCCGCTAACATCTCGGCCAGTAGCGGGTAGGAAATGTCACGCAGCCAGGCATCGGCGAGTCGCGCCCTAAACGCTTCTGGATCGGCGATC
>CALBSZ010000183.1 GCA_937967665.1 uncultured Planctomycetaceae bacterium
CGACGTTTGTTTTCAGGACCGACCATATTCCGGTGGGCCGGCGCTACGTTGTTTTTGAGGCCGATATGATTCGGTTTGTCGAATCGAACAGCTATCCACGTCGTCTCGGTAGCGCCGCTTTGGCACCACCCTACAATTGCGGCAACCATTTCATGCCGCAATGCCCACGAATGAATTGGCCACGCCTATCACGGTGGGCTGCGTTCGTCGTCTCGCCAATCCCGATATGTTCACGTTGGTCAATTCATTCTCCGCCGAAGCCATCTCTGCAACCCCGCTCGCCCATCTAACTGGCGACGTGACGAAGGGGCTCAATCGCCGGCGGCGACGTTCGGTTCGATCAAGTCCAAGACCCCCGCTCCGGCCGCGATACGGCTGAGCCGCGCGCTGGCGGATTCCAACTCCAGGTACCGTGGCCGAAAGATGGGCTTGCGGATGACTTCGCGGTAGAGCAGTTCTTTGACCACCGGAATGTGCTCCACCGCCAGCTTGCCGACGAGCAGCGGTTCGACGTCGCCCCCTTTGGCCAGGTACAGCATGATTTCCACCAGCCCGCGCAAGTAGATGGCGTCCTTGGTCAAGCCGCCGGCGCGGTAGACGCGCAGAGTAATCGTATAGGCGACGTGAGGATCAAATCCGTAAGTCTCATGCAGCGTTTGAAACGTTTCGCAAAAGGTGCTGCCTTGAATCATGCGATGCACCGCGACGACACGTGCGGCCAGCGTTCGCATCCGCGCCGTACTGAGTCCGCCTACGAGGTATTCTGACAGCACGGCAAGCCCTTCCTGCAAGGCGTCGTATCCCGCCAAGCCGACTTTCAACAGGCGTAGTGGCTGGGACTGGCCGTTGTAATACGTCACCAGATGAGTACCCACTTCGTGTTGCAGCAGGGCGTCCGCGCGACGCGGATCGATTGTCGTCTCGCGGCCGATCAGCAGGTCTCCGCCGGTCGAGAGCAAGCCGGAATAGATATCGTCGCGGACCACCGCCGAGGCGGTGAAGAGCGGCGAGCGATGTTGATAAAAATGAATTTCCTGGCGTGCTTTTCGCGCGAACTGTCTGGCGGACAACGACGCCACGCCGGACGGCTGTACCGGCAGGCACGTCTGGAGGATCCGTTCCGCTCGTTCCAGCAGCCCGCTGTCGACGCCCCCAAACACCTGCAGGCTGCCGGCCAGGAAACGCTTCGAATTGACATCCATCAGCATGGTGATCTGCCGGTCCAGTTCGTCCTGCGTCTGGCAAAACAAATTGGCGAGTGTCGGATCTTCGACCCGTTCCACGGGGACGTTCATTAAAGTCCGTTTCAATAACATGGGATGGGCGCCGAGCGGTCGGTAAACGAAGCGAGGATCTTTCTTGAAACCGCTCTCCGAGAACTCGTGCCACGAGCGTTCGGCGTTGATCGGGGTGACCGCCAGCAGGAACTTGAAACGGCCGCTGACTTCCGCCAACTTGCGGTCCACATTCCACACCTGCTTGGGCAGCGACGTGCGTCCCAACGAAAAATAATGCTCGGGACGCACATTCGTACGATGCAGGGTGAAGGCGAACAACGACTTCTTCACCGCTCGCGAAACCTGCCGGCAGAGGGATCGCAGGATCTCATCAAAGACTTCGTGAGTGTCCCCATTGCGATAGATGGGGCGCACTTCCAGACCGACGACATGGCAGTTAATCGGTTCGGCGATGGCCGCCGAAACCAGCTGCGTAGCACCCTTGGGATGGTTCCGGGAATGCAAATTGATTTCCACGTCACCGGACTGGCGCCGATATTTGACTCGCCGCAATTCGTTTTCGAGCGTCGCAATGGTCCCCTCGGCGCGATGCGGTTCGCGAGTCAGGATGCGAAAGTAGGGACGCGGCAACAGTGGTTCGCCCGTGATGTCGTCGGTCAGATGAGGAACATCGCTGTCGGCGGCCGCCCAGATCTCCAGAATCAGGAAAGCACCGAATCGCGCCGCACCGAGATTGGCGACCTCGCGCACAAGTTTCTGCAAGCCCTTGCGGACCGGCGCGTTGCCGGGAGCCAGCAGGTAGGAGGCTTCCGCGGTCACGAAGCGGCCGGTCCCCACGTCGATCCTGGCGGGATTGCGGCGATAGACGCACAGAAAGGGACGCAGCCGGTCGATGTTCAGCACGCCGCCGTTGGGCAGCGCTTGCCGCACGCGTTTGTCTTCCCGCAAGCGCTGGCAGACGTCGCGGATTAACTCGGCCGAGATTGGTTCATGCTGGTTTTCCATGAGTTTACACGCACATCCGTGCTAACAAACGCCTGCGGTTATCGAGGCTGACTGCGGCGAGTTTGCCAGATTCGCCGCCTTCCGGCAAGCTGCCCGCCGCGACAATTCCGGCAGCCACGCGACTACCTCAAAAACCTCAATGCGCAAACGATCGGGGGGATAACTCCTCGTTTACCAAATGCAGTAGCGACCCGTCGCTGGCGCGCAACGACTCTAACCGCTGCTGAGCTTCGGCCGTGCCGAGGTAACGGGGCAGGGCGGGCGCCGCACTCAGGACCTTGCGGTATTGCAATTCCTTGACAATCGGAATGTGCCTCACCGCCATTTTGCCAATGAACAAGGGGGCCAGATCACCACCGTCCTTGATATACCGCACCAATTCTCGCAGACCGCGCAGATAGATGGCATCCTTGGTAAAACCACCGCCGCGGTAAACGCGCATCGTAATGGAATAGGCCTGTTTGTGGGAGAATTCGTAGTAGCGGTCGAGTATCCGGAAGGTGTCTACGAACGTCGCGCCGTCAGTCATGTTGCGCACGGCAATCACCCGCGCTGCCAACTGCCGCATGCGAGCTTGGCTGAGCCCGCCGACGAGCCATTCAGCAACGACCGCCAGGCCTTCCTGCAGTTCCTCATAGCCCGCCAGGCCGGAATACAATTGCCGAAACGGTTGCGTCTTGCCGTTGTAATAGGTCAGCAGGTGCGTACCGACTTCGTGCGCCAGCAACGCATTCACGCGTGAACGCGGCATGTTCAGGTCGGCGTCGATGAGCAACTTGCCGCGCGAGACCAGCAGGCCGGCGATGTCCGGAACAATCCGCGGTTCGCCGGCAAAGCCTGGACAAAGCTGGCGATAGTACTCGCACTCCTCCGCCGCAATGCGACAGAACTCCTCGGCATTCACGTTGTTCTTCTTCGCGCCGGCGCGTTTCATCGACAGGCAATTCAGCATGTCCTTGGCCAACTGCAGCAAGTTGTCGTCCACTTCACCGAACAACTGCAGGCTCTCGTACAGGAAACGCCGCGTATCGCGGTCGCGGAGCATGTTGATCTTCAGGCCCAATTCGTCCTGCTTTTCCAGGAACAGCCGCTGCAGGGCCGGATCCTCCACCCGCTCAATCGGAATGTCGTACAGCTGGCGCAGCAGTAGCGACGGGTTGATCTGCTGCGGCCGGTAATGAAATTCCGGAGAACGCTCGAAGTTGTCCCGTTTGAATTGCTTAAACGCCGCGCTGCAATTAACGGGCGTTAGTTGCAGCAGGTAGTCGAAGGAACTGCTCACACCACCCAAGCGCTGATCGATATCCCAGACGGTCTTGACCACCGCGCGGCGGCCCAACTGATGGTAGTGCTTGGGTCGATGCGTCGTCTGCGTCCGGGAAAACTCGAACAGCGCATGCCGCAGCGCCAGCCCCAGGCTGCGGCGTAGCGAACGCGCGATGAGCGGGTATTCCTTTTTCGTGTTGGCCTTGCGATACACGGGCGGAATGGCGATGCCGACCGTCACGCAATGCAGCGCCGCCGCCTCCTTCGCTGACAGGAGCGGACGCATGTCCGGAGGCGTCGCCTTGCCGTCCCACTGCACTTCCACTTCCGCCTGCTGTTTTAAGACTTTGACTTTCCGCAGGTACTTGGCCAGCGTCTCCACGGTGCGGTTCAGCGGCGCGTTCTGCGGAGCGTGAATCTGGAACGTGGGGGGCACGGTCGGGACCGCGGGATCGCTGGCTTTGCCGCGGTCGACATCCGCCCAGACTTCGACAATCATGAACGCACCGAAGATGGACACCAACGACGACACCACTTCTCGCAGCAATGTCCCGACACCTGTGCGGCTAATCGAATCGCTCTGTGTGACCAGATACGACGCCTCGCCCACAACAAACCGGGACGTTCCCACGTCCTGGTGTTGCGGAGCGCGATAGACGCACAGGAACGGCAACTGGCGGTCGATGTGCAATCGCCCGCCGTTGGGCAACGTCCGGCGTACGCGCTTGTTCGCCAGCAGCCTTTGACGGACGTCGCTGACCAGGTCCCGCGTGACGCGCGTCGGTTTCGGCCTGCGTGACTTCGAAGATGGCTTGGTCATCGAATGAACGGAATCATGATTGCCAAAAGGT
>CALBSZ010000184.1 GCA_937967665.1 uncultured Planctomycetaceae bacterium
CGAAGTTTCCCGTGCCGTCGGTGTTCTCGTACCAGGCGATCTTATCGTCGGCGAAAGATGCGCTGAGCACGTCCAGGTCGCCGTCGCCGTCCAGGTCCGCCGCGAAGACGCTTTCTGCTCGGTTAGCGTTGGTGGTAATGACCTGCTGCGGTCCGAAGTTTCCCGTGCCGTCGGTGTTCTCGTACCAGGCGATCTTATCGTCGGCGAAAGATGCGCTGAGCACGTCCAGGTCGCCGTCGCCGTCCAGGTCCGCCGCGAAGACGCTTTCTGCTCGGTTAGCGTTGGTGGTAATGACCTGCTGCGGTCCGAAGTTTCCCGTGCCGTCGGTGTTCTCGTACCAGGCGATCTTATCGTCGGCGAAAGATGCGCTGAGCACGTCCAGGTCGCCGTCGCCGTCCAGGTCCGCCGCGAAGACGCTTTCTGCTCGGTTAGCGTTGGTGGTAATGACCTGCTGCGGTCCGAAGTTTCCCGTGCCGTCGGTGTTCTCGTACCAGGCGATCTTATCGTCGGCGAACGATGCGCTGAGCACGTCCAGATCCCCGTCGCCGTCCAGGTCCGCCGCAAAGACGTTCGACGCGTAGACCGCGTTCGTAGTGATGACCTGCTGCGGTCCGAAATTTCCCGTGCCATCGGTGTTCTCGTACCAGGCGATCTTGTCGTCGGCGATGGATGCGCTGAGTACGTCCAGGTCGCCGTCGCCGTCCAGGTCCGCCGCAAAGACGTTGAAGGCTCCGTTAACGTTGGTGGTGATGACCTGCTGCGGTCCGAAATTTCCCGTGCCATCGGTGTTCTCGTACCAGGCGACCTTGTTTTCCGAGCCGGAGGATGTGATGAGCACGTCCAAATCGCCGTCGCCGTCCAGGTCCGCCGCGAAGACGCTCGTCGGATTGACCGCGTTGGTGGTAATGACCTGCTGCGGTCCGAAGTTTCCCGTGCCGTTGGTGTTCTCGTACCAGACGATCTTGTCGTCGGCGTTGGATGCGCTGAGCACGTCCAGATCGCCGTCGCCGTCCAGGTCCGCCGCAAATACGCCGGATGCATGGTCAGCGTTGGTGGTAATGACCTGCTGACCTCCGAATCTTCCTAAATCATCCAAACCCGAAAAGTGGATATCAACGGCGTCCGTACCATCCTGGAGCGTCAAAATGCCGTCGGAACCACTCGGCCGGTAGTCGCCCGTGACACCGGCAATCCCAATCACTTTGAGACTGTCTTTGGCGCCAACTCCGCCGTGGAACGTGATACCATCGGCCAGTGCGAAGAACCCGCCGAAACTGAAATCGACCGTCAGATGATCGTCGTCGGCGTCGGTGCCGTTGATCACGACTTCCGTGGTTGGGGCCAGCGCCTGGCGGAGGACAACCTTGCCGTCCCGCGAGTCGAAAAGTTCGATGTCGGGCCCGTTGCGGCGGAGGATTAGTTCGTCTTTGTCGCCGGGACCCGGAATGTTGTACGTCATGCGGGGAACGGTGTCATTGCGGTGCCAGGCAAGTTCGTTCGTGCTGCTGTCCAGGCTTACCAGGTCCAGGTCGCCGTCCGCATCCAAGTCCACGGCAGTCAGATCTCTGCCCGATGTTAATCCGACGATGCCATGCATGGAAAACGTCCCGGCGTCGTTTTCGTACCATTCCAGGCCACCCGTCCTGATCACCGACACGTCCGCGTCGCCGTCGGCATCCAGGTCGCCTGCCACGACCGCTCTCACTTCGGCGCCGCTGCCCGAGATGGTGTGTGCCGTCCAGCCGCCGTCCGTAGGGTCACCGTCATTCTGATGCCACACCACCGTACCGTCGCTGCCGCCACCTACCACGATATCCGTGTCGGCATCGCCGTCCACGTCCGCGACGGCAATGGAACGGGCGTCCACGCCGAAAACGATGAGACGCCCCACCCAGTTTGCTCCATTGTTCTGATTTTCGTACCAGCGTACGGTGTCATTCGCGTAATCGCCGGCGATCAGATCCATGTCGCCATCGCCGTCCAGGTCGGCCGCTGCAAGCCCCCACACATTGGCACCCGGCGTGGACGCAACCGTCTGCTGTGAGCTGAAATTGCCACTTCCGTCGTTCTCGTACCAAAAGACACCGTCGTCGCTGGCCACGACGTCGACGTCACCGTCCCCATCCAGATCCACTGGCAACAACGACAGGTCCGTGATTTCTTGCGTGTCGATGATCTGCTGTGCCCCAAAACCACCGCTACCATTACCCGGATACCAGGCCAGGTGGTTGTCACCAAGTGCGATGGAAAGTACATCCACATTCTCGTCGCCGTCGAGGTCCGCGGTGGCAAGTTCCGTGACGAGATTGGCGTCGGCGGCCGCGGCGATTGGTTGGGCACTGCCGAACGTGCCGCTACCGTCTGTATGCTCGTACCAGACGACCCCGTCACTGCCGGCCAGCAGGTCGAGGTCCCCGTCGTGATCCAGGTCCGCCGCGTGAATCGCCTCGTCGATGGCGTTGTTGGTATCAATTACCTGCGGTGGCGCAAACAGAATGGTGAGCAGAGTTCTTGGTTCGAGTGATTCCAGGAGCACCCGTCGTTGCCGGTTTCTGGGGCAGCGCGAAGTGATGCGGCGCATGACTCTTTTTCGAAAGTGACGTGGCCGATCAGTCATGATATCGTTCTCCGCGGAGCTCAGGTATTCATCAAGCCCCGGTCGATCAGCACATGGGCGACGAAGCGGCCTCGTCATAAACCTCGACAACCGGGAAAGCCAAATTTTGTCGCAATGGAGCCAAACGCATGTTGGGTTGGTCCAAGGGCAATCATAAGCAAAGTGACAGTCTGCCGCTAGAAAATTGACCGACTGGGCCTGATTTTACGAAACTCGGCTTATCCGAGCTCCATTTTGTGTGGTTCTTGGCGTGAATCGCCCCCAGACCACATGGATCCAGCTCGACATTCCGCCACGTCGGCGCCGTCGACCCGTTCGAAACGGTTGTCATCGAAACGGTTGTCGATCGCGGCTCCGCTGCCCAGCGGATTGTCTCGAGAGCCGGCGAAGTCAAGTAGACTTGCCATAGCGTGCGACGTGGAATTACCACTGCCGCCTTTCGCTCCGCGAAAGGCGGCCACGAGGCGAAGTGATTTGGGGCTCATTCCGAAGAAAATTGATTGAGCGGCTCGGTGGTGGTACACTCGCAGTAGCGCGCTTGTTACCGCGGAACGTATTGTGACCTGCGCAAAACGTCTGCGTTGCGGTGAACGGACAGTGTGGGCCGTCGTGTCATACGACGTCGTTATGTCTGTGTGGGAATTTCTAGGTGGGAGTGATGAGGCAGCGATAGGGGAAAGAAGGAAGTCGTTACAGCAGGTCGCCAGGCGACACGATGTTGAGAGCGATCGGCGTGCCGTCGGCGATGTCAGGAAGCATCATGCGTGAGGCGATGTCGCTTCGCGTGCTCGCGAGCCGCGGCGTCCGTTGTCGGTGATGGCTCGCACTCGTGACCGCGAAAACAAAAGAACGGCCCAATGAAATCTCAACGAACTCGCCGTCGGTTACGTTTTGAATCGCTGGAACTGCGTTGCCTGCTCACTTACTTTCCCAGCACCGATCCGAACTTGCCGCTGGGGATTCCCGATGGTTCGCCGGGCGCCGAAGTTACCAGTGCCGTCACTTTGCCCGATTGGCGAGTGGGAGACCTGGACGTCGTTATTGACCAGCTTTCCCATCCCTATCTAGGTGACTTGCATCTGCAGTTGACGGCACCCGACGGCACGTCGCGGACACTGATCGCGTCAACGGGTGAATCACCACCGGGAATCGGTCAATCGCTCGCGTCGAGCGACAACTTCTTCAATACCGTGTTTGACGACGATGCGACGACAAACCTGGTCAACGGAACGGCACCTTACACCGGCAGTTTTAACGTCGACCATGCGGGTTCGGGTGTCGACAGTCCGCTGACCGACTTTAACGGTCGCTCGGCGGTCGGTGATTGGACGTTGGGGGCCCAGGACTGGGTGTCTGGAGACTCAGGCATGCTGAACGACTGGGGCATTGAGTTGCAACCAGCGGCCGACGCATTGGAAGGGAACGACACGTTTGAAGCCGCAAGGCAACTCGGCACGATCACCGGCTATCAGAACGATCTGTCCATTCATTCCTCATCGGACGCTGATTATTTTCAATTCACGTTGGCCGAGAGTGGAACGCTGAATGTCGACGTGCGGTTCATTGACGAATGGTGCGACATCGATATCACCCTCTACGACGCCAGCCGTGCTCCTGTTGCGTCCAGCAGATCGGTCGATGACGATGAACATATTGCAATCCCCACGGCGCAGGCGGGCGAGACGTATTACTTGCTGGTGGAGGGCCACCTCGACAACCTAAATGAATATGATTTGTCCATTTCCGCGGCCGACGCGCTGGAACCGAACGATGTCTCGCCCGCGGACCTGGGCAATCGCGATCAGACGCATCTCGACCTGACGCTCAATACACAGGACGACGAAGACGTGTTCCGATGGCGCGCCCCCGCGGATGGTCCGCTGGTGATCGACGCGTTGTTTGAGCATCGCTACGGCAATCTGGACCTGGAGCTCTACGACGCTAACAACAACCTGCTGGCGGCATCGACATCGGATACGGACAACGAGCAGGTGATGTGGACCATCGATACGGCTGTCAATGACACCTTCATCATCCGCGTGTTTTCATCCACCGGGGAAGCCGTGCCTGACTACACATTGTCCGTGAACGGTCCGCTGTATCAGGTAACCAACAGCCGCTTTGCGGACGAAACGGTTCCCCATGCCGGTTCGTTTGTTCAGGCAATGGTCGACGCGCTTAACAATCCGGGTGTGGATACGATCACATTTGACATGTTTGCCAACGACCCGCGGCACTTCTACTATCGCGACGATGGTGTCGCCGGGCAAGTTTCACCCACGATGGTGACACTGACCGATGTGACGGACGACAATCAATTGCCAACCGATCCGGGCGATCCGAACCGCGTCGATCCCGACTGGGTTCATAGCTGGTGGCGCTTGCCGACTTACTTTACGCCTCTTCTGACGGATGTTGTCGTCGATGGTTTCAGTCAACCCGGTTCCGTTCCTGCAACGCAGAGTACATCGGCGCTGCTGCGTCTCGAGACCTCGTTGCGAGCGAGTGGTGGCAGCCGCATTCGCGGCTTGGCACTGCCTGTCATCGACGTTGCGAACAGCAATAACACGATTGAAGGAAATCACATCGGTTTGGATGTCAGCGGTACATCGCAGTGGTTTGGTTCGTATTCCCTGGGCATTGGCTATTCGTTGAACAGTCCTGTGCAAGCAACTTTCGACACGGTGGTCGGAGGCACGTCCCCAGCCGCCCGGAACGTTATCGGCGGTGGCGGGGTCGTTATCGGGTCCGGGATGGGAAATCGAGTATTGGGCAACTACATCGGCATCGACGCCACGGGGCAACATCCGCTTTCCTCGTCCACCGCCAAGATACTGATCCAAGGCCCCGGAAACACCATCGGCGGAACGGCAGCGGGAGCCGGGAACGTTATTGGTGGAAGCCTGTCAGGCTTGACGCCCCAGGAAGGCGGCGTTGTCATACAGGGCGCGGGCGCCACGGGGAACAGGGTCCAAGGCAATTACTTCGGCCTCGACCCCACCGGCACGGCGCGGAATCCAACCGGAACACCAAACGGCGACCTGGCCGTGTTCCCCTATAGCATCAATATTCAAGGTGCGTCCGGCAACATCATCGGCGGGACAGAGCCCGGAGCTGGCAATGTGATTGTGGGAACTGGCCTTGGCACGTTGAATTTGACCGATCCCAATAATGTCAACGTATCGGGGGCGATCCTCATTCAACCGGCTTCTGGTGGCGACGCCTCAAACAATCTCGTGCAAGGGAATTCATTCGGTTTAGACGCCGCGGGCACAACACTGCTCGGCACAGGAAAGGGAATCGTTGTATACGGCAACGATAATACGATCGGCGGAACGGACGCGGGCAACGTGTTTGCTGGAAACTACGAGGCGATTGCCGTTAGTACTCTCAGTTCGGGTAACACGATCCAAGGGAATCAATTGGGTACCGACGTGAGCGGCACGGTTGCCATGGGGAACCAAGACGGCATTATCGTCGGCGGGTCGAATCAGCTCATCGGGGGAACGACTCCCGGCGCCGGAAACGTGATCGCAAACAGTGTTGCTCATGGGATTCGAGTGTCGCCGAGTAATCAATCTGCCAACGTGTCGATCCTCGGAAACTCGATCTACAACAACGGCGGACTGGGCATCGACTTGCGTGGCGGCGTGGAAGATGCAAGTAACGTCACCGCCAACGACCCGCTCGACGCGGATATCGGGAACAATGGACTTCAGAATTTTCCGCTGCTGACTTACGCGGTTGCCAGCGGCGGCCAGACCGAAGTCCGCGGCCATTTGCACAGCGCGCCTAATACACAGTATCGCATCGAACTCTTCATCAGCGACCACGCCGACGAATCGGGCCATGGCGAAGGGCAACTCTACGCCGGTTTTGAAGATGTGACGACCGACGCCAGCGGCAACGCGTTCTTTTCTCGCGTTCTCCCATCCGCAGTTCCAGGCGGATTCGTCGTCACGGCCACGGCGACCGATCCCAGCGGCAACACGTCCGAGTTCTCGCCCGCGCTCGAGGTGTACGGCGGCGGCGTACAAGGTACAAAGACGTTTGACGCTAACCAGAGCGGTCAACGTGATCCAGGCGAGCCACCGTTGTGCGGATTCGATGTTTATCTGGATTTGAATGATGATTCGATGCACAACGCCGCAAGCTTCGGGTTTTCTTCTGAGGACGTTCCCCAACTAGTGATGGACAACCAGACGACCCGGTCGGAATTGGTCGTCACGCAGTTTCCCGGCCAGATCGCCGACATGGCGGTAATGCTGGATATCGAACACGCTTTTGACGGCGACCTGCAGGTGTATCTGACCAGTCCCAGCGGGACGCGCATCCTGTTGATTGATCGCAGAGGCGGCGCGGGCCAGAACTTCACCAATACGGTGTTGTTCGATGGTGCCGATGAAGCAATTGGTGACGGAACGGCCCCGTTCACCGGCGCTTTCCGGCCGGATGAGCCATTGTCCAGCTTCGTTGGCGAAACGTCTGGCGGACTATGGACGCTGGAAGTTGTGGATAATGCCGGTGGTGACGAAGGGCAAGTGCTTGACTGGGCGCTGGGCCTGGTCTCCAGCGAGATGGAACCGAGTGCGACGTCGGCCGCCGATGGCAGTTTCGCGATCGACGGTTTGGGACCGCTGACTTATACATTGCGCGAAGTCCAGCAACCGGCCTGGCAACAGACATATCCTTCCCTGAACGGACATGCCTTTACGCTTTCCGCAAACCAGACTTTGGCAGGATTGGACTTCGGCAACTGGACGGATCCAAACGATCAAGTCACAACGCGGGGTGTTTTTTACCATCATTCTGCATTCGGCAACTCCAATCCGATGGCCAGCGATAAGCAGGCCTTGCTACCGGGCCAAACGGCCACGTTCGCAAATTACACGAGCTACGACAAAGGCATCAATGGCGTGCTCGTCGACCTGGCCGGCATTTTCGATCACGGTTGCATCACAGCCGGCGACTTCGAGTTCAAGGTGGGAAACGCCAACGATCCGTCGATGTATCTGGACGCACCGTCTCCAAGCAGTGTTCGCGTGGCAGCGGGGCAAGGTGCGGGCGGATCGGACCGCGTAACGATCGAATGGCCTGACGGGACGATCCGCGACACGTGGTTGCAAGTGACGGTGAAAGCGACGGTGAACACGGGACTCAGCCACCCGGACGTGTTCTACTTTGGCAATGCGGTTGGCGAATCGGGCGACAGCGATTCACACGCACTCGTCAATGCGTTTGATTTCGCCGGTCCTCGCGACAACCATCGTGCTGCCCCCGATGCGGATATCGCCAACCGCTTCGACTACAACCGTGACCGGCTGATTGACGGTGCGGACATGGCGGTCGCGCGGGACGCGGCGGACACCTTTTTGACGGCGTTACGCCTGATCACCGCCCCAATTGTGATCGACAGTTTCACAGGCCAGGCGCCGGAGTTCTCGCTGACTGGCGATGCGGACGTTGTCGGACCGTACCTGCAGGTCACGCCCTCGGAAAACAGTCAGCAAGGATCAGCGTGGTACAACCGGCAAGCTTACCTGGCCGGCGGCTTCACGTCGGAATTCTCCTTTTCGTTCGACAATGCGACGGGCGGCGGAGCGGACGGGAGGACGTTCACCGTCCACAACGATCCCGCCGGCTTGAGTCTTTGGACCAGCGAAACGGGCCCCGGTAGTAATGCCTTGACGATCGGCCTGGATAGTTTCTTCAATGGCTCTCCCGAACCGAGTCGATCGTCCCTCTTCGTCCGCAGCGGCCCGAACGAATTCTTGTACCACGACTTGCTCGGGGACGGCATCGATCTCAGCGACGGCAACCTTTACCACGTCCGCGTTGTCTACATGCCTGGCGATTTGGATGTCTATTTCGACGGTCAACGACTGTTTGAGAGCCTGAACGTCGATTTGGGCACGATCGGGGCGATCGATGGATCGGGCCGATCGTACGTCGGCTTCAGCGCCCGCACCGGCGGTTCGGCCGAAGAGCACAACGTGCACCGGTGGACACTGTTCGCCGGCGGCGGATGATTAAAGGGGTCGGGAGTCTTTTTAGGCTGCGGCGGAGTCGTTATAATCATGGCGCTTTGATGCGCTTCATGATTGGCTTGAAGCGAAGAAAAAAGACTCCCGACCCCGTCAGTTTTCCTAACAAGATGTGATTTGATGCCACGTCGTCCTCGGTTTGCGACCGGAAACTTCGTATATCACGTACTCAATCGTGCTGTGGGGCGCAGTACGTTGTTCGAGAAGGAGGCGGATTACGCGGCATTCCTGTGCGTCGTGGAAGAGGCTCGGGAACGTGTTCCGATGCGCGTGCTGGCCTATTGTGTGATGCCTAACCATTGGCACTTGGTCTTGTGGCCGAAGAATGACGGCGATCTTTCGGAGTACATGCGTTGGCTGACAGTGACTCATACACAACGCTGGCATGCTGCGCATGGAACTTCCGGATCGGGAGCGCTTTATCAAGGTCGTTTTAAGTCTTTTCCTGTACAGGCGGACGATCACTTCTACACCGTCTGCCGCTATGTCGAACGCAACGCACTGCGAGCGAAACTGGTTCGACGGGCAGAAGCCTGGCGTTGGTCCAGCCTCTGGCAAATGGTAAACGAAGAAGTCATGGTGACGCTGCATCGCTGGCCGCTAACTCGTCCCGTAGATTGGGTTGCGCTTGTCAATCAAGCGCAAACCGAAGCCGAACTCGGTGCGCTGCGCAATTCGGTGAAACGCGGTTCGCCATTCGGATTGCAAGTCTGGCAGCAGCGTTCTGCCAAGCGGTTGGGACTTGAATCAACCCTTCGTCCGCGGGGTAGACCACGGAAAGCGTGATTAAAGGGGTCGGGAGTCTTTTTAGGCTGCGGCGGAGTCGTTATAATCATATCGCGTTGATGCGCTTCATGATTGGCTTGAAGCGAAGAAAAAAGACTCCCGACCCCGTCAGTTTTCCCCAGCTCGGCAAGTCGTTTTCAAAGTGGCTTGCAGGCCGCGATGAGGGCCCCAAGCGGATGAACCTGATCACGGACCAGGCCATTTGGTTTCTCAATGAACAGGCGCAGGGAAACCGCCCTTTCTTCTTGCACGTCTCGCATCATGCGGTTCATATTCCGAACCAGGCTACGCCGGCGACCGCCTGGAACAACGTGCCACGCAGCCCTATTTCCGTACCAGGCCGATGCCATGACAGCGGACCGAGGAAGTAGACTGCTGGGGAAACGCGACGATGGAGTCCGTCCCCGATTGACTTCCGCCATTGCTGCGCTCTAGTTCGTAAACAAGCGAGGTCGGTGACTTTTTGAATTGAAATTCGAAGCACGAATATCGAAAACCGAAACAAATTCAAATGTCACAATA
>CALBSZ010000185.1 GCA_937967665.1 uncultured Planctomycetaceae bacterium
CCGTTGGTGCCCCGACCGAGACGGAGGCCAGCATACTGGGAGAGAACCCGGACCGCGGGTCGAAAATGTGATGCCTCTGGAAATCATTTCCGAACGTCGTAGCGTAATCGCCGGACGTGGCCAGGCAACGGTTCTGAAGCGATGCCAGCGACAGGTACGCGTCCGGCTGTCGCGGATGCTGGATGCCGATCGTCCAGGGCATGCCGCCCTGCTTGGTTCCCAAAGCGTTGATCTCGCCGGCATCGATCAGGGCCTGCCGGACGCCGTGTCGCCGCAAAGTGGCAGTCGCTTTGTCGGTGGCGAAGCCCTGCGCGATCCCGTTCAGGGTAATGGCCGTTCCGCGCCCGCCGAGTTGGATGTGGCCGGACTGCACAACGACCCGACGCCAATCGACCGACTCGCGCGCGGCCGCCACCTGACTGCCTGTCGGGACCGTGCCTTGCTCGTTCGCCCGCGCGGCCAGGTCCCACAGCGGTTGGACAGTCACGTCGAACGCCCCCGCGCTGCGGCGTGACATCCGCGCCGCGGCACGCAGTACCTCCACCAGACAAGGGTGCGGCGTCTTGACGCTGCCGGTACGGTTGAGCTGGCTGAGCAGGCTGTCGTCCCGATAGATGCTCAACAGCGACTCGACGAGTTCCAGTTCAGCAAAGGCGGCATGCACCGCCTCTTCCGCTACCCCCTGGTCGGCGTGCAGCGCCGTGATCGATACCTGGGAACCCAACGCCCACGAAATCCGTTGAAAGCTTTGCAGCGATTTGGGGGCGCGGACGAAACGCGCGTACCCTCCGGCCGCCGCCGTGGCCAACCCCGCCGATGCGAAAAACAAGAATTTCCTGCGCTGCGTACCCATGTGCAACTCTTCTACAAAATGCGGTTAGCGGAATGGGCGATGGGCCGCCGACATTGCCCGACCGTCACCGATCACTGCGGAGGCCCGCGTTGGGCTGCTGGCGGCAGTAGCCGTCGTCGTTTGAGGGTTCCACAGGGCGCTGGCGATTCCGCTCTTTCGCCAGCCGAGACCGCCGGGCGTCCAGGATCCAAGTATACCGAGCCTACTTGGATCTCGCCAGCATTTCGCAGGACCCCTGCGTGCGGATGCCGTTTTCCCTTAAGGCTTTGCACGGCGCCCGTGCCGCTGCTATATTGAAGGCGGTCAGCAACTCATCACATCCCATCACCACTGCGGCTGACCTTCAGCCAGGAATCGAGGAGGAAGAGGCATGCCTCAAGCGATTGTTGACCCTGAGGAACTGCGCCAATTCGCGCGCAGTTTGAAGAAGTTCAATAACGACCTGCGGGAAAAGTCGGCCGCGCTGGCGAATCACATGGCGGCGCTCGGTGCCACCTGGCGCGATCAGGAACACAAGAAGTTCGTGGAACAGTTCCAGCAGCATATCAAGGTTATCGGGCAGTTCACTGAAACCGCCGACGAGTACGTGCCGTACTTGCTACGCAAGGCGGAGCACATCGAGGATTACCTGCAGTCGTAGCATCTGCCATGAAGCGTTCAGCCAATATTACGTCGGTCGAGGTGATTCGTGCGTTCACGCCGGCACTGCAGAAGTTCGAAGAAGAGGTTCGCGACGCACTGGTGAACCTCACCCTGGAACTGCGCCGCGCGGTCGACTGGCTGGAGCACGATCGAACGCGTTACTGGCCGCACCAGTTGCGCCGGGCATCGCAGCAGGTGGCGGAAGCTCGCGGCGCGTTGGAACGTTGCGAGATGGCCATCCGCCCCGAAGACAAACGCGGCTGCTACGAGGAAAAAAAACAATTGCAGAAAGCCCTCTCGCGCCACCGACTGTGCGAACAGAAAATTGAACTGGTGAAACACTGGATTCAGGTCGTGCGTCATGAGTCGGACGAATTCGAAGGCCAGATCGCCAAGATGTCCGACATGATGGACGTCGATGTGCCCCGCGCCGTCGCCACGCTGCAACGCATGGCAGCCGCTTTGGATCGCTATGTACAACGCGGTCCGCTGGACGCGCCGGCCGCCGGACCCGGGAAAACTGCGGCCGGCGATTTCGACGCGCGGTCGTCCGATACGGAGGAACAGTGAATGCCGCTCTGCGACCTTTCAAGCGGCTCCGGACGGCTGGTCCGCGCCAGCAACCGGCTCCGCGAACGCTGGCTGGAAACCAAGGAGCATTGGCATGATAAGTCCTGCCAGGAGTTCGAATCGAATTTTCTTCAACAGTTGGCCCCGCAGATCACGCTCACTGTCGCAACCATTCAAAAAATGAGGGAACTGCTGAACGATGCCGAACAGGATTGCGAGGACCGGGATTATGGTAGTTAGTCTTCCTGGCAATTCATTAGTCTCTTTTCGAATACAATCGCCCCACGGCCAGCCGTCGCGCGGCAAGGGAGCTCATCGGAGGAGCACACTGTATCGTCATGCAGCATATCAGTACTGAAACACAGATCAAGCATCTGGAAGAACTCGCCGCGCTGGTCGAAATGCGGGCGCGGGACGAAGCCGAAATCAAATCCCGCTACGAAGCGGACACGTCAGCGGAAATGGAAAGGTACGAAACGGAAAAGAGCCTCGTCACGACCCGGTTCAAGAACGAACACGACACGCTCGAAACGACGTACGTCAACAAATTGTCCGGAGCGCGTCATCAGTACGAAGCTGATTCCATGGCGCTCAAGCGAAAGCAGGAAGCTTTCAAACAACAGGCTGAGGACGAGCACAAGTCAAGGCGGCGTCGCGAGGAGCGGAAGTGGCAGGCGACACGCGCTCAGGCCAACGAACGGTGCGCGAGCGGCAAGGAATCGGCCGAACGCGATTGCCAGCAGGCGCAACAATCGTGCGAACAGTACCGCGGCCAGATTCACGGCCTCGATCAGGAAGCCCGCAAACTGCTCAAACGCCGCGGCTGCAAACCAGGTGATGACGAGCGGCGTTGGCGCACCGAAGACGAACATCGCCAGCCGATGGATCAGTATTCCGCGGCAATACAGGCGGGGCATCAGGCGCTGCAGCGGATGCTGGCCGTGAAACCTTCAAAGTTTCTGGACGACGGCTGGCCGATCATGATTCTTGTCTTTACCGCGATGGCCGTCGCGGCGGGCGGAATCTACCTGTGGGGCTGGAACAACTGGTACGGGATCGCGAGTGGTTTCGCGGTGGCCAGTGTCACCTATGTTGTGATTCGCAGCGTGGTCGGCGCCCGTTCGAAATCCCAGACACTGGCGCACTTTCCTGCGTTGCAAGAGGCACTTTGCGAAGCGCATGCCGCCTTGGATCAAGTCATTCGCGACGCCGGCGCGGACCGCGACCGCCGCGTGCTCGCCCTGGAAGAAGCGCGCGACAAACAAGTTCGCGAGGCCGACCAGACCTGGGAGAACTCCGCCAGCGAAATGGACTTCGCGCACGCGGCAAAATTGAAGCAGCATGTCGAAGACAACGAGTCGCTGCTCAAGGAATACAAGCGGACCTGGGAAGCGAAGACGAAGGCCTACAATGAAGAATTTCGGCCTCGCTTGAAGGAGATCGAGCAGCAATTCGAAGTGGATCGCGCCGAGTTCGAAAAGCGGCACGAGGAAAACGTCGCTCGTATCGAAGCCCAATTCCGCTCGGATTGGAACGATCTCGAGTCGCGTTGGTTGAATGGCATGCACGAATTCCAGTCGGCCATCGCGGAAATGAACGACTATTGCGAACAGCGGTTCCCCGCGTGGGACCAGGTCGATTGGGACCAATGGCGGCCGTCGTCCGAACCCGTACCGGCAATCCCTTTCGGCAGTCACGAATTCGCCTTGGAGATGCTCGACCACGGCCTGCCGGAGGACGCCAGCCTGACCCCGTCGCAGACCGAATTCCAGATCCCGGCCGTGCTAACGTATCCAGAACGGCCGTCGCTGCTGCTGGAGGCGTTCGACGACGGCCGGGATGCCGCGGTGCAAGCACTACAAAACGTGATGCTGCGGATGATTACGTCGCTGCCGCCAGGCAAAGTACGGTTCACCATCATTGACCCGATCGGGCTGGGGCAGAACTTTTCGGCGTTCATGCATCTGGCCGACTTCGATGAACGACTGGTAAACAGCCGGATCTGGACCGAGCAGTCGCACATCAATCAGCGGCTGGCCGACCTGACCGAGCACATGGAGAATGTCATTCAAAAGTACCTGCGGAACGAATTCCAGTCGATCCAGCAGTACAACCAACATGCCGGCGAAGTCGCGGAAGCATTCCAAGTCCTGGTAGTGGCGAATTTTCCCAACAACTTCTCCGAGGAAGCCGCGCGGCGGCTGGTCAGCATCGCCACCAGCGGCGCCCGTTGCGGCGTCTACACGCTGATCAGCACGGACGTCAAAATGAAAATGCCGCGCAATTTCGATCCGGCGGACCTCGAAGCCAGTGCGGCGGTACTGCTGTGGAACGGCGAACGATTTACCCAAAAACAGGATGAATTGAGTACCTTGCCGCTGGTGATGGCGGCAAAACCAGCGGACGACGTCTTTACTGAAGCCGTCAAAGCCGTGGGCCGTTTCGCCAAGGATGCCAATCGGGTGGAAGTGCCCTTCCGCACCGTCGTGCCGCCGCCGGACCGGTGGTGGAGTTGGGATAGCCGCGACGAGATTGAAGTCCCGTTGGGCCGCGCCGGCGCCACGAAGCTGCAGTACTTGCGGCTCGGTAAGGGAACGTCGCAGCACGTACTCATGGCCGGCAAGACCGGTTCCGGCAAGTCCACTCTGCTGCATGCCTTGATCACCAACCTGGCCACGCACTACAGTCCCCATGAAATTAATTTCTACCTGATCGACTTCAAGAAGGGCGTTGAGTTCAAGGCGTATGCGACGTTCGCGCTGCCGCACGCCTGCGTGATTGCCATCGAAAGCGAACGGGAATTCGGACTCAGCGTCCTGGAGCGACTGGATCAGGAACTGAAACAGCGAGGTGATTTGTTTCGCAGTCAGGGTGTCCAGGGGATCAGCGGGTTTCGCAATGCGAACCCGGCCACCGTCATGCCGCGGATCCTGCTGATCATCGACGAGTTCCAGGAACTGTTTGTCAAGGACGATCGGATCGCGCAAGAGTCATCGCTGCTGCTGGACCGGTTGGTGCGGCAAGGACGTGCTTTCGGTATTCACGTGCTGCTCGGTTCGCAGACCTTGGCAGGCGCCTATTCCCTGGCACGCAGCACGATCGGCCAAATGGCCGTGCGCATCGCGCTGCAGTGCAGCGACGCTGACGCGCACTTGATCCTGAGTGACGAGAACACGGCGGCCCGCTTGTTGAGTCGTCCGGGCGAGGCCATCTACAACGATGCCAATGGCATGTTTGAGGGGAATCACCCGTTTCAGGTCGTCTGGCTGCCCGATAACCAGAAAGAGGAATACCTGCAGCAGGTGCGGCAGAAAGTGCGCGAACGCGAAATGGATTGCCCCCCCGCGATTGTCTTTGAAGGAAACGTCGCGGCCGATCCCCAGGACAATCAGCCGTTGAAAAAACAATTGGCCGCTCCCAGCGTCGAGCACGCGACAGCCAGCCCGCGGGCCTGGTTGGGGTCTGCGGTTTCCATCAAGGAGCCGACCGCCGCTGTATTCGGCCGCCACAGCGGCGCGTATCTGCTCGGGGTCGTCCAGCAGGAAGAGATGGCGTTGGGCGTCCTGGCCAACTGCCTCGTCAGCCTCAGCGCCGAATTGATTCACGCGAACGGCGATGGGCGACTGGGCGGCGCCCGCTTCTACGTTCTGGACGGCAGTCGGCCGGATTCGTTTGAGGCCGGGTTCTGGAATCGACTGGCCAAACGACTTCCGGTCGACGTGGAAGTGGGGGACAACCGCCGCGCTGCGGCGATATTGGCGGAACTGGCCGGCCTCGTCCAACAACGGCTGGATAACGACGCCGCCCCGTCCGCGCCCGTGTTCCTGGTGATTCACAATCTGGCGAGGTTCCGCGATTTGAAGAAGTCGGAGGACTTCAGCTTCTCGTTTGATGACAAGGAGGGCAGCGCTGAAAGCCCTGATAAGCAATTGCAGATGATTCTCCGCGAAGGCCCCAGTGTCGGCGTCCATGCGTTGATCTGGTGCGACAGCTACAACAACGTTGCGAGGTGGTTCGAACGGCAGGCTTTGAACGATCTTGAGTTGCGGGTGCTGTTCCAGATGAGCGCTACGGATTCCAGCAACCTGATGGATACTCCCGCCGCCAGCAACCTTGGCGTGCATCGGGCAATTTTTTACAGCGACGAAAAAGGGGAGTTCGAGAAGTTCCGGCCCTACGGTGTTCCTGAAAACGAGTGGCTGGATTGGGTCCATTCGCAACTGCAATCACGGGCGACCAGCGCCAGTACCAACGCATGAAAAACAAACTGGCTGTGCTATTCGCGCTCGTCTTTCCTTCCCTGGTGACCTTCGTCTATTTTGTGTGGGCCAAAGACAGTGCCAGCGTCCAGCAGTTCGCCTTCGGTGTGGGGAAGGTCATGCAGTTTGCCTTTCCGGCCGTCTGGGTGTTCGTGGTGCTGCGCGAACCGTTTGCGCGGCAAGCTGTCAACAGACGCGGGCAGGCGATCGGCCTGAGTTTCGGGCTCGCCATTCTGGCGGCGACGTTATGTCTCTACGTCTTTGTCTTCAAGCCGATGGGCTTGTTCAACGACACGGGACCAGGTAGCCCCGGCGCCATGATCAAGGCGAAATTGAGTGGTTTCGGCGTGACCGCCTGGTGGTCGTATGCCTTATTCGGCACCGCCTATTCCCTGTTTCATTCGTTCCTGGAAGAGTACTACTGGCGGTGGTTTGTCTTCAAGCGAATGCTGCCGTTTTCCTCGCTCGCCACCGCGGTGACCGTTTCGGCGCTCGGCTTCATGGCCCACCACGTCCTTGTGCTGGCACAATTCTTCGGGTGGAACTCCGGGTGGACCTACCTGTTTTCGGCAGCCGTTGCGGTTGGCGGAGCGGTCTGGGCCTGGCTCTACCAGCGCAGTCAATCCCTCTATGCACCCTGGTTCAGCCATGCTCTGGTCGACGCCGCCATCTTCCTGGTCGGGTACGATCTGGCCTTCTAAGCTATGTTTGAGAATTCGCGTTGTTTGAACATTCGCGTTGTTGTGATGGGTGGCCGGGGTCGAGCGTAGCGAGCCCCCGGAATCCAAGGTTCTGTGCGGTCGCTTCGCTCCTCCAGCCTTTCTCCAGTCTTGAGACAGGACCGAGGAAACGACTCCAACGACACGACGATTGGCAAGAAGCGTGGGAATCGCTTAGAATAGGGGTTCGGTAAAGGGGTCAGGAGTCAATTGTGCGAAGCACCCGGCAGGTAAAGGGGTCAGGAGTCAATTGTGCGAAGCACCCGAAGGGCCGTTCCGGCAATTGACTCCTGACCCCTTTACCCTTCACGGAAACGAATCAATGTCCTTACGTGCGAAACAATACGCTTTCACCTTGGTGGAACTGCTGGTCGTGATCGCCATCATCGGTATTCTGGTGGCGTTGCTGCTGCCGGCGGTTCAAGCCGCGCGCGAGGCCGCGCGGCGCACCGAATGCAGCAACAACATGAAGCAGATCGTTTTGGCCTGCCACGAATACGCCGATGTCAATGCGGAATGGTGGCCTGTCGGCAGCCTGCACCGGAGCAAAGTCGGCCTGTTTACGTTCCTGCTCCCATACATTGAAGAGCAGACCATGTACAGGGAGATTGGCGAGTACACGCAAGACTTCATCAAGTCTCCCGATTCCGCGCCCCCCGGCGCCACGGACCATCGCTATTCGCCGATCGATACCTATGTATGCCCGAGCTATCCGTTTGAGAAGAACTACGCGAAGAACAGCCCGATTCCGAGTTACATGTGGGGCGCGATCACGACGTACCAGGGCAGTGGTGGCTCGCGCATTTGCCCCGTCAAGGAAACTCGCAGCGGCAGCTTCGGTGACATGCCGCACAACGGCATGTTCATGTACAACGAACACCGGCTGATGGCTGAAATCACCGACGGGGCGACCAACACGCTGGCATTTTTGGAGTTTGTACATCGGGACCGCAAATCCAGATCGTCCACGTACGCCACAGGGCCAGGAAACGTGCGCAGCTGGATTCGCGGAGATAACAACAATTTCGCCAGCTACATGTACAAGGTGCTGGAATTCCCGCTCAACGCCCCGCTCGATCGGACGTTGGACGGCATCAAGTTCAATCACCTTCCCATGGGCAGTTACCATTCGAACGGCGCAAACGTCGCGATCGCCGATGGGAGTGTAACCTTCATAAGTGATTACATCCGATTCGACCTCTATCGGCAGCTAAGTACCGCGAACTGCGGCGAGTCGGCTCAGTTACCCTAGTGCTCTGTCAAGTTTACGATTGAGGGTAAAGGGGTCAGGAGTCAATTGTGCGAAGCACCCGAAGGGCCGTTCCGGCAATTGACTCCTGACCCCTTTACCGACGAGTGAAGCGAGCCTCCGGAATCCAAGGTTCTGTGGGGTCGCTTCGCTCCACCACAGCCACCCTTCCCCGGTTTCAGAACAGAACCTAGCCTTGCCCTGAGCACTTCGACACCGGCCAGATCCAGTTGCCGGACCGTCCAGAGTCATAGGTGGAGTCCAGTCGATCTTGAATATGCGCGATTTTCCAAGCCGTCTGCCGCTGATCATAATCTTCCTGGGCGGAATGCTGTGTGGCTGCAGCCCGCATCCAGCCACGGCGCCTGTTTCGGGCAAGGTCGTGTACCAGGGCAAGCCGCTGGAGTTTGGCAGCGTCATGTTTCAACCGGTCGGCGGGCCGCCGGCGCGATCGGTCATCAACTCGGATGGGACGTTCGTGCTGAGCACCTACGAAGAAGGCGACGGGGCGACAATTGGACGACATCGGATCCGCGTGACGTGCTTCGAATCGCAGTCACCCGACGCCTTGGAAGAATCGCTCGAAAAAGAAATGGGACTCGGCAGGAATCTGATTCCCGACAAGTATCTAAGTATCGATACGAGCGGGTTGTCGTTCGAGGTCCAGGAAACAGGGCATGACGACGTGCTGATTGAATTGCAGGATTAGTGCGAGTCGCACGGACGTGTAGCGTCTCCGGCGCTGTAAATCACCGTGTCAATTGGCGAAAAAACCGCTACACTTACGCGAAACGCGCTGTAGAGTTCGATTCGAACACGAAGTAATAGTCACACTTCTTTGAGGATGAAAATGAGAACGATTGTCATCGCGTTGCTGGCCGGCATGGTGTCCATTCAAGCGGAAGCGCGCCAGGACTGGAGCGGTTCGCGCCCCAACATTGTCTTGATCATGTGCGACGACATGGGGTTTTCGGATATCGGCTGCTACGGCGGAGAAGTGGAGACACCCAATCTGGATCGACTCGCCGCCGGCGGCCTGCGTTTTCGAACGTTCTATAACAACGCCAAGTGCGAACACACCCGCGCGTCGCTGCTGACGGGACGCTGGTGGCATCATGTCGGCGCCTCGGCCAGCGTCCACTACGCGGCGCCCACCTTTGGCGAACGGCTGCGCAAGGCGGGTTACCGCACCTTGATGGTCGGGAAGTGGCATGCGGGACAGACGCCCTTCCAGCGCGGTTTCGACCGGCACTTCGGCTTGACCGACGGCTGCTGCAATTTCTGGAATCCCGGACATGCGCGGCCCGGCGAACCAGAACCGGCCAAGAAACGAGTACGCCGCTGGGCCATCGACGATCAGCAGTTTATGCCGTTCACGCCGGAAGACAAGAACTTCTATACGACCGACGCGTTTACCGATTACGCGATCAACTATCTGAAAGAGTACAAAGACGAAGACCGCCCATTCCTGCTCTATGTCGCCTACACGGCTCCCCACTATCCGCTGCATGCCAGCGAAGCGGACGTGGCCAAGTATCGCGGTCGTTACTTGCCGGTCGGCTGGGATCGGCTCCGTGAACAGCGTTTCGCGCGGCAGCTGAAACTGGGTGTCCTGCCCCCCAATGCGAAATTGTCCCCCCGCGATCCCGACCTGCCGGCCTGGGAATCCATTGCGGAAAAAGATCGCGACTGGTGGGATCTTCGTATGGCCACGTATGCCGCGATGATCGATCGGATGGATCGCAATATCGGACGCCTGCTGCAAACGATCGAAGAGAATGGAGATGCGGAGAACACGGTCATCTTCTTTCTTTCCGACAACGGCGCGTCGGAGGACTCGGCCGACCGCTCGTCAGTAAAGGGATCGATGCCGTGGGAGGTCACGAGCTACTTGACGCAAGGCCGCACTTGGGCGAACGCTTCCAACACTCCGTACCGCAAGTACAAGACGACGGACTACGAAGGAGGAACGCGTACGCCGATGATCGCTTATTGGCCGGGCAAGATCACCTCGGGAACCATCACGGATCACGTCGGGCATCTTGTCGATTTCACTCCCACAATGCTGGATCTGGCCGGAGTTGAAAAGCCCAAAGAACTCAATGGCTATTCCCTGCTCGCGACGCTGCAGGGAGTTCAAGCCGAGCGAACCTGGCCGATCTACTGGCAATTCGGCCGCGCCCGCGCGATGCGCGATCGCCAGTGGAAACTGGTGAAGTACGGCAAGGGGAACTGGGAACTCTATGATGTGGCAGCGGACCCTACCGAGCTGAATAACCTTGCCGATGCCGAGGCCAGTCGAGTTGCGAGGATGGCGAACGAGTGGGAGGATTGGTTCAGCAAAGGTAAGCCATAGGGGAAACGACGCAGTGGCATGTCCGGCGCGTATTCTGATTCTTGCCGGAATCGGCCAATAATGCCTGCCCGCTCAGCAACGCATCAATAACAACCTCTCGTTTTTGCCCAAGGTCGCGATCCATCCGGCAACGCAGAGTCGGACCGCTTGCCCCCCTGCCGCAACCTCGAGAACGTGGAAGTTGTCTTTGATGCGAACCGCGGGTACCGAATTCACTCTTCAGTCCGTCCTTACTTGCCGCTGACAAGCTGAACCTGTGCGGGATGATCGGACGTTTCTCCCAGCTGAACCGATAGCGGCTGGCTGCGCTGCTGGCGATTGATTGCCAGGGTTACCGCATGCGTGTTCTTGGCGAGCGCGACTTCGACACGACTTTGTATTTCCGTGGGTTGGCCATCGATCCACAGTGTGAGTCCTTTCACATCGTCAAAGAGCAGCACGACGTTTCCAGGCGAAGTGACATCGAGTTCGAATCGGACGAAACTCGTCGGGTCAAGGCCGCGGTGCGGGACCAACTTCTCCAGTGCCGCCAACGGCATCGTCCCAGCCACCCAGCTATCCGCTGCGCGCCAGTCGAGGTCCGGGTCGTCGGTGGCGACGATATCGAAACTCGTGCGATTCAAGCGACGATGACTTGCTTCCGTCCAGACGAGCTCTTGCCACCGCCGCACGACGCGATCCTGCCCGATGGAAAACTCTTTTTTCCCGAGTTGCGTTAGAAAAGAGACCAGGTGCACGAGTTCCTCTTGTGTCAGCGGATTCACCAATCCCTCGGGCATTAAACTGCGTCCGTCCCGCCGCGCGGCGATGCCGGCGACCGCTACGGTGACTTCCCGATCCTGCGCGTCGCGCAGGACCAGCTCCTGTTCCGTCTCGCGCACGGGAATCCCGGTCAACACGCGGCCATCGTCCGTCTGCACCATGGTCGAGTGGAAGTTTTCCTTGACCTTCTTGTTCGGTTCGATCAAAGATTCGACGAGATAGTCGATAGGAGCGCTGGCTCCGATACTGATCAGGTCCGGCCCGACTCGCCCGCCCGCGCCGCCGATTGCGTGACAGTTCATGCACTGCAGTTGTTGTCTTCGATAGATTTCCTCGCCTTGTTGAGGATCGCCCTTGTCGGCGACCTGCTGCACCAGTTTCTGAAGCAATTCCGCGGTGAGCTGCCAGCCGCTCTGGCTCAGGTTCCCCGCTCGCTCGAAGGCTTTCAGCAAATCGGCCGAAGACTGCGGCGACGCCTGCACGATGCGGTAGGCGATTTTCGCGGCTTCCGGCGGGATGTCCTTTCCTTCCAGCGCCGCGATCAGCGCGGCCGGGCCTCCCTTACGCTGCAGGAAGGCCGCCAGCGGCAGGTCCAGATCGTTCACGCAGTTTTCGTTCCGCAGCCAGGGAACCAGATTTTCCGCGGCCCTTGTCAGGTCTAATCGTGAAAGGGCGGCCAGGGCGTTTGCTTGAGTCGTCATCTCGGCAACGCGGGTCAAGTCGATGAGCGTGGCGGCACTGGAATCGCCTCCGAGATCGGCGAGTGCCCGGATCGCGGCCAATCGTGTGTCTGCACGATCCACGTCCGTGTTCCGCGCCAACGCCGTGATGGCATCGCGGCCCGCAGCGACTTGCCAGCTTCCGATGGCCTCGACCGCCGCCACTTGCAGGGGCATATCGGTGCCTTCCGCCAGCGCAACGAGTCCCGTCAGATCGCCAGCCGGAACTTTGCGGTAATTCCGACTCGCTTCGACCAGCGACCGCAGGGCGCTTGTCCGCTGCGGCAGCGCGACGCTTTCGTCCAGCACCAGCTCGTCCAGCACGCGCTGCAAATCCTCTGGGGAACCGAGTGTGGCGACGGCGGCAATCACGCTGGAAACCAGAGCGGGAGCAACTTCCTTGCGGAGCAGGATACTGAGCAGAGGTTTGACGGCGTCGGGAGAATCGGTGGCGCGTAGCGCATAGACCAGCTTGTCCACGCCCCCCAGATCCGTCTTCCCTTCCTGCACGGCAGGGAGCCAGGTTGACTGCAAATCGCGCATTGTCTGCCACAGGGCAAAGTCCAGGAAACGATCCATCGATTGGTCCAAGGCGCCCAACGCCGCGTGGACGGCTTCCAGCGAGTCGACAGCCGCCAGTCCCCGTACCGCCTCGAGTCTCACTCGCGGGTGTGAGTCGCGAACCGCGTTGATCAAGGACGCCACATTCGCCTCCGGTGAACTGGCGGCCACACGGACCGCGGCCGCACGGGCGCGTGGGTCGGTAGCGGCCAGCAATTGCCGCAGCAAGGTTGCGTTGGTCTCGTCCAGGTTCTGGTAAAGCCACAGTGCTTCCAGGCGGGGATGGGTGGAATCTGGATCCGTGACGTCGAACGATTCCAGCCAACTGGCAAGCGCCGTCAACACGTCGTCGCGATCGCGAGACGCCAGCACTCGCTTGGCGTGCAATCGACGCCACTCTTCCGGTTGCTTCAAGGTGTCAAGCAACGCGGGGATGGAAAGTTCGTTCAAGTCGATGACGGGAAGCAGCGGGCGATCCTTCGCGGTGACTCGCCAGATGCGGCCGTGAGTGTGATCGCGGCGCTCGTCGCGAAAATCGACTTCGCCGTGCTGGATAATCGGATTGTACCAGTCCGCGATATAGATCGCGCCGTCAGGACCCATCTTGACGTCGATGGGGCGGAACGCGACGTGAGTGGACTTGATCAATTCGGGCATTTGTCGCGACGAAAATCCGGAACCATCCTCCGTCACGACAAACCGGCAGACACGATGCGCGCGGAAGTCGTTGGTGATCATGCTGCCCTGCCAATCCTCCGGCAGGTGACGACCGCTGAGGATCTCCAGGCCGCAATGCTTGGGGCTTCCCGGATTGAGTCCGCTCACACGGCGTTTTGCTCCCGGCGCGGTGACAAAGACGGCGCCGGGGAATACGTAATTGATCCCTTCGCCGTACGCACCGTCGGTGGCGAAGTTGTTTCCCCAGTAGTCGAAATGATGCCCCCACGGATTGACGAAGCCGCGGCAGAGGATTTCAGCCTTCAAGGATCGCGGGTGAAAACGCCAGATGCCGCCCCCGTTCAAGCGCACGACCCCGTACGGCGTTTCCACATGGCTGTGAATGTAAATGGATTGATTCATGTACAGGCAGCCGTCGTGCCCCCACCGCAAAGTGTGCAGCAAATGGTGCGTGTCTTCGGTGCCGAAACCGGACAGGACTATCCGCCACCGGTCCGCCTGACCATCCCCATCGGTGTCGCTGAAATGAATCAAATCGGTACTGTTGGCGACGTAGACGCCTCCATCGCCCGGCAAGACTCCGGTCGGGATGAGCAGGCCGCGAGCAAAAACGGTCGTCTGATCGCTGACGCCATCCCGGTCGCGATCTTCCAGAACGAGCACCTTATCGTCGGCCTCCTGCCCCGGTTTGATGTGTGGATAGATCTCACTACTGACGATCCAGAGCCGGCCTCGCTCGTCAAAGTTCATTTGAATCGGCTTGGCAATCTGCGGGTCTGCCGCGAACAGATTGACCTCAAACCCCTCTGCCAACGTAAACGTCGCTTGCTCGAGCTGCGGGTCGGGAATCGGAACCTGGCTCAGGTTCCTTTGTGCGAATAATTCACTCCAGAAGCCGAAGGCGGCGAAACAGGCAGTACAAGTGACTATAATTCTCAACATGGCGATTCTCATCATGGCCAGGTTCCCAGCAATCCAATCAAGACAGACGAATATGTTCCGAACAGCGGCTCGCTTCAGGATGCCCGCTGTGAACGACGAGCGGGAGACGAATCGAGCCAACCAAATAAAAAACTACACTTCACGGGTCGAAAGTGAAAGCGGACCATGCTAAAGTATGGTCGAGTTCCATCAGTGGCGGGACTTACGATTTACAATGCAGCCATTGGGCACTTTTCGAGTTCGCGTCGAAGCTCTGTGCAAAACTGAAACGAGGAAAATACTATGAGTGTAAAAGTCCTGGTAGTGGACGATCATGAAGTTATCCGCCGGGGGCTGGCGGTGCTACTAGAGGGTTCTGAAATCGAAATCGTGGCCGAAGCCGGCGATGGTGACGAAGTCGTAAAGAAGACCAGGGCGAAGAAGCCGGATCTCATTTTGATGGATGTTCGCATGACAGGCATGGACGGCTTGACAGCGCTGAAGAAGGTCCGCAAGTCGTTCCCGAATATTCCAGTCGTGATGCTTTCCACCTACGACAACCCAACTTACGTGGCACGTAGTGTCGCGTTGGGCGCGGCCGATTTCGTATTGAAGTCCGCACCGAAAAAGGACTTGATTCGCGCGATTACTCGCGCCGTCGCGGGCGACGAACCCGATCGAAACAGTTCGATGACACAGATCCAGACGATTATGGAAACGCGCACCGACAATGACAGCATACCGCTCACCAAGCGCGAACTGCAAGTATTACGGCACATCGCGTTGGGGTTGAGCAACAAAGAAATCGCGCACTCCTTGGATATCAGTGTCGAAACCGTGAAAGAACACGTACAGAACATTCTGCGTAAGATTGACGCCAGCGACCGGACGCAAGCTGCCGTGTGGGCCGTTAAGGGCGGGCTCGTCTGAAGTCCTGGCCGTTCCAGGCAGCAAGGCATTGCTGAGAATTGAAAACGGCATGTTGCCCCTGTGGCAACAAGGTGGACGATTCCAAGTCGCGGCAACCAGGCCGCGGCATGCGGTGTCGACCGTGTAACCTTCACAAGACCCGCTTCATGCCGACCTTGGCTTTGCACAGGGGCGGCATTTTTTTTGGGGAGTTGGCGGATGGCGAAGCCGCGAATCGCTTTGACGATGGGCGACCCTCACGGCATTGGTCCGGAACTGTGCCTGCAGACCATTGCCGACCCGCGAGTGCTCGACGCCTGCCAACCCGTTGTCTTTGGCGACTGGACGGTCTTGGAACAGGTTGCCGCGCGATGTCGGCTGCCCCGCGCGACGCGGCGCTATTCCATGGAATCTATTGACCGCGATGGAGAGTCGGGAGTCGTGCACCTTCCCGGACTGGACGACATCCGCCTCCAGCCCGGGACGATTTCCGCAGCGGCTGGACTCGCTGCGTATCGCTATGTGGAGGCCAGCATTCAGGCTGCGTTGTCGGGTCATGTCGATGGCGTCGCCACCGGACCGCTACACAAGGCGGCACTGCATGCCGCGGGACTGCCCTATCCTGGTCACACGGAAATCTTTGCGGAACAGACCGGTTGCCGGAAGTCTTGTATGATGCTGACGAGCGACGAGATTACCTGCAGCCTGGTGACGACCCATGTCGGCCTGGCCGAAGTCCCCGCGTTGCTCAACACCGAACGCATTCTCGAAGTTATCGAATTGAGCCACGACGCGATGAAAGCGTTGCGGGGCCGAACGCCGCGACTTATCGTCTGTGGACTGAATCCGCATGCGGGAGAACAGGGACTGTTTGGGGGTCGCGAGGAAGAACGGATTATTGAGCCGGCGGTCCTGGCCGCGCGCCGCCTGGGAATCGACGTTGATGGTCCGTTGCCGGCCGATACCGCTTTCCTGCCACCGCGCCGACAGGAAACAGATGGTTACATTTGCATGTATCATGACCAGGGCTTGATTCCGCTTAAGGCGCTGGCTTTCGACAAAGCCGTGAACATGACGCTGGGGCTGCCGATTATTCGAACGTCGGTCGATCACGGCACGGCGTTTGATATCGCCTGGCAAGGCAAAGCCGATTCAGGCAGCATGGTTCAAGCAGTGCGTCTGGCAGCACACCTGGCTCGCCATCAAGTCGGCTCGATTCCTTAAAACCCCTGATCGCACACTGGAATTACGGACCCCTTTTGATGACTACCTTGCTACTCTGTATTGGCGCGTTGGAAACCATGATGGCTTCACAAGTCCCGACTGAACAGTCGCCCTATCAAGTTGTTCGCGATCTCGAATACGCAGTCGTCGATCAGCACCGTTTGTTGTTGGATCTGTACCTGCCCACGGCAGGTAAGGACGCCCCGCTGATTGTTTGGGTTCATGGCGGTGCCTGGCGGGCAGGGAGTAAGAAATCGATGCCGCTGGCGGACCTTGTTCGAGCCGGTTTCGCGGTCGCCAGCGTGGACTACCGCCTGTCGCCGGTGGCCCGCTTTCCGGCACAAGTTCACGACTGCAAGGCGGCCCTTCGCTTTCTCCGCGCAAAACAGGACGACTATCCCTATGCGGCAGAACGCATTGGGATCGCGGGGGCCTCCGCGGGCGGCCATCTGGCCGCTCTGGTCGGAGTCACGAATGGGCATGCGGAATTGGAGGGAACGGTGGGCCAGTACCAAAGCCAGTCGTCCGATGTCGCTGCCATCGTGGACTATTATGGTCCCACGAACTTCATGACCATTTTGCAGCAGTCGACGCCGCACGGCTTGAGCGTGCGGGTTCCCGCCTTCGAATTGCTTCTCGGCGGGCGGCCGGAAGAGCACGCCGAGTTGGCCAGACTGGCCAGTCCCACCACGCACGTCGACCGCAAGGACCCGCCGCTGCTGTTGATCCACGGCGACCAGGATCCACAGGTACCCATCAACCAGTCGCATGAACTGCACGGTCTCTATCGGCAGTGCGGACTGGAAGTGGACTTCGAGGTCGTGCATGGCGGGGCGCACGGCGGTCCGGCATTCCACGACCCCACTCGTAGCGCGTTGGTTGAACGATTCTTCCGCCGTCATCTAGGCAAATAGACGCCTGCGTTGAACAACGCGCGAGCTGACTGACTGCTTTTCCAAAATGGCAGTCTGCTCCTGGCGACTCAGCGAAAGAAACTGTTTCCCCGTGCGTAGTCAGCGGCGATACTGCGGCGGGGCACGGCGACCGCGACCGGTTGGACATCGAATTTGATGTGATCCAGTCCGCGGAGGCTACGCGGCACCAGCCCCGCTACCGGGGCGCCTGGTAGGGATTGCCGCTGCGCGCCGTAGATCTGCATGATTTTGTGAATGCCGGGATTCAATTCCGTCTTGCCATCGCTGCGCGGAGTGCCGACGCTGTCGAAACTGCCGACGGTGACCATGCTTTCATGCCGGTCATGGAATTCGTACGCCTCAACTCCCTGCTGGCGGAGGGCGACCGTCAACTGATGCGCTTTCAGGGCAGCTTGTTCCAATTTCGAAGGACCGCTGTCCGTCTGGCCAATCGACCCGAACTCGCGCGGATCCAGCGTCACCGCCCCGCGAAATGTGGCGACGCGCACCGTGTATTTCGACGGATTCCGCAGCAAACTGTACTCGACGTCCTTGTTCATGTCATACACCACCGGATCCAGACCGCCTGGCGCGAAGAACTCCTTGGGTAGAAGTGGATTACGCGTGACGAAGGCACTGCCCATCGGTCCTTTAACACGCTGCGACTTGTCCGGATGCAGTTTGCGATGCAATGCGCGCAGGCCCACGTAGCGCTGTGTGGAGAAATTTTTGGAACGGAAGTCCAAGGCGGCGGGATGCATGTACTTGATGGCTTGCAGCGTCTTCGCCACGTCCGGCGCATCAATACTCGGAAAATCCCCGACCAGCACGGCAATTTCCTCAAACTTGGCGGCCTGGCTGTGAACCATGCGTTTCGGAGCACCGTATTTGTCGAGTCCCAGTCCGGTGACCGGCTCGGTGAAATCGTAGGAT
>CALBSZ010000186.1 GCA_937967665.1 uncultured Planctomycetaceae bacterium
CCGTCCGCACCAGCCCCCGTGTCCCGCAGGCTGACTTTTCCGGAAAGCGTCTCCGTACGGTTGATCGAGTACCTGTCGGCGGTCGCCTGGGGTCCATCGTTCATGCCATTGATCTGGAATGTCACGGTGGCCGTGTCCGTGGCGAGATTCCCGTCCGTGATGGTGTAGGTGAAACTATCGCCGCCGCTGTCGCCGTCGTCCAGCGCTTGCACGGAGGCGGAGTTCGCGGGATCGTACGTCAGCGTCCCGTCGGCAAGCACCGTCAGCGTGGCGCCGGAAGGAAGGGTGAACGCGCTGCCTACGTTCAGGCCGCTGCCGTTGACGGCCACAATCGAGAGCGGGTCCGAGTCGGCGTCGGAATCCACGCCGGCACCAGTGTCCTCCGAAAGGAGATTTCCCATCTGCGTGTCGTCTTCGCTGAGTGTATAGGTATTATCCGTCGCTTGGGGAGCGTTATTGGGACCGACCACGGTGATGTCCACATCGGCTGTTTCAGGAACGGCCGACACGCCTTGGAAACGGACCTCGCCCAAGCCGATAAAGCCGGCACCCGATCCAGTGGGAAAATCGTCCATGTTCGAAAACCGCACGTTGGTCACGCCTGCCTGACGTGCGAAAGCAACCGTCTGGGACGGTTCATCGCCCAGCTGTTCCTGGTTGAGTGTCAGGCCGGAAATCGTTGTCGGGTAAGTGGTTCCCCCGTCGGTGGAGAACGAAATGTCGAACGTCGCGACGCCGCGCGCCGTGCAACAGGTGCCCTGCGAGTACTGCCAAACGTGGACGCCGGTCAAATCGGTGGGGCCGCTGAGTGTGAACGTCAGCGTGTCGTCGGAAAAGTCACCATTGCCGTTGGCCAGCCAGATATTGGCCGCCACAAAAGTGTCTCCTTCATGCACCTGGCTGAGAATATCGCCAGATCCCTGCAGGCCACTGCCGTCGATCAGATTGCCCGCAGCGCCGAAATCGGTGTCGCTCGCAACGGCAGACGTAGGAGTCACGATTTGCGGTTGTTCAATGTCCACCGTATACGTGAACGAATCCGCGGCTGTCTGCCCCGAGGACAGTGCTTGGAAACTGGGCGAGCCAGTCGGGTCGTACGAAAAACTTCCGTCCGCGTTCAAGGTAATGGTCGCTTGTGACGGTAAGGTTACCGATGTCCCGACGTTTCCGCTGGCACCGTTGACTTCCGTGACACCGGTTGCGGCGACCTGCGTGTCATTGGTGAGTACACCGGGAGCCGGGACGTTCAACACCGCATCGGCGGGCGCCACGTAGCGGTCGTTTCCGGCACCCGGGGTGCCCGTAACATTCACGGTGACCGTGGCGGTACTGGCCGCCGTCCTGGCAGTGCGTTCAAAGCGTACTTCGGCCAATCCGAGCGCGGGATTTTGCGGCGCGCCGCCTCCCGCGTTCGTCGTGAATACCATCAGGGAATTGAAGCGAACGTGGGAGATGCCCGATTGCGGTGGAATTGAAAAGGACTGGACCGGTTCGTCGTCGCCTTCGGTGGCGCGATTGAGATTGATGGTTTGCACCGGCGTGAAGCTGGTGCCGTCCGTGGATACCTCGAGCGCAAACGAGGCAACTCCGCGATCGTCGCAACAGTCGGTCTGGTTGTATTGCCAGACATGGACGGCGTCGATGTCGCGCGGCCCGCCCAGCGCGAACGTGAGGGCGCGGTCGCTGGTTGTGTTGGTGGTGACATTCGTGTCCACCCACAACTCGGACGACGTAAAGCTGCTGCCGCCATGAACGACCGTCGCGATGTTCGCGGGGGTGGGAGTCGACTTCAGGCCGTTGCCGTTGATGATATTGTTAACACTGCTGCTGAAGGTCCCGGTACTGACGTTGTTCACCGCGACACTGACAGGCTGGTACAATTCGGCCGTGACCGGCTCGTCGATGGTGTAGGTGAAGGAGTCCGCCGCCGTCGCGCCGTCGGCCAGCGATTGGAGGATTGGCGACTGGCCGGGGTCGTAGCTGAAGCTGCCGTCGTCAGCCATCACGACCTCCGCGCCCAGCTGGCTTTGAACCGTTGCCGAACCGGCTACCAGAGCTTCCGATTGCGCCGCCGTCACCGTCGCCACGGAGAAGTCGTTGACGTCGTAGGCGATCGAATAGTCGCGGGCCAGGAACGTGCCGGCGCCCAGATTCTCGCTGATCGCAAACGTCGTATGGTTGGCCCCGAACCAGCTCACGCCGTCGCTTGACCCCGAGTAATTCGCGGTGCCCTGATTGTTCGATCCGTTCGTTCCGTCCTTGAAACCGATGAAGTAGTTGGGGCCGAGCAGATTTGTGCCGGCCTGCAAATCGAACGGAAACGACTGCACGCCGCTGGCGTTGCTCGTCCGACTCTGCCCGGCGCCCCGGATGACGTAGTCGCTGCCCACTTTTTCGATCAACAACGGCGTTAGCGACTGCCCGTTGTCGTCGTCGTCAAAGAACGACCAGCTTTGTACCCGCCCTTGGGCTGGCAGAGGATCGAGCATCACGAAAATGCTGCCGTTGGCGCCGTCGCTGCTCGCCCGGTCGATGACTTCGTCTCCGAAGGAACCTACAGGACCATCGTTGATCAGCACGCCCGGCGCGGTGACTACCAACGGCGATTCGTCGTCCGCTGCAAACGTGTCGTTCACGGCAGCCAGCAATCGGCGCTGTTCCAGGGGCTCGATTCGGAAAGGCAAGCGGCGACGACGGTAGCGCTGGCCGGAAAAACGCCGCCGGCGAATGGAGTGGCGATAATGTGACATGTCGATGTCCGAATGACAAGTGACGCGAAAAGGGGAACCGTGTTTGCCTCTTTCGTTCCGGAGAATTCGCGATCGCTCTTGCTATTATGACAGGATCCGTAATGAAATAACACTATTGATATAGCCTATTGCCGTTTTTTTTGATGCGACACGCCGTTTGCAATGGTGGAAGACCTCGCGAGCCGCGGCCAGTCCGCGAAACGGGCTCATGCATGGAAAGCCGCCGTCCCGCTGCTGGTCGGCAGGGCTGGGAGCCAGGCGTCAGTTCCGAATCTTGCGAATCAAGACGACCCAGTCCTCGGCAGGCGATCGAGGCGGACGACCTAAGTCCCGCGTTCCGCGTCCGTCGACTGAGGCAACCGAGCCGCTTTGCAGGTCGCCACCGCGGCGTGGATCGTACCAATGCACCGTGAATTTGCCGCTAGCGGCATTCAGATCCAACTCGACCTGCGAATCGTGTTTCAAGTAGACGACATAGACGTCATCCGGTTTGCAGAAGCAGTAGCTATCGGTGGCCGTGCAAAGGGCATCCTGGCTTTGCATTTCCCAAAACGGGACCTTGTTGTTCTGGAAGAATTCCAGCAGGTAGCGACAATAGTCCCACCAGCGATCACGACTGCGGTAGTCCTGGCAGGTCAAATCGGATTCCG
>CALBSZ010000187.1 GCA_937967665.1 uncultured Planctomycetaceae bacterium
CGCCACCCAACCGCGGAGCGGTGACATGAGAAAGCCTCGGACGCAAGTCCGAGGTGGACATGCCATTCACGCGCCGAGTCGCGAAGGCGTTGAACAATCCGAGACGCAGGCGTCATCGATGGGCACACACCCGGAGCACATGTCGTCGCGTTGCGACTTGGGTTGACGGTCGGATCGCGTACCTCGGACTTGCGTCCGAAGCTGATACATGCCGTCACGTTGCGACCGAAACGCGGCCGGAACCCGCCAGCGCCACCCAACCGCGGAGCGGTGACATGAGAAAGCCTCGGACGCAAGTCCGAGGTTCACATCCCATTCACGCACCGAGTCGCGAAGCGACGGCATGAGAAAGCCTCGGACGCGAGTCCGAGGTGGGAATGCCCTTCAAGCACCGAGTCGCGAAGCGACGGCATGGGTTGAACCATCCCAAACCCACGCACCACCCATGGTCAAACCCCGCGACACATGTCGTCGCGTTGCGACTTGGGTTGACGGTCGGATCGCGTACCTCGGACTTGCGTCCGAGGCTAATACATGCCGTCGCTTCGCGACTAAGACACCGGCCCGGATCGCATACCTCGGACTTGCGTCCGGGGCGAACGCGTTCAGTTTTGATTCGCGTCGCCGTTATCGGGAAAGAGGGATTCCGAGGGTTCGTCGTCTTCCGGGTCGGGGACGATGGGCAAACGGTACTCTTCGTTGAACCACCGCCCGAGGTCGATCTGCTTGCATCGCGGACTGCAAAACGGCATGGCACGCGTCGTTTCGGAGTCGAAATTCTGCTGGCAAATCGGGCAGCGGAGAATGGCCACGAATCAGTCTTTCTTTTTGGATTTCGGCTTGGAGTCTCCCGAGGAACTCTGGCCCGCCGACTTCGTGTCCGCCGACTTGCTTTCCGCGGGCTTCTTGCTGTCCGCCGTCGAACTGTCCGAACTGCTCTCCTGCGATTTCTTTTCGGCTTCCGCGCCCTTCTTATAGGATTCGCTGCGGTAGTCCGTTTCGTAGAAACCGGAGCCCTTGAACATGATCGCAGCTCCGGTCCCAAACAGCCGGCGCAGTTTGCGTTTGCCGCACTCAGGGCATTTCTTCTTTATGGCTTCGCTGATCTGCTGAAACAATTCGAACTCGTGACCACAGGCATCGCATTCGTAATCGTACGTTGGCATAAAGAATTCCTTTAATACAAAGCCCGCCGAATCCGCGTTCCGCTAATCCTGCTGCGGCGTCTCCGCGGCGGGGCCGGTCGAGACCAACACCTGCGTGGGGCGCACGACGCGGTCGTGCAGTTGATACCCGAAGCGGACAACTTGCGTTACGGAACCCGCAGGGACGTCGCTGCTGGCTTCCTGCTGGATCGCCTCGTGGCGGTTCGGATCAAACGGCATCCCGACCGCTTCGATTTTTGTGCAGTGATGCTGTTCCAGGATCATCTGCAGGTGCTGCTGCACCATCTTGACCCCTTCGAGCAGGCCGCTGGCATTTTCATCTTTTTCGGCGGCTTCAATGGCGCGGCCCAGATTATCGAGGACGGTGAGGACGTCGCTGATCAGCGGCAAGGCGGCATATCGCTGCGAGTCTTCAATTTCGCGGCGGCTGCGTTTACGAAAGTTCTCCAGTTCCGCCTGGACTCGCAAAAGCCGTTCGTTGGCTTCGCCAAGTTCCTGGCGCAGTTGCTCCACTTCAGAGATACCCTCCGCCAGTTTGTCAATTGCCGCGTCGGCCGATTCGTCCGCGGAAGCGCCCTCTTGCTGGAATACGTCATCGACCGAATTGGCAGAAACCTGTTCGTCGTTCGAAGATGCTGAATTGGAATTGGACATGGTATTGATCAGGTTCAGAATTACGAATCAGTGAAATACTCAGTGAGTTTTTCCAGGAAGCTCTTGCGATGCGGGGTCACGTTGGCGTGTTCCAGTTCCGCAAGTTCACGCAGTAATTCTTCCTGGCGCCCCGTCAGCTTCTTGGGAGTTTCGATGTAGGTCTGGATCAGCAGGTCGCCGTACTTGCTGCCGCGAACGCTGGGCATCCCGCGACCGCGGAGACGAAACACTTCGTCCGATTGGGTTCCGGAGGGAATCTGCAAGTCCTCGGGACCATTCAGGGTGGGCACTTGCAGGGTGGCGCCGAGCGCCGCTTGCGTAAATGTAATGGGATGACGCAGGATCAGGTCATTGCCACTGCGTTCGAACAACGGGTGCGGGCGAACGGTAATGAAGCAGTAGCAATCACCGCGCGGCCCGCCGTCGGGACTCGGTTCACCCTGTCCTGGAATCCGCAAGCGCACACCGTCGTCGACACCGGCCGGAATGGCGATGGTCTCGCGAACCACATCCGCGACGTACCCCTTGCCCTGGCAATCGCGACACGGTTCGGTGATGATTTGTCCCTTGCCGCCGCACTGCGGGCAACCGGTTTGCACGCGCAAGATGCCCGCGGATTGAACGATCTGCCCGTGCCCGCGGCAGCGTGAGCAGGTTTCGGGTGACGAACCGGGACGGCTGCCGCTGCCATGACACGTGTCACACGCCTTGCTGCGCCGAAACTCAACTTCCTTCGAAATGTTGCGCGACGCTTCTTCCAGCGAAAGCGAGACATCGCAGCGGATATCGGCCCCCCGGCGCACTCGCCGCCGCCCGCGGCCGCCACCGCCGCCCCCGAAAAGATCGCCGAAGATGCTTCCGAAGGCGTCGAAAATGTCTTCCATGTCCCCGAACTGATGGCCTTCCACGCCGTCGTGACCGTACTGGTCGTAGCGAGAACGCTTGCCGGGGTCACTCAGCACTTCATAGGCTTCCGCAGCCTGCTTGAAGCGCTCCGTCGCCTCGGCGTCATTCGGATTTCGGTCCGGATGGTACTTCATCGCCAGCTTGCGATAAGCGCTGTCGATGTCTTTCGGTGCGGCGCTACGGTCGACACCGAGAACCTCGTAGTAATCCTGTTTCGCCATTGTACTCATGGGCCGTTCAGGGACGTCGTCGGAGACGCAAGATTATAGCTTGCCTGGTATTGTGGGGATGCGCTGATTTCGAAAGACCGCGCGATCTCCCAAGTCCTTGTCACGCGTGGAGAACAAAGCAGGCCACTCCGCTCGCGAAGTGGCCTGAATGATCTGCAAGCGGTACAACGACTCGCAAGGCAAGCCGTGTGCTTAGTTCACAACGCCTTCCGCGCGTCGTTTCTCCTTGTCTTCCTTTTCGAAATTCGTGACCAGGGCTTCGGTGGTCAGCAACAGGCCGGCGATGCTAGCGGCGTTACTGAGCGCCGTGCGAACCACTTTCACGGGATCAATCACGCCCGCTTTCAACATGTCGGCGAAATCGCCCGCGTTCGCGTCATAACCGGTGTTCACCGGTTTTTCGCTGAGTTCATCGGCGATCACGGAACCATCGATCCCGCCGTTGTCGCAGATTTGCTTGAGCGGAGAGTCGAGGGCGTGCAAGACGATATCGATTCCGATCTTCTCGTCACCCTTGGCCGCCTTGCGGGCCTCTTCGACCGGACCCTTGCAACGCAGCAGCGCCACGCCACCACCGGGCAGAATGCCTTCTTCCACTGCGGCTCGCGTGGCATGCAGGGCGTCTTCGACACGTGCCTTCTTTTGCTTCATATCGGCTTCGGTTTCCGCGCCTACGGAGATGACCGCGACACCGCCGGCCAATTTGGCCAGTCGTTCCTGGTATTTTTCCTTGTCGTATTCACTGTCGGTCTGCTCGATCTGATTCTTGATCTGCTGGATCCGCTTTTGAATCTCCTTCGTGTCGCCAGCACCTTCGACCAACGTCGTCGCGTTCTTGTCGACCGTAATCTTCTTCGCGCGACCGAGTTGTTCCAGCGTGACATTTTCCAATTGCAGGCCGAGGTCTTCGCTCAGCAACGTCCCGCCCGTCAGCGTGGCAATGTCGCCCAGCATGGCCTTGCGGCGATCGCCAAACCCAGGCGCTTTCACGGCACAGACGTTCAACACGCCGCGCAACTTGTTCACCACCAGCAACGTCAAGGCCTCGGCATCCACGTCTTCCGCGATGATCAACAGCGGCTTCCCCGCCTGGCTGACCTTCTCCAGGACCGGAACCAGATCAGGAATGTTGCTGATCTTCTTCTCATGGATCAGGATCAGCGCGTCTTCGAGCAGGCAGTCCATCTCGCCGGGGCGATTGATGAAATAAGGCGAAATATAGCCCTTGTCGAACTGCATCCCGTCGACATAGTCCACCTTGATATCCGTCGTCTTCCCTTCTTCGACGGTGATCACGCCGTCCTGGCCGACTCGATGCAGCGCGTCTGCCAACTTTTCGCCGATTTCCTTGTCGTTGTTGGCACTGATGGCGCCGACGTTAGCTACTTGCGACTTGTCCGAGACCGGTTTGGCCATCGACACCAAGTGTTCCTCGGCAGCCGTCACGGCCTTTTCAATGCCGCGACGAACCGCGGTCGGGTTGCTACCCGCCACGATGTTCCTCAGCCCTTCCTTGAAGATGGCTCGAGCCAGAACGGTTGCCGTGGTCGTGCCGTCGCCGGCCAGATCGGACGTCTTCTGAGCGACCTCGACGACGAGCTTCGCGCCCATGTTTTCGAAGCGGTCTTCCAGATCGATTTCCTTGGCCACGGTGACACCGTCTTTGGTTACCGTGGGGCCGCCGAACGATTTATCGATAATCACGTTACGGCCTCGCGGACCCATGGTAATGGCGACCGCATTGGCCAGCGTTTCCACGCCCTGCAGCATTTTGCCTCGCGCGTGATCGTCAAAGAGAAGTTGTTTTGCCACTTTGAAAGACCCTTATATTGAAGTCTTGGTTGGTTGTATGGTTGTTTCGTCCATGAGGTGGCTGACTGTCGTCTGCCGCCACCGTTTCTCAGTCGGTTAGCCGACAATCTTGGCCAGGATGTCCGATTCTCGCAGCACCTTGACGTCGTTGCCGTTCACTTCGATCTCGGTGCCACCGTACTTGCCAAAAATAACTTCGTCACCTACGCCGACGGACAAATCGCCACGCTGACCGTTGTCCAGCAGCCGACCGGGACCCACGGCAACCACTTTGCCACGCTGGGGCTTTTCCTTCGCCGAATCCGGGAGAACGATCCCGCCTGCCGTCTTCTCTTCGGCTTCCATCGGTTGCACCACAACGCGGTCATCCAGAGGTCGAATGTTTAGTTTTGCCATCGCTTTCTTCCTTCCGTTTATTTTCTTTTACTGATGTTTGTCGTTTACGAAGCTCACGACCGCCCCACCCGCGAGAATCCACGGCGTCGCGGGACGGGCAGGTCAACCGAGGCACTGCTGCTTACATCATGCCGGGCATGCCACCCATGCCGCCCATGCCGCCCATGCCGCCCATGCCTCCCATGCCGTCCATGCCTCCCATGCCATGGTCATGATGGTGATCGTCGCCACCCTCTTCCTCTTCGACAGGGATTTCTGTAACCAGGGACTCGGTGGTGAGCAGCAGCGAGGCGACGCTTGCCGCATTCTGCAATGCCGTCCGCACGACCTTGGCCGGATCGATGACGCCAGCCGCAACCAGGTCTTCGTACTTGTCGTTGTCGGCGTTGTAGCCTTCGTTCTTCGCTTTCAAGCGGCGGACCCGATTCACCACGACCGCACCGTCTTTGCCGGCGTTGTTCGCGATGGCTCGCAGCGGCTGGTCGAGCACATTGGCGATGATCTTGGCGCCCAAGGCTTCGTCGCCGTGCAGGTCCAGCTTTTCGATCGCCTTCTGACTTCGCAGCAAGGCCACGCCGCCACCAGGAACGATGCCCTCTTCCAGGGCAGCGTGAGTCGCGGCCTTGGCGTCTTCCAGCAGCGCCTTGCGTTCCTTCATTTCCGTTTCGGTCGCGGCACCGCAATTGATCTGCGCCACACCGCCGGCGAGTTTCGCGAGGCGTTCCTGGAGTTTTTCGCGATCGTATTCGCTATCGGTGTTGGCGATTTCGCGCCGGATCTGTTCGGCACGACCATCGATATCCGCCTTCTTACCAGCGCCGCCGACGATGATCGTCTCTTCCGACGTGATCTTTACCTTCTTGGCACGACCCAGGTCCGAGAGCTTAACGCTTTCCAAATCGATCCCCAGATCTTTGAAAATGGGAGTACCGGCGGTCAGGACGCCCAGGTCGCCCAACATTGCTTTGCGGCGATCACCGTAGCCCGGAGCTTTCACCGCGGCACAGCTTAGAATTCCGCGCATCTTATTGACCACCAAGGTCGCCAGCGCCTCGCCTTCCAGATCTTCGGCGACGATCAGCAGAGGCTTCTTGGACTTGCTGATCGCTTCCAGCAGCGGGATGAGTTTCTTGTTTGAAGAGATTTTTTCTTCAAACAGCAAAATGTAACAGTCTTCCAACTCGACTGTGACATCGTCCTGGTTAGTGACAAAGTGAGGCGACAGGAAACCGCGATCAAACTGCATCCCCTCGACAACTTCCACCGTGGTTTCACTGCCTCGACCTTCTTCGACCGTGATCACGCCATCCTTGCCAACCTTAATGAAGGCATCGGCCAGCACGTCGCCGATCGAGGAATCGTTGTTTCCGGCGATGGTCGCGACCTGGCGGATTTCCTTCTTGCTCTTGGCATCAATCGGAGTCGCCAGCTTGGTGATGGCATGACTGACCGAGTCCGTAGCCTTGGCCAGGCCGCGGGAGAGCGCCATGGGATCCGCGCCCGCCGCGATCATTTTCAGGCCCTCGCGGAAAATAGCTTCCGCCAAAGCGGTGGCGGTCGTCGTCCCGTCACCGGCGACGTCGTTGGTCTTGCTGGCCGCTTCCTTCACCAGTTGGGCACCCAGGTTCTCGGACGG
>CALBSZ010000188.1 GCA_937967665.1 uncultured Planctomycetaceae bacterium
GGACATGCCAATGCAGGCGACGTTCTTTTCCCACTGCGTCTCAAATCGCCCGGGCTGAAATGTCAACACGCGCGGCGCGGCGCCAGGATCCAAACCCGCGGCGCGCATTTCGGCGACCGCCTGATCGTCGTCGATGTACTTGGAAGAATAGACGTATCCGCAACCAATCCGCATTTGGGTGGGAACTCGCCAGATCCAACCGTGAGGTAAGGCGGTCGCGGAGGTGCATACAGGTAGGGCGCCCTCTGCGTGCGCGACGAAGATCGGAATGGCTCGGTCGACCGTGAGGTAATCGCCGTAGTCCGTCCAGCGCGGTTGAAAAGCAGGCTGGAACAGTCGCCGGGCGAAGCCCGTACAATCCAGAAAGAAGTCGCCCGCGAGTCGTTGATCGGATTCAAGAATCAACTCGGTGATGAAGCCGGTCTCCGAATCTTGTTCGAACGTACGAATCGAATCGTCCAGATGCCGGATGCTCGGACGCTCAGCCGCGACGTCGCGCAGCCACGCGGTAAACTTCAAGGCATCGAATTGCAGTGAAGCCGTTGAAAGGTCGTCCGAGATTGTGCCGTCCGGCTTGCGGTAGTAATCCGTTAAGCCAGCGCGCATCAGACGGCCATGGATCTGTTCCTCGCAAATCGACGCCCCCGACATCGTTGCTGTGGCATAAAACGCTTCGAGGTCTTCTGGATGGGAGGATTCGAACAGAAAATACGGATTATCGATCGGTGACAGGAATTCGGTGTTGGGGCCATGCCAGTCGTGATACCAGATCCCCAACTTCAACATGGCATCCGAGCGCCGAAAGAAGTCCTGCTGTGACAGCTGGTTGATCGGATTACTGATGAAATCCTGAACCACACCGGTCACGCTCTCGCCAACACCGATGGGCCCCAGGCGCGACGGTTCGACGACCGTGATCTGCTTCGCTGGAAAGCGGCTGGCCAGGTTAATGGCCGCCATCCAACCTGCCGTGCCACCACCTACGATTACGATGTGTTTCAATGGAAAGCCTCGTCCAGGATGAGTCGGGTGCAATTTTAAGCAAAATGGGAGCACGGGACATATTGGCTATAACAGCATTTTCCCAGAATTGGCGGCGAATCATAGCAGCAAGATAAGATCCTGAATCATTTCAGGTTGCATGAACGAAACCTGATGTATCGATGCGTTTGTCTTCCTTGCACCTGTCGCGGTTCCGTGTAGTATCGACAATACATGCCGTTTGGGGCACGTTCCACGCCTGTGCAGCGTTCACCTGGCATGCGGCAGCAATTCCTTCATCTCTGGCCATTCGTGCGTGCAACGCATCCCGCAAGGGATTGCGCAAAAACAGTGCATTTTTTCGCAAATGCGGCATTGCCTTTGGTTACATTGGTTGCCGGCGACTAAACATTCGCCATTTCTCATCAACCACATTTGTCTGTTTCGCTTCTTTTCTTTTCCTGCGTCGACCAATCGTAAACGAGGTCAGCGGTCATCAAGAAGACCGTGACTACGTCTACTCGTGAGCAATCGCGACGGTCCACGTGCTGTTTCACAGCCAGCAAAACAAAACGCGCATCAACACGGAGTCGATCCATGTCAACCCACCGCCGCCGCAATCGTCGAAACAAACAGCAGTCCCGTCAGCGTGCAACACTGCAGCTGGGTCTTGAAACTTTAGAAGATCGACGTTTGCTTGCGATCACCAGCGGACACGGTCCGGGTGGGATCATCGCTGAAGGCCCTTCTTCGGACATGCTGCTTTGGATCGATGCCAATTCGCTGGTCGGACCAGAGCGGCCGGGGCAACGATATCACGCAGCGTTCCAACACGGTCACCTTTGATGACGGTGCTCAGAATTTGCAAGACGCTGTCCATTTCGCCAACCCCGGATACCTGCAATTTCCCCGACTGCAGGCAAACAGCACGGATGCTGAATACGTTTTCGTGCTGCGTACACCGCTGGGCAACAACAGTCAGAACAGCGGCGGCTTCCTGCGCGCTGGCACGCACAGCAATCAACATTACTCTTGGGGAAATAACTTAGCGTACGAGAACTACGGGACGAATGTGCGGCAGAACAATATCCCGATCAACAACTTTGTCGACCCAAACGATTTTCATATCGTCAACACCTCCGGCGTGAGCGCGGGCCCCTGGTCAATGACAGTCAATGGTGATGTGGCTTCCAGCAAGAATTCCAACGGTGGTTCCACGTTTCACAACGATTGGCGGATCGGTCGCAGTACGGGAGGCGAATGGGAGGGTGATGTTGGGGAAGTAATCTTTCTGAACCGAGTACTGAATGCCGCGGAAAAACTAGTGGTCACCAACTACCTGCATACCAAATACGACGTGGCGGACGCTTTGGGAGCCGATATCGCCGATCGGTTTGCGGGCGATACCGCGGGTAACGGCGAACACGATTTCGACTTATTCGGCGTCGCCCGCGAGAATGGTGCCAGCGTGATCGACGCAGGTGCGGCTGGCTTCGGAATTGAGGTTGCTTCGCTTGCTGCCGACGGCGATGCGCTTTTGGCAGCGCATGATGGTGGAACAGGCACCACAAACGCCGGTGTTCCGGCTGGCGTCGAAAAGCGTTGGGGGCGGACGTGGTACGTGGACGCGTCGGGCGGCGCCGGTGCCGCGACGGCAACATTCAATTTCAGCGATGCGGACCTGACGTTAACGAACGAAAGCTCCTTCTTCCTGCTGACCAGTTCAAACGGCACTTCGTGGACTGACACAGGCGTTGCGGCGTCGGTCAACGGCGACACGATTACGTTCAGCAGTGCCACACTTTCCGATGGCTGGTACACCTTGGGCACCTCGTCGGCCGTGCCCGTTGTGACCACAACATCGGCGACGCTGGACTACGGAATCGGTTCCGGCGCTCAGGCGATCGATCCGAATTTAACGCTCAGCGACTCCGATAGCTCTAGCCTGGCCAGCGCCACGATCCAAATCACGGCCAACTACGATTCCGCCGAGGACGTATTGGCTGCGGGCGCGTTGCCGGCAGGCATTACCGCCGGTGCGTTTGATACCGGCACGGGCAGCTTGCCGCTCAGCGGTACGGCAAGCGTTGCTGATTACCAAACAGCCTTGCGCGGTGTGACTTTCCAAAACGATACCGGTTCGAGTTTGCTTGAACGCGAAATTACGTTTACCGCGGTGGATCCTGACACCAATTCCGGATCGGGCACACGGAACATTTCGCTGCTTGCCTCCGTGAGTACGGACGACGTCGTTTGGAATGGCAGCGTCGACGACAATTGGACGACCGGTGCCAACTGGGACATCGGCCGCGCGCCGGACTCCAACGACATCGCGATTTTCCGTGACAACGGCGCGGGTCCGGTAGATCTTGCCGGCGACACGTTCACCGTCGAGGCAGTCGAGTTTGACGGCGCAGGCAGCTTCACGCTCGACAACGGAACGCTGTTCACGAACATGATCGACCAGCAGGCCACGGCCAGCGGCAGCAACGTCATGGATGCCGAAATCAACGCCACTGCTCTGGTCGCGACGATCGATGCCGGCTCACTCGAGTTCGCGAACACGGTTAATTCCATTGCCTCTGGGACGATTACTGTCGGCGCCAGTGGCGAACTTCGAACGGTGAATGACGGCACGCCACTGGGCAACGCCGAAGTGGTTCTCAATAGCGGCACGTTGACGTTCATTGCGGAGCCTCCTACCAGCCCCGGTGGTGTCTCAACCGACTTGGAACTATGGCTGGACGCTAGTGATATCGACGGCGACGGCATCTCGGGTAACAACCCGGCCGACGGAGATACGGTCACTTCATGGGCCGACAAGTCGGGCAACAACCGCAATATGGTGAGCTGGACCGGTACGCCGACCTATGAGACCAATGAGGTTGGCGGTTTACCTGCCGTTAGATTTGACGCCAACAACGAGAATCTGCAGATGGCTGATCCGTCCAATGAGTTTTTCGCTCATGACACCTTCTTGGTCTTTCGTTCAGGGAACGGCGCGCTGTTCGGTCCGAGTTGGGGTGCGCCTATCGGTGTGAAGGACGGACCTGATGAGGACCGGATGTGGATGTTCCAGGGCAACGAAGACAGGTTCTGGGGCAACGAAACGCCGGCGGCCGTTCGTTGGAACGGTATTGATATCCCGTCGGCGAATAATTTCGACATGTCCGGGCCGACCGGCAACGCGTCGATGGGCGAGTACATGGTTCTCAAAGTAACGGCAAACGTGGGACCCGCGCAGCCAAATAACACCGGCAACGGAGATCACGTCAGAGAGTACATTGTCGGCACGCGAACGGATGCTTGGGCCAACGCACGATTCGATACGGCCGAAGTCATCGCCTACGATCGCGTCTTATCGCCGGCGGAAGGCCTGGCGGTAGAAGCCTATCTGCGCGCGAAGTACGGAATAGACGCTACACCCACGCCTCTTCCCAACAATATCTCTGTCACTGGTGTTTCGGCGATCCAGGCGAACACAGCCGCCGGGACCGTCGGCCTCGGGACGCTGACCATCGCCGCCGGTGCCACGCTCAACGTAGGCGGCAACTTTGCTTTTGATGGTACTACGGTGGCAGGCGCTACTATGGTGAATCTGATCGGCGGTGGTAGCGTGGACCCCGGCGGTATTTCGGAATCGGCGGCGGGCGCAACCATCCAGTATTCGGGCAGCGGCAACGTAACATTAGACGATGCCGGCAGCTACACAGGCACAACCACTGTCAAAACCGGTGTGCAAGTGAATGCTTCCGACGGTGCTGCCTTCGGTACCGATGCCGCCGGCACGACCGTGGAAGACGGTGGTTCGATCAACTTCACAGGCGGAACCTACACGGAAACGTTCAATATCACCGGCAACGGTTTGGGAACCGGAGACGGTCAGGCCGAAGGGGCGATGAAGAAGAGCGCCGGCAGCAACGTCATCTTTCAGGGTCTGATTACGGTCGCCGCCGACTCGAGGATCTATTCCGCCGGCAACGAGCTGTTCATCGACGGTGGCCTTAACGTCAACGGCAACACGCTGACGCTCGATGCTCAGAATCGCATCAATATCCGCTCCACCAGCGTCAGCGGCGGCGGACTGGTCCGCGTGGAAGGCAACGATCTCGTGGATATCGAAGTCTCCAATACGAATTACAGTGGCGACTTCGAACTCTTCAACGATGGACAGATCGACCTTCACGCCGACAACGCGCTTGGCGATCACAACGGCACGACCACGGTGCTTGGAAGTAACACCAACATCGGACTGCGCAACGGTCGTACGCATCGCTCGAATTTCGTGATCGAGGGGGGCAAGAATAACTGGGGCGCTTTCATCAACTGGAACGGCAGCAGTACCATCGACGGTAACGTGACGCTGGCCGCCGATGCGAGGATTTGGAATAACGACGGCGGGAGTTCCGTTACGATTACGGGCAATGTGACCGGCAACCACACGCTGGAAAAAGTCGGCTCGGGAAAACTGATCCTCGGTGGAACAGCGAACAATTACGACCTCTTGGACTGGGTGGACGGCGACCTGCAGGTCAAGCACACCAGCGGGCTGGGGACGAACACCGCAGTCGTCCTCGAACCCGGCCGCACGCTCGAATTCAATCCGGACTCCGACATCACGGCGATTACGGGCAACCAGAGTTTGACGCTGTTTGGCGGAACGTTGGCATCGCTGGCCAACCAGGTAACGATTACTGCCAACATTGACGTCGGCTTGTTCAACGACATGAATTTCGCCGGGGACGGCGATCTGGTCCTCTCGCAACCGCTGGGCAACGGAGAGACCCTGGCCGGGGCCGGTACCGTGGCTGCCGGTAACCTGCAGGTCTGGTACGACGCCAGCGACATCGACGGCGACGGCAATTCCGGCAACAACCCGGCGGATGGCGACACGGTCACGGACTGGGCCGACAAGTCGGGTAATAACCGCCATCTGGTGACGTGGACCAAGACACCCACTTTTGAAGCAAACGAAATCAATAGCCTGCCGGCAGTCCGATTCGACGAGAATGACGAAAACCTGCAGATGGCGGATCCCAGTAACGAGTACTTCGCTCACGACACTTTCCTCGTCTTTCGCGCGGGGCAGGATGGTGGCGTCCAGCGCACGACGTTTGGTCCCAGCTGGGGAGCGCCTATCGGCGTCAAAAGCGGCCCTGATGCCGATCGAATGTGGATGATGCACCCTAACGAGGACCGATTCTGGAACAACGAAACGCCCGCGGCCGTTCGCCGAAACGGTATCGATATCCCGTCGGCCAATAACTTCGACATGTCCACGACTACGGGCGGCGCCTCGATGGGTGAGTACATGATTCTGAATGTCACGGCGAACATCGGCCCCGGAACTGCCACAACAAACAACAATAACGGCAACGGAAGTCACGATCGGGAATACATTGTCGGCACTCGCACCGATGCTTGGGGCAACAGCCGTTGGGATACTGCGGAAATTATCGTGTATGACACGGCGTTGAATCCCGTTGACATGCAGAAGGTCGAAGCTTATCTCGCCGCCAAGTACGGTATCGCTTACCCGACTATTGAGAACAACCTCAACAAATCTGGCAGCGGCAGGCTGACTCTGGGCGGTGACAACACGTTCAACGGAACGGTCACGGTCCACGGCGGCACGGTCGTGGCCGCTCACGACAACGCCTTTGGACTAAAGGACGGCGGCGATATTGTCATCACCAGGTCAACCGCGGGCGTTGGGTTTTCGAGTGGTGTTGACATCTCGGGCGAGGACATTGCGGGCGCGGGGATCATTGTCAACGTAGACGGTACGAACTCGTACAACGGGGATATCGAGGGACTCGGCATGACCGTGAATTCGATCGCCGGAGAACTGACGCTGAATGGTACGGTCGACTTAGATGTTTCGGACGTCGTCTTTGATGGGGCGGGCAACGTGATCGTCAACAGCGTTGTTTCGGGCAACCTGGCTGGCGGTGCGAGCGTTCCCGATTTGGGCGGCGTGACCAATAGCCTTGAAGTCTGGTACGACGCCAGCGACATCGATGGCGACGGCAATGCGGGCAACAACCCGGCGGACGGCGACACGGTGACCGCGTGGGCGGACAAATCCCTGAACGGCCGACACCTGACGACCGGTACTGGCTCGCCCACGTACGAGACGAACGAAATAGGCGGACTGCCGGCAGTCCGATTCAACGCCAACAACGAAAATCTCTACATGGCCGACTCTTCTAACAAGTACTTCGCAAACGACGTCTTCCTCGTGTTTCGCGCCGGGCAGGATGGCAATGGCGCCACCAGAACGACGTTCGGGCCAAGTTGGGGCGCTCCGATCGGCGCCCCGAATGGCAACAACGCGGATCGCACGTGGATGCTGGAGGGCAACACCGGCAGATTCTGGAATAGTGAACCGCCCTCCGCGGTGAACAGGAACGGGATGGATATCCCATCTGACAACAACTTCGATATCTTAGCAGCCACAGAAAATACATCCCTCGGCCAGTACATGGTGCTGAATGTCACGGCTGGGCCCAACAACGGAACGCAAATCCGCGAATACGTGGTCGGCACGCGGATGGATCAGTGGGCCAACAGCCGTTTCGACACGGCTGAAATCATCGCGTTCAGTAGTACGCTGAGCAGCAGTGACCGCGCCAAAGTTCAGGCTTACCTGGCTCAGAAGTACTCCATCGACGGTGACTACGCGGTGACCTTTTCCAATGACTTAACCAAAACAGGTACGGGAACGGTCACCCTAACGGCCAACAACACGTTTACCGGCGACGTCACCATCACGGCAGGCACTTTGGTTGCCGCAAGTGATACCGCGTTGGGTACGATAGACGCGGGAACAACGGTTACCAGCGGCGCAACCCTGGCGCTCGACAATACCAACCTGGGTTACGACGGAGGTACCGACGCCGGTGTTGTCGATATCGCAGCAGGCGAGTCTCTTACCATCGCCGGAAATGGCTATGATGACGGCGGCGGCGCGATGGGTGCCATTAGCAACATTGCCGGCAGCAATGTCATTTACGCCGACATTGTGGCTGCCGCGTCGGCACTACCTGCGTTTGATACGACTGGTTTACAGGCCTGGTACGATGCGTCGACCCTGTCACTCAACGATGGCGACCCGGTCGCTGCCTGGGCCGATCAATCGGGCAATAATCGTAATCTGGTCTCGTGGACCGGCACGCCCACCTTCGAAACAAACGAAGTCGGCGGGCTGCCGGCGGTCCGGTTCGACCAAAACGACGAGAATCTGCAGATGGCAGACCCCAGCAACGAGTACTTTGCCCAGAACGTCTTCCTGGTGTTTCGTGCCGGACAGGACAACGGTGTCCAGCGGAACTCCTTTGGTCCCAGTTGGGGCGCTCCGATTGGTGTAAAAAACGGCAACGATGCCGATCGCATGTGGATGTTTCAAGGTGGTGAAGATCGCTTTTGGAGTAGCGAGTTGCCATCGGCGGTCAGACGAAATGGCGTCGACGTGTCCTCCGCGAACAATTTCGACCTGGGAGCGATCGATGCCAGCCAATACATGATGCTCCAGGTTACGGCAGGCGCGAATAACGGAACGCAAACGAGAGAGTATATTGTCGGTACACGCACCGATCAGTGGGCCAACGCCCGTTTCGACACGGCAGAGATCCTTGTTTACGACCGCGCGCTGACACCCGCGGAAGTCGCTGGCATCGAGTTTTATTTGAATGTCAAATACTTTGGAGCGCAGAATCCGGTCCCCGCTAGCGGGACAATTGCCTCCCACGGCGTCTCCGATACGCTCACGATCGCAGGCGATGCCTCCTTTGCCGGCCTGACGATCGATGGCGACGGGAACACCACGGTGAACGGCGCGCTGAGCGGCGTGGGGGCGGCTCTGACCAAGACTGGCGACGGAACGTTAACACTGACGGCAGCCAACACATACAGCGGCGGCACGGCCGTCGCCAGCGGAACGTTGGTGGCGGCAAACACCTCGGATTCGGCGACCGGCCCCGGTGCAGTCACTGTACTGACAGCTGACAACGACTACGTCGATCCGCCGACCTTAACCGGCGGAGGAACGATCCGCGGTCCGGTCAGTGGTCAGCGATACACGTTGATCAATCCTAACGATGGTGCGGCGTTTGGTGATGGTTCGGCGGCAGGCTTCGGCTCGGCGGGCAAACTCGTCGTCAATGCGGGCGATACGGTAACGCTGAACGACTCGAACGCGGTCCCCCTCGGTGAATTCAACATCGTCAACGGCATCCTTAACTTGTCCGGCGGCGCGACCAGTATTTCGGTGGTCGGCGGCGGCAACGTGTCGGGCACGGGCGACATCAACGCAGATTTGTTTGCAGGGTCCATTTATCAGATCGGGCACCAATGGAATCGGGCTACTGACTGGAACGACAACGGTGGCGGTGAAACCGATTCGCAAACGGACTCGCTGGATAGCAGCGTCTGGTCTTATCACAGCGTGGATAGCGCGCCCGGTAATTGGTACGAGGGCGCGCGGACCGATCTGTCGTATGATGGCGCTGTTCTTCAGTGGGGCGCTGGGCCTTCGTCGCAACGGATCACTAAAACTACACTCTCGCAAAACAGCGCCCCCGCGTTGTTTGGCGAAGCTCCCCTTGCTCTCTGGACCAATCCCACGGGCCAAACGATCACCGTCGATATCAGGGGAACTTTGGACTTCACTTGGACAGGTGAAACCGTAGGCGGGAACTCAAGCTCGCAAACCACGGGACATTTGCTGGGCTACGGGGCCGCCAGCCTGCTCGGTGGCGACCTGGCCGATCCTGACAACAACGGCGCGGCCGCTGCTGACACGAACTATGATGTCGTGCAATTCTTTGCCAACGATGAACCGGGCTTTGGCGGCGGCGAGTTCTCTTACAATGTATTCGACAATCAGGTTGGCGGGGGCAATGCGAAGTGGTGCTGCAGTAGCGCCAATGATCCAGGCACATCGCTACATGTCGGATATCAACTGGCGACTCCCAAGGTTCTGACCCACTTTACCATTACTTCCGATAACGATTCGGGGACCGGTCGCGATCCGGCTATCTGGCAGATTCAGGGCTCGAACGATGGTACCAACTGGGACACGATCTTTGATTACGGCACGGGAAGTTCACCATTTACAGCAGGCGGTGGTTCCGTTGAAAACAAGGTCCTGCTCTACACCAGTTCCAGCGCACCCGCCGGAATTCAGGCACAGGATTCCAACGGTCCCGACTTTGAATCCAATTTGGGCTATACCTACTTCCGGTACAACGTTGATGGAGCGGGCGGCGACGGTACAGGCGCTCATGCGTTGGGCGAACTGGAGTTCTTCGGCATGGATCCTGTCGCGCTTGGTCCCAACGCACGCGATATCGATTATTTCCTTGCGTTCTACGATGCCTCAGCAGGCACGTGGTCCGATTTGACGAGCGGGGCTGCCAGCCATCCTGGTGGCTCGAATCCGCAGAATGCCAGCATCAACGTTTCAGAACTAGGGGTCACACTCGATGCAGGAGACCAGATTGCCGTCTCTCACCGAGGCCAGGGCTCCGCGGGACCGAACCAAACGCAATCCCTAGCTGATAATCTAACGATCGAGATCACTGGTTTCCAGAATGGCGGCGCAACCATCTCGCCGGGCGATCTGGGCGCGGGTGATACGGACATGACGGCCACCAGCGACGACGTGGCCAACGAGATCGGGTCGCTGTCAACGAATTCGGTGACACTCACTTCGACCAGCACGGTCGACATCGATATCAATGGCGCAGCGACCGCGGGGACCGATTACGATCAAATCGACGTGACCGACGGTTTGACACTCGCGGGTGCTTCGTTGGATGTGTCCGTTGGCACGGGCTACACACCGGCAAGTGGTAATGTCTTCGTGATTGGCCAGAACGATGGCGGCGATGTGGTCAGTGGTACTTTCAACGGACTGGCCAACGGAGACATCATCGATGGCGGTGGAGCCACCTTCCAATTGTTCTACGATTCGGACGCGACGGGCGCGCAAGGTGCCGGCAACGACGTGGCGCTCGTTGATGTAACGCCAAACGTCCAATTCAGTAGCGCCACGTTCCATGATGACGAAGGCGCCGGCACGACCATGGAGATCACACTGACACGCAGTGGAACCCTGGATTTCGAGTCGACCGTGCAGGTTGCTTTCGCGGACGGAACGGCTACCGGGGGCAGCGCGCTGCCGGCGGACTATGACAATACGACAACCCCCGTCACCGTCACGTTCAATCCCAGCGAGGCGGTGGCCACGGCGTCCCTGACGATTTTCGACGACACGGTCCCGGAAGCGAACGAGACCGTGAACTTGAGCGTTACCAGTACGAGTAACGCCATCATTGGAACCCAGGCCACCGCGACCTTCACGATCGACGACAACGACAATCAGCAGCCCACGGCCGATGCCGGCGGCCCCTATGCGACGGTCGAAGGCGTGGGCCTTACTCTGGACGGCTCCGGTTCCTCGGACACCGATGTCGGAGATGTGCTGACCTACGACTGGACGGTCAATGGCAACGCCCTGCCGTCCACCACCAGTAACATGGCGACACTGACCTGGTCGGACCTGCAGGCACTGGGCATCGACGACGGGACCATGGCCGGCACTTCCTTCACGGTGAGCTTGATCGTTACCGACGATAAGGGAGCCTTCAATTCGGCTTCCGATCCGGATTCCACCACGCTCACACTCACCAATACGGCTCCGACGGCCACGCTCGCGAACGACGGCCCCGTTGACGAGGGTTCCAGCGCGGATGTTACGTTGAGCGGGGCCAGTGATCCTTCCAACGGCGACCTGGCCGCCGGCTTGAGGTACTCTTATGATCTGGACAACAACGGGTCCTTTGATGACGGCGCTGGTGACGGCACGTACGCCGGCGCTTTGTCGTCGGCGTCGTATACGGTTCCCGCCACGATTCTTCGTGACGGAGACAGCCTGGTCACCGTCACGGCGCGTGTCCTCGACGACGACGGCGGTTACACGGATCATACCACGGTTGTGACGGTGCGGAACGTGGCGCCTGTTGTCGACGCGGGAGCGTCCCAGACCATTTCCGAAGGCAGCACGCTGACGCTGGATCCCGCGACGTTTACCGACGCTGGGGTCGATGATACCCATACCGCGACCATTGACTGGGGCGACGGCAGCGTGGTAGAAGCGGGTGCCGTTACCCAAGGTGCCGGCTCGGGTTCCGTGGCCGGCTCGCATGCCTACGATATCGACGGCAGTTACACCGTTACTCTCACCGTGACGGACAACGACGGCGACTCCGCTACCGATACACTCACCGTGACCGTCAACAACGCCGCGCCCACGGGTACGATCACGGGACCTGCGGAAGCATCCCCATCGGAATCGCTGTCCTTTGAATTCTCGGGCAACGATGTTTCGGTCGACGACCGCGACAACCACCTGGCTTGTTCGGTGAACTGGGGAGACGGCAGCCCGGACGAAGACCTGGGCAACTGCCATACGCTGGCGCCGGTGCCGTTGACGCACGAGTATCTGGCTCTGGGATTGTACACCGTCACGTTGTCTGTCAGCGACGATGATACGACCACGACGATCTTGCATAGCGTCAACGTCACCAACGACCCGCGCATCGACACCGACGGCAATCTGCTGGTCCCCGATTCCCTGGATGGCAGCAATGAAATCATCATCACGGACACCAATGGCGGCGGGCAGTTGGTAATGCGCAACGACGTTGGCTATGGCCCGTTCTACCCAACGACGAATGTAGTCCGCATTATCACGGGCGATGGCCCCGATCGCATTTCCATCGCTTCCGACCGTATTTGCGCTGATATCGACGCGGGCGGCGGCGACAACTACATCGCGTCCGGTGGCTGTTCCGACACGATTTTTACAACCTTTGGTAAGGACATCCTTCTTTCCGGGGGCGGCAACGACATCATCGACGCCGGTGATGGCAATAACAAGGTGGATGGCGGAACCGGGGACGACCAGATCACGGCCGGCAGCGGCCGCGACGAGTTACTGGGCCGCGAGGGCAACGACATCATCTTCTCGGGTGGCGGGAACGACCTGGTCGCTGGCGACGTGGGGGACGATGTGCTGCACGGCGGCGATGGCGACGACACGATCAGCGGCGGCGGCGACAACGACATCGTCCTGGGCGAAGCGGGCAACGATCGCCTGTTCGGACGCCAGGGCCGCGACATCGTCCTCGGCGGACTCGGCGGCGACGACGTCCAAGGCAACGACGACGACGACATCGTGGCCGGCGGCGAAACAACACTGGCCCCGGCGCAACTCGTGACGCTACTCGGGATGTGGACCAGCAGCAACGATTTCACTACCCGCGTGAACGCCGTACTGGGCGGCGCTGCCGGCGTGGCCGCCAACATGGTTGACGACACCACCGTGGACGGTGTGATCGGCCACGTGGGTCAAGACCTGTATCTGGCCCACGGCACGGACCAGATTCATGCCATTCGCTCGAACGATGCCGTGCATTCCCTGCCGTAATGGCCCAGACTGGTGCGGCGAACCGGTCGAAGGATATTTCATCAGTGACTACCGGCAGATCATTGATGATCCACGGATCGATGTCGTGCATACCCGCACGCCGGATCGCTGGCATGCCAAAGTGGCTGCGGAAGCCATGCTGTCGGGCAGGGATGTTGATTGCGAAAAACCCATGACGCTGACCATTGCCGAAGGCCAGCTGAGCACCGAAGTCGGCTTGACCGTTGCGGCATATCTATAATGGGCAGCCAATGAGGATTGACGCATTTCATACCCCGCACCGCAGATATCACTTTGCCATTTCGGAGGGCACTTTGAATGCCTCAAGTGCCTGCCCAACTGACGACCCAATGGCAACAACGCGTTTGCGATCGTTCGAAACAGCAAACGATTTGACATAGGCGAAGGTGCCTACTTTTTGGCTGGCAACGAACGCCTGCTTGCTATAGTCCCACCAACTGATTTCGGCTCGCCCACCAGTGATCAGGTAAGTCGTTTCGGGCACAAAGCGCAAGCTCCACGCGACGCCTTCCGATTTAATCGTGGCTACCGTTTTCCCGGTACCGGCTTCCAGCACCTCGACATCACTGCCCGTGCTCACTGCAAGGTACTTTCCATCGTCTGAAAACGCCGCCGCCATGTGGTAACCTCGCCCAACTTGGCGAACGTCCAACACGTTTCCTGTCTGCAAATCGAATTTGACGAGTTTCTCTTGCCCACAGGCCAGACCGAAATTGCCATCTTCAACGATCCGGCACGCCAGGACCTCACGTGAGAACTCCGCGATGGCAAAGTCTTCGCGTCTTGTTTCTAGATTCCAACATCGCAGTCGCTTGTCGCGTTCACCCGAAAGGACTGTTGTTCCGTTGTTGGAAATGTCGATGCACTTGATCTCACTGGTATGTCCAACAAACTTTTCAACCGGAATGATTTGGCCCGTATCCCCAAACTCCCAGATCTGGATTTCGCCACTGTAACCGCCCGTCAGCACCTTCTTTCCTGAAGGTGCAAACTGTGTGCAATTCACCTGACCAAGGTGGGCAAGCTCCGTTCGCTCGCCAACCAGCAGCTTGCGGTCAAGATCGTACACATTAACCGCACGATCCAGTTTTCCAGCAACAACAAAGCGGCCGTTTGGAGAGATAGCCAGCGAATTAATGCCCCAGCCGACATCTTCGAATCGAGCAATCTCGTCGTTGGCGGATGCCACTTCCTTGGGAACGCTAATTGTAGGACGGCTACTGGATGTCGTTCGAGGTGGTAAAGTTGACGGACGGCTACTACTGACCGACTCCGTCCCCGCCGGCTGGGAACCTGGCAGATACGGCGCCGTCTTCGGCATCATCGGTTCACTGGCCGCAAAATTCCAGGTGTGAGAGTAATGTTTTGTTTTGCCAAGTAGGCTTTGAA
>CALBSZ010000189.1 GCA_937967665.1 uncultured Planctomycetaceae bacterium
GAAGCACCCGAAGGGCCGTTCCGGCAATTGACTCCTGACCCCTTTACCGAACCCCATGACGCGTTCCTCTAAGTGAAGTTCGGGATGACTGACAGAAAATCGGACAATACGAGCAACGCCGCGGCCAAACGCTCGCCGGTAAACGGGACGCAGGCGTTCCTGTGCTTGCCGTTAGGCGTCGTCGCGGCCGCCCTGCTCGCCGGAGCCTTGAGTTTTCCTGTCGTGCTGTATCCTTGGCTGGTCGGCGCCTGGCCCGAATTGCGATACGCCTTTGCTCGCTGGCCGGTACCACCGCTGTTTGTAGTGTGGCAATGGATTGTTGGAATCTCGTCCATTTACCTTCTCCTGGCCGCCCTGGCCGGCGCGACGTTTCGGCAACGCTGGTCGCTATACCTGGTTCGCAAGGCTTATGGCATCGTCTATCTACTGGTCGCACTTTATGCCTTGTTCACGATGATCGTGACCAGCCTGGTGTCTTCGGCGATGATGGCATTACCCGAGCCTCCCGCCGATGGATACGTTCGCGAATTGTTTTATTGGCGATTCGAATGGTTATGGCCCGCGGTCGTCGTGCTGCTGCTGACGATTATCCAACATGTCGTCTCATGGCGCCGCTCGACAGTGAATCTGTTCTGCCGCCAGGAAGAGGATGCGCCATTGCCGGGCGATCGCGTCTGGGAGAATGTTCGGACGCACGGCCGCGATCCTGATTTTCGGAAGAGTGTTTATGGCAGTTCCTTCGCCCACTTGTTGGTGATCGTGCTGATTCCTTTGCTGTTGATGATGCGCGGCGGTTGTATTCGCCCGTATCGCGTGCCGCTGGGAAGTGGGCAACCAGCCGTGGCGATGGTCAAGGTTGTAAAACCCAAGAAGAAGAAACGCAGGAAGTACATCCTTTCGGACGTTGCCGCCATATCGTTGGCTCTACCCGATTTGGACGATTCCGAAGTGGTGAAAGACGTTAACGACGCGACGCAATTGACCTATGTCGCGGATACCAGCGCTGCGCACGGCAACATGGGAACAGGCGGCGGCCAACAAGCCGGCTGGGCAGATGGTTTTGGTGACGGCGAGATTCGCTTCATTCGTGTCGAGTATAGCGGAGAAGAATGGGATGACGGCATGGACAAGTCCGAAGGCGCGGACGCCAACTTCCTTGCCGCCTTTCAAGAACTTTCGGGCCTGGACAGCCGGCAGGTGGCTCGCGACGGTGAATCGCACCCGGTTTCGCATTTACGGAAGTATCCCAAGGGCGAAGCGCCGCCATTTATCTACATGACCGGTTCCGGAAATCTGCGTTTGTCTCGAGCCGACATGGAGACGTTACGCGAATACATCAAGGAAGGCGGCATGATTTTCGGAGACGCGGGCAGTCGTCGTTGGGACGGGCAGTTTCGCTCCATGGCGAACACGCTCTTGCCGGGAAGTCCGCTACGTCCCATTGCCGATGACGACCCGATTTTTCAAATTCCGTTCACCTTTCCCAACGGTCCGCCGCCACTGTGGTTCCACGGCGGAAAACAGACAATGGGAGTCAAATACAAAGGTCGCTGGGCCGTCTTCTATTTCCCTGGCGATCTGAACGACGCCTGGAAGACGGGACACTCGGGCATCGATCCGGTGTTAGCCGAGGCCGCCATGCACTTAGGCGTCAACGTCGTCTACTACGCCACCACACGCTACCTGGAAGCAACTCGCAAGTATCGAAAGTAATGACCGCCATCCAGCAACTCTACGAATACTTCGGCCTGATCGGCATTTTCTCGATCGCGCTGTATCTCTGCGCGGTCCTGTTCATGCTGGCATTTGCCGTTCGCTGGCGGCGTAGTCAAGTCTGCTGGACCGCGCTGGCCCTGGCCGTGGCCGGACTGATTCTGGCACATGTCAATTCCAACATCGTCAGCAACATTAAGATCGATTTCTCCGCGGATATCAGCCAGGCGAATGCGCGCACCGAGGAAGCACACGTCGATGAGGCGGCTTCGGTCGAGTCGGATAGTTCGGAACCGGCAGAAGAAGGTCGGGACGACGCCGTTGACGACACCGCAGACACTTTGGGCAATGAGAACCTTGAGCAAAACGCAGAGGCCGTTCCCGAGTACCGTCGCGCGGGCAAAGTCGAGCGTGAGGAAGGCAAGCAGGCAGCCGAAAAGATATCCGTCGGTTCCGCCGAAAGCGACCAACAACAGGAAGCACACGTTCGCACGATGACACACCAGGAAGTGATGCACGCCAATCGGCTCGACCGCCTGAACCTGTTGTTCGCGCGTGCCACGCTTTACCTGGCTGTGATTGTTGTCGTCGTGGACTACTTTCGCCGTTTCAATTCGACTTTCGACTGCTATCTCCCCGTTCCGTTCAGTGGGCGACTTGTGGATGCCTTGTTTCCAAAATCCTACGCCGTATTGGCCGGCGGCGGTGATCGCAATTGGAAGGCCTTCCTGGAACGAGCGGTTCAGAAGGGTGAAACTTTCATCCTGATTGCAAATGCCGACCCGTGGACGGAGCATCGCCTTTCGCGACTACCGGGTTTCCTCCATCGACTTGGCTGGCGCATCGAGATCGTTTCCACAGACGACAATGAGGCCCGTTTCGATGACGAGTTCCTGTTCGAGTCCGCCTGGTTCGCACGCTACTGCTTCGTCATTCTTGGCGGCCGTTTGCGGGCGATCGAGCGACTCGAAACCATTATCGATTCGCTCGAACTGCGGCGGTCCACTCGAGCGACAGCAAGACGAACCCTCAACCTTGTGTGGACGCTGGAAGCTCCGATTCCAAGCGAAATACTTCGGCGCCTCGTACCTTTGTGCGAACAGACCAACATCAGATTGATCGCGACGTCGCTGGACGAAGACGAAGGAATGATCGAGTTGTTTGATGAAGCCTGCGTGTAAGTCGGGTACGCCAACCGCTCGCTCCAGCAAGCGGGACGTACGATGCAAATCACATGTATCGAGCTAGGTTCTGTTTTAAAACCGGAAAAGGGTGGCTGTGGTGGAGCGAAGCGACCCCACAGAACCTTGGATTCCGGGGGCTCGCTTCACTCGACCCCGTCCACCCATGACAACAACGCGAGATTTAAAACAAAGCCTAGTTTGAATGAAGTGTATCGGTAGCTCACCAGAGTTCAGGAGTCTCTCAATGAAACATTTGCGACGTCTTTCGATCCTTGTGTATTGCGTGGTTTCCCTGCCAGTTGTTCCCGCGCAGGCCGATGAAGATCCGGATCGAGTTGTTCGGACGGGCATCCCCCAAGGAACCATCACGTTAGGGAAGTTCACCGATAGCCACGTGTTTCCGGGAACAGAACGTGACTACCGTGTGTACGTTCCAGCCCAGTACAAGCCGGACCAACCCGCGGCGCTGATGGTGTTCATGGACGGTGCCGGTTACGCGAACCCGCAGGGAGCGTTTCGGGTGCCGGTGGTGTTCGACAACTTGATTCACCAACAGGCGATGCCGGTCACGATCGCCGTGTTCGTCAATCCGGGTACGATTCCCGCGACCGCACCCAGCGCGAAGCCGCGGAGCAATCGGTCCTTCGAATACGACTCGCTGGGCGATCGCTATGCCAATTTCCTGGTTGATGAATTTTTGCCGGTCGCACTGCAAGGCCTGAATGTCTCCAGCGATCCAGCCGATCGCGCCGTTTGCGGGATCTCGTCGGGCGGCATCTGCGCGTTTACGGTGGCGTGGGAGAAGCCCGAGCAGTTCGGTAAGGTGATGAGCCACATTGGCAGCTTTACCAACATTCGCGGCGGCTGGGAGTACCCAGGACTGGTTCGGCAGACGAAGGCCAACCCCAAGCCGATCAAGGTCTATCTTCAGGAAGGCCGCCACGACCTGAACAACCTGCACGGCAACTGGCCCCTGGGCAACCAGGATCTGGCGGCGGCGCTGCAGTTTGCGGGCTACCGGTACAAGCTGGTCACGACCGACGGCGGCCACAGCGGCAAGTGGGGAGGAAAAGCATTTCCTGCAGCGCTGCGGTGGCTCTGGGACGACGACGCGGCATCGACCCACGTTCCGATGGTAAACACGAAGCCCGCCTGGGAACCGCATCCGGACGCGATTGCACGCAAAGATGTGCCGCGTGGAAAGATCGAAATCATGCCGCCGTGGGAGTCCACGATCTTTGAGGGCACGATTCGGGACTGGGCCATCTACGTCCCCGCGCAGTACCGCGCGGACCAACCCGCCGCGCTCATGG
>CALBSZ010000190.1 GCA_937967665.1 uncultured Planctomycetaceae bacterium
ACCTGGCCCGGCAATGGGAGTTGGATCTTTCGCGGCGCGTGGCCTACATGTCGACCGGCATGCGGCAGAAACTGGCGCTGGCCGCAACGTTGTCTCAGGACACCCCCCTGATTATGCTCGACGAACCAACAGCGAACCTCGACCCCACGGTGCGCAGCCTGATCATCGACCTGGTCAAGCAGGCGAAGATGCAAGGGCGCACCGTGATCTTTTCGTCGCACGTTTTGTCCGAAGTCGAAGAGGCCTGCGATCGCGTGGCGATATTGCGGACGGGGAAGCTGGTGCACCTGCAAGAAATGTCCGTCTTGCTCAAACGCCATCGTATCGTCGCTTCCTCGGATCACCCGTTGCCCGAACCGGAAGGTGAACTGGCCGACGGACTCACCACAATCTCGCGTGACGCCGGCACCATTGTTTTCGAAACCAGCAGGTCGCTGGCCCCGTTGCTCGGCTGGCTTTCGACCTTCCCATTGAAGGACGTGCGTGTGGAACCTGCGGGAATTCGCGCCATCTACCGGCAGTTTCACTCCGAGCCATCGAACCGGCTCGAGGTCACGCAGTCGCTTCCTCAAACCGCGGATGTCTCGTGACTCGAATCCTGGTAAAGAAGTTTGCCTACGAAGCGCGGCTCTTGTGGCTGTCGTGCGCCGCGATGCTGTACCTGTTCTGCTCGGCGCGCGTCTGGCTGGTGGGTCGGCTGGAGATGAGTCGGTTTCGGGCGGTCTTTGAACAACTACGGGAATTCGAAAAGTTTTCCCCCGTTCCGTTCGATCAACTGTTCACCTACACCGGCCGGATCGCCATGACGTTTGACGAGCCGATTGTGATTATCTGCCTGGTGGTATGGGCGATTTCTCGCGGCTCGGATAGTGTGAGCGGCGAAATCGGACGGGGCACCATGGAGATGCTGCTGGCCCAGCCGGTCAGTCGCCTGCGCGTTTTGCTTTCCCAGGCCAGCGTGACGGTGATCGGTGCGGCGCTGCTGTGTATGGTCGTTTGGCTGGGAATCTATACCGGAGTGATGAATGCTTCAGCCAAGGAAGAAGTGCCTCCGACGCTGCTGAACGTTCCTGGCTTGTTCAGCATTCCGAATCCGGTAGGCGAGACCGAGATCGTCTACACGCCGATGAAGACGAAAACGGAAATGAAGCACTTTGTCCCCGGCGCCGTCAACCTGTTCGCCCTCACGTTCTTCCTCGCCGGACTCTCGACATTAATGTCCTCCTGGGACCGGTACCGCTGGCGCACCATCGGGATCGTCGTCGGCATCTATGTCGTGCAACTGACCATGAAAATCGTCGGCATGGCCGGTGAGGACCTGGCATGGCTGATGAATTTCTCGTTCTTCAGCGCCTACGAACCGCAGGCCTTCACCAGCATCTCGCTGAGCACGCCGGCCGATACCTGGAGTCTCTGGCGGGTGGACACCGCGGGAGAATTTACCGGACTGGGGCCGCTGGGATACAACCTCATCCTGATCGGACAAGGAATCGTCTTCTACGCCACAGCGGCGGTCGTGTTCTGCCGCCGCGACCTGCCAGCGCCTCTTTGACGCCGCGACGGATAGAACGCGACGTGAATCCGACGCGCTGCGACAGAATCTATTCCGCCGCTTCGCACAAGCCAATCACGGACCAGGCGGCGCCCCAATAAACGGACGTCCATTGCTCTCGATCCTTCTTGTCGGCTTTCGTGCCGTTCACCGGCCAGGTGCCATCCTCACGCTGAGTATCGACCAGAAACCTCCGCGCTTTCACGATCGCCGGATGATCCGTTGATACGCCGGCACGCCGCAGGCCATAGAGTGCTTGCCCCGTGGCGAGCGCGTCACTGGGATCATCGCAAAGCCAGCCCCAGCCGCCATCTTCGCGCTGCCGCGACAACAGCGCCTGGCGCCAATGGTCGACCCGTTTCGGATCGCCGCATTCCTGTTCGCACAGCATCCGCACAACCCACCACTCGGTGCTCACTCCGGCTCGTTCGTTGTCCAGGGACTTGAAACCGCGTTCGATCGCCGACTCGGCCGCCTCCGTCTCAGCAACCGAAGCGATGGCCAGCAAAGACCACATGGTCGTGACTTCGACCGTTTCGGGCTTGGGTCGCTTCTGGCCAGGCAATTGCCCGCCCGCGTTCCAACGCCCGTCATCCTTTTGCAAAGCGACCAGCATGTCTCGATAGAGGGGAATCCACGGCCGCTCATCGTCTGGCAGCCGCGCCAGTAGCATCTGGGCAATCTGATCGTTTTCTTTTCCGCCGAGTTCTCGAAGCTGCTCCACCGTTCGTTCCTGATCGTCGTCGTTCGCAGCAAGCAGCGACCAGTCAAACGTTTCGGCCAACTTCACGCGATCGATTTGGAAATCGCGTAACGCCGCCGCGTTATGACTCCAGATATCAAACGTGACGACGTGGCAGGAAACACAGCCGCCGGCTCCTTCCGGCTTGGCAGGCGCTTCGCCATCGATCCACAACTGAGCGCCGCTCCGCACGTGCGTCAACGCCTTGTCGACAACGGCGTGAAAATCCGCATGCTCAACCTGTTCGGCCGATCCCGCCGAGAGAACCAAAGCCAGTAATGAGAACTTCAGCAACATGAGCGGTCTCCCTCTTCGGCATTGAGCGACTTCATCACAGTTCTCCCGCGATCATCGTTGTTAACAATCAAACGCCGGATAGCGCAAGCTAGGCTTTGTTTTAAATTTCGCGTTGTTGTAATGGGTGGCCGGGGTCGAGTGAAGCGAGCCCCCGGAATCCAAGGTTCTGTGGGGTCGCTTCGCTCCACCACAGCCACCCTTCTCCCGTTCTAAAACAAAGCACTAGTCTCGAAACAAAGGGAGTTGGGATCCAAGAATCACAATAGCTCGAAATCCGCAGCATTCGTGCTTCAAATTTCAATTTCAGAAGCCAAGGACCTCGCTTGTTTGAGAGTTAGTTCGAATCAATGGCCCGCTATCCCATCAAAGGATGTTATAGCACATCAAGCGATCTTGTTCGCGGAGGTAGAGTTTGCCACCGACGACAACGGGATGCGCCCAGCTCTTGTCTTCCTGGTACTCGGGCATGAAGACTCCCTTTTCCTTGAATCCCGTGGTCGTCGCTTCGATCAGCATGACGTGGCCCGATTGATAGCGGAAAATAAGGTGACCGTCCACGTATAACACGGCCGCCGACCCACTGGCCTTCGCGGGTGGGCGGATATCGCCACCCCACACAACGTCTCCAGATGCCATGTCGACGCAGATCGGGAAACCGTTATTGTGCTTGTGCCCACAGTAAATATGACCATCCAACAGGACCATGCCGCCGTGATGATTCTCCAGTTGCTTTGGCGGAAGAAAATACTGCTCTTCCGCCTTCACCCCGCCGTTACCGTCGGAGGACAATGTCAGCAGCGCCGCACCGGTACCATATCCAGTCGAAACGAAAACGTCATCTCCTGAAACAATGGGCGTGGGAATGTTTGCCGTCGTATTCGCGATGTCGCTGTAGCCCCACAGGAACTTGCCGTCACTCGCGCGGACGCCGATCGCGCCGCGGCCCACGATCGTGACATATTGCTTCACGCCGCCGCCGTTGGAAATGACAATGGATGAATAACCGGCACCGTTCTTCATCGACTTGCCATTACTCGCCGTCTCGCCGCCGAATTCCGGTACCGCGGAAGCCCAGACTTCTTCGCCGGTGGTCTTGTTCAAGGCCACGATCATGGCGTCTTTTCCGCCGGGAGTGCAGACGACCCAATCGCCGTCCACCAGAGGCGATTCCGAAAAGCCCCAGCCCGACATCATCCTGCCGCCCCAGTCCGAAAAACTACGCCGCCATACCACGTCGCCGGTGTTCCTGTCAGCACAGACGATCTGTCCGTCGGACGTGACGACATACAGCTTGTCGCCATCGATCGTCGGCGTACATCGCGATCCTTCGTAACCGTGCTTCGGAACCTTGTCCGTAATCGTCTTGGTCCAGACAATCGTGCCATTACTGGCGTCGATGCAAGTCAGACTCTGTCCGCCATGAATGTTTCCCGTCGTATAAATGCGGCCGTCGGCAACGGAGACACCCGCGTAGCCGCGGCCCAATCCTTCGGCCATCCATTCCAGCTCCGGCGTCTTTGCATTCCAATCCTTGTTGATGCCCGTTTGCGTTGACTTGGCGTCACGACCCGGCCCACGCCATCCGGGCCACGAGTCATCCGCCGAAGACGACGCGACAAACAACGTACACAGCAGCGTTGCGGTAAGGGTTTTGGCTAGACGTTTCATTCAGGTGTATCCTTGAAAATGGTGAAGGTAGGCTGCGGTCGCGAAACAACTGTCACATCGTCGCGGATCGTCAGTCCATCGGCAACAGTCTCTCGTCGAACCGTCCGATAGTAATGGTGTGGTCGGCAACTCGTTGGCAGGAATGGGAAATCTATGTCCCCACGTACGCAGGTCAGAATTTTAACCGTCCGGCACCTCCGAAACAAGCTTTGTTGCCAAGATAGCCGGAACCCCTGCCCGGAATCGGCTTCAGCCGCGGCAGCGCGAACCGCGTCGCCGGGATGCGGCTGACGAGATGCGAGGAAACCATGGAAAACGAACTCTTTCAGGCGAGCCAGCAGCAACTCACCTACCGGGGCCACTATCACCGTCGCGTGGCCGAGCAGGAGGAAGAATTCGTCGTACGCTGCCTTTCTCCGAGGCAGGAACGCGTCCTGGAAATGGGAGCTGGCAGCGGGCGTGTGACGCGTCATCTTCAAGTACTGGCCGAACACGTCACGGAGTGCGCAATCGACGAGTCCATGCTGGAGCCCTTGCAGCGGCGGCGCCGCGGCCCCGCTCTGGTCGCCCCGCCCGGCCCAGTGCAGCAGCTCGCCGACATGCTGTCGGACTTCCTGCTCGGCGACGTGCCGGACCCGCAGCGTGAGCGCGACATTGTCGAACGTCGAGAGATGTTCGATCAGCCGAAAATCCTGGAACACGATTCCGATGCGCCGGCGCATGTCCGGCAGCTCGTCATGCGAGACCGTGGCGAGGTCGCGGCCGAACAGCGACACGCGCCCCGCGCTCGGGCGCAGCGCGCGGTAGATCAGCTTCAGGATCGACGACTTGCCCGAGCCGCTCGGACGGACGAGGAAATGGATGGAACCGGGCGCCAGCGCGAACGAGACGTCTTTGAGG
>CALBSZ010000191.1 GCA_937967665.1 uncultured Planctomycetaceae bacterium
ACAGCGTGCCGGACGGGCCGGCGATCTTGAGGGGGCGCCGCCGGCCCCTGCGGGCGATCTGTTCGAAATCAAATTCGGGTTGAGCCGAGAATAACGACAGCCGGAAGCCGTTCTTCCCCTGCACGGCTCCGTGACACGTTCCGCCGTTGCATCCCAAGCGGCTGAGCACAGCGGACACATGCCGGCTGAACCGCGGCTGTTGTTCTTCCGCGATACAAGCTGTCGGGATGCAAGCTGCCGAGATGCTGGCCAGAACAACCCAGCTGAGGACCACGAAGCGTGCGGTCGAACACGTTATTAAGCAGTTCCCAAGAATCACAGCGGCGCTCGCCATTGCCACGAATTCTGAAAGCGTATCATACCATAACTCCGATCATATCATAACGGCTTCACGCAAGATATCGGTACGGGACCGAAGTTGTCCGATGGCGCAAGTTTCGAGGCATTGCGGTGGCGGCGTGTGACAAGCGACAAGGATGCTGTGTAGAATGGGGCCCTGGCTGCAGGGGCAAGCGCCCAACGGTCATCTCCCGCGTTCACTCAGAAGGAAACACGCCATGGTTATCCGCGTTGTTCTGACGTTTCTAATTGCCAGCAGCGGCATGGTCGTCGCCGATGACGCCGTCTTTGTCGGCGAAACGCCGCGGCAGATCCTGAACAGCGGTGCCGGGGAAGGGCCGGCATGGGATTCAGAGTGGGGACTGCTGTTCAGCGGCGGCGGAAACATCACGCGTTGGGATCGTGACGGCAAGACCAGCCTGTTTCGTAAAGACGCGGGCTCGAACGGTTTGCTGTTCGATAGTCAGGGACGCTTGCTGATCTGCGAACCCCTGCAGCGCCGGGTCACCAGGCTGCATCGCGATGGCACCCTGACGGTACTCACCGATCGCTTCCAGGGCAAACGCTACAACCAGCCGAATGATCTGGCCATCGATTCCGCCGGCCGCGTCTATTTTTCCGACCCGTGTTACGGCGACCGCGCGCACATGGAAATCACCGACGATGCCGGACGGCTGGTCGAAGGCGTCTATCGCATCGACCTGGACGGCAAGGTGACACGCATCATCACGCACGAAGCGGATCGTCCCAACGGACTGTTGATCACGCCCGATGACCGTTATCTGTATGTCGCGGATAACAATAACAACGAACGCAGGGGCGCTCGCCAGCTGTGGCGATTTGACCTGAACCCGGACGGCTCCGTTGCTGCGAGCAGCCGCCGTTTGATCTACGACTGGAAGGACTCGCGCGGTCCCGACGGCATGACGCTGGACCAGCAGGGGCGCCTGTACGTCGCGGGGGGCTTAAATCAATCGCGGGCACCCGTCGAAACCAACGAGTTCCAAGGGGGCGTGTATGTCTTTTCGCCGACCGGCCAGCTCCTGACGTTCCTGCACATTCCCCGAGACGAAGTGACCAACTGCACATTCGGCGGCGACGACTTGAAAACACTCTTTATCACCGCGGGCGGAACATTGTGGAGCATCCGGACGACGACGCCCGGCAAATTGCGCTGGCCACACGCTCCGCAATCGCCGCGGTCAAGGAACTAGCGTGATGGCAGCAACCACGTCCTGGATACCGGCCGAGCCGGAACTGGCCGCGATTTTGCAACGGCATCCGCGTCCCCTCGAAGAGCTGGCCGCCGGATCGATTCCCGCCATTGTGCTGCGCGGCGCCTTCTCACCGTCCGCCTGCCAGCAATTGGTCGATCGCCTGATCGCCGAACAACTGCTGTACGACCCGGCGCGGCCGATTCCCGACAAGTTTCGCGCCGAGGCGATCCCGGAGGGTTATTATCGCGAGGGCCGGAATGCCGATCCCACGTTTGCCTGGAACGCGACCACGGCCGGCGGTCGCACGCGCATCGATGTCGGCACCAGCTTGGGGTATCGCGGATCCGACCGCGCGGACTTTTTCGCACACAGCCGGCAGACCCAGCAGCTGTTCGCGCGGCTGTTCGCGGGACACGACAATCCCGTGAAGTTGTTGTACGGCGCTCTGCAACAGTTGTCGGTAGACAAACGCGTGGTCACGGCACATGAACCAGACGGTAGTGAATACGGACCGGCCATCATCCGCGCGCACTACGGCGGCTACACCTATCGCCCGCATTTCGATTCCGTGCGGCTGCGTGAGAAACGCGACGACTACGCGGTACACGCATTCGACCACCAGTTTGCCGGCGTGCTCGTGCTGCGAAACACACAACTCAACGACAAGTCGGCCCAATGCATCCTGCATCGCTGCCTGTGGGAACCCTCGATCGACCAACACCTGCAAAACGATACCTTTCACGAATATGCCGCGCGCAACAGCATCGAAAACCTGGAAGTTCGCCTGCAGCCTGGAGATCTCTATTTCTTCAACACACGCTGCATCCACGAAGTCCCCGGAGTCGCAGGACATCTGCCTCGTATTGTGCTGGCGACATTCATCGGATTCAGTGCGGACCGCGATGAGATCTTTGTCTGGTCCTGATTGCCTCCATTGCAGGAATTGAGCAAAAAATGCCGTCGATGCGAGCCGCCGGGGGCGCAAATGTGATATACTTGGCAACGAATCCGAAGTACTTATCATCGTCAGAATCCCATTTTCCAAGCAGTCAGCCGGCCTTCTCATGTTGCGTTCGCGGGGCTTTACGTTAGTCGAATTGTTGGTGGTCATCGCCATCATCGGAGTGCTCGTCGCGCTGCTGTTGCCGGCGGTGCAGTCGGCCCGCGAGGCGGCGCGGCGGATCGAATGCGCCAACAACTTGAAGCAGATCGCCGCGGCCCTGCACATGTATCACGACGCCTTCCGGAACTTCCCCCCGGGGAAGATCACGGAGGGCAACTGTTGCACCACGTACAGCGGGACTTCATGGACGATTTCCATCCTGCCGTTTATCGAAAATGAAGACCTGCAAGAACTTTACGAGTTTTCGAAGTTCAACGAAGATCCGGAGAACAAGAGGGTGCGGGAATGGTATGTGGATACCTACACCTGCCCGTCCGAGCCCGAAACGCGGCGGCTGGAGATTCCGGAAAGCGGCCCGGGTGGCGGCTGGGGCCGAAACCTGCTCTATCGCCCGGGATCGTATCGCGGTGTCGGCGGGCGGTCGGACGGCAGCGGCTGGTGGGACAGCCACCAGCTGGCCAGTATGCCACGCCGCTGGAAAGGAGTGCTTCACGCTGTCGGCATGCATCGGCTGAGACCGGAGCGCGTTGACGATGTTCTGGACGGCAGCACCAACACGCTCATGCTGGGCGAGATGGGAACGCGGACACATAGCAACCGCCGCACCTTCTGGGCGTATTCGTACACCTCTTACAACTCGTCCGATACAACGCCTCAATCTCGCACGCTGCTTGGTGACTACGACCGGTGCGTGAAGATCGGGGGTCCGGGCGGCGAGAACGCCTGCAAGCGCGGGTGGGGCAGTTTTCATCCCGGTATCATTCAATACGCGCTCGTCGACGGCTCCGTGCGTCCGATGAGCATCAACATCGATATGAACATGTACGCTGCTCTCGGCAGTATCGCAGGGGGCGAGACGCTCGTGCTTCCACAATGACTCGTCAACGGCTCCCCATACAGGCCACGTGTTGTCTGCTGGCTTTCAGTTTGTGCACCGGGTGCTCCGAGCCTTGGCAGGCAGTACCGGTGTCAGGTCGCGTCATGCTCGACGGAAAGCCTGTCGGCGGTGCCAAGATTCAGTTTCAGCCCATCGCCAACGAATCGCAGAACGGAGTGTCCGGACCGGGCTCGTACGCGGTCACGGCCGCCGACGGCACGTATGCCTTGAAACTCGTCACCGACGACCGCGACGGCGCGGTCACCGGGCGTCACCGAGTCTACATCAGTACCGGCGATGTCGTGGATCCCACCACGAGCGATGCGGGCATCCTCACGGGCGAACGAATGCCCGACGACTACGTGAATGGACGTGTCGAATTCACCGTCCCCGCCGACGGTACCAGCCAGGCGGATTTCAATGCGAAATCGGAAAACTGACGGTGCCCCCAGCAGCATGGCTGCGTTCCATTAAAATCTTCAGCGCATCAAGACGATCACTGCCAACGCCAGGCGGGCAGTTCAGCCTCTGGGTCGAGGAAATGCTGACTCGAAGAAATGAAGAATCCGCCGTTGGAAACGGCTCATCCGTAGCGCCCGCCAGACCGGAATCATGCCGCAACCGCGACTACCGTCAGGGCCCGTCGTATAAAGAAGTCCCCGAAAAGGGGTTGCTGACGGAATTCTACCAGCACGACGCGCCAGCGAGTGTGTCGTCTTCCCCACGTCGCAATACACACTCGCTGGCGCAGCGTGCTTAGAAGAACAGGCGGGTCCCTATCGGATCGCGTCAGGCTTTGTCGGCACGATTTGACCATCGCTGGACCGAATCCAAGGATTTTCGAAAATGAAAAATCAGGAGATTTGGGACGTGATTCCGCGGAAAGTCCAGTGTAGAATACGAAACCCCGTGTAGAATGGGAGGACTTGAGCAAGTCGCGCGAATGTGTCGCGTCGTGAGCAAGCGAGTTCAAACAGACCGCTTGACTGCGGCGCGGACGCAGACGCGGCTCGTACCCCCCAGGAAACCCGCCAGACCGTGAAGAACGTCACCCGTTCCCGCGGCACCGGCCTCGTGCGACCGCGTGCGAACGCGGGGCACGATCTTTCGGTAAATCGCATTTTTTGCCCAGGATGGAATTCACTGTCGCGGCCGTCAACGGTCGCGGAAGATCATCAAGGAACAACCATGAATCGAAAATGTTTTGTCGTCTTGCTACTCTGCACCGCATTTCCCTTTGCCGCACGGGCTCAGGGACCTAAGAAACCGGCTCCGTTTTCGTTTAAGCCCAATGACGTCGTCGCCATTTACGGCAACGGACTGGCGGACCGCATGCAATTCGAACCGTGGGTCGAATCCGCTTTACAGAGCCATTTGAAAGGCATGAACGTCCGTTTCCGGAACCTCAGTTTTTCCGGCGACAGCTATAACAAGCGGCCGCGCAGTAAAGGTTTCACCAGCGATGCGGACTACCTCAACCACGTCGCTCCGAACGTCGTCTTCACTTTCTTTGGGTACAACGAATCGTTCGGAGGTCCCAACGCGGCGGACGCCTATCAGGCGGGACTCGTGAACATGGTGAAGACCTACCGCACGTGGCGAGGCGAACAAGGAAAGGCCCTCCGCTTTGTGCTGTTCAGTCCCATCGCCTTCGAAAACACGGGCGATCCCAACTTACCGGACGGCATCCAGCAGAACGCGAACCTGGCGGCCTACACGCAAGCCACGCGACGTGCCGCGGCAGAGGCGGGCGTGTCGTTCGTGGATTTGTTTTCTCCGACCTTCCAGTTGTTTGAATCCCGGCCGGAACGATACACGATCAACGGCGTGCACCTCAACGCGGACGGCTATTACAAGCTCGCAGGCATCATTTCGCGCGCCTTGATCCACAAACCGGCCCCGTCGCAAGAGCAACTCGCACTGATCCGCGCGGCCGTGGAAGACAAGAACTGGCACTGGCACAATCGTTTTCGAGCGACCGATGGCAACGACGTTTGGGGCGGCCGTTCCGGCTTACGGTTCGTCAACGGCCAAAGCAACGCCGACGTACTCAAGCACGAACTGGTCATGCTGGACGTCATGACGGCCAATCGCGACGAAGTCATCTGGGCGGCGGCCGCTGGAAAGAAGATCGCGCCTGACGACAGCAATGTGCCTCCTCCGGTCAAAGTCATCTCGAATGTCGGCGGTGGCAGCAAGAGTTCCAGCGCGGCCAAAGAGGGAAGTACGGAGTACCTCAGTCCTGAAGAGAGCATCGCCAAGATGACCGTGCCCGAAGGCTACGAAGTCAACGTTTTCGCCTCCGAGGTACAGTTCCCGGACTTTGCGAACCCGGTCCAGATGCAGGTCGACGCCAAAGGCCGGCTGTGGGCGGCCAGCTGGAACACCTATCCCAAGTGGGAACCGGGCAAGCCGATGAACGACAGCTTGATGATTTTCGAAGATACGGATCGCGACGGCCGCGCCGACAAGCGGATCATTTTTGCCCACGTCCATAATCCGCTCGGTTTTGAATTCTGGGGAGGCGGCGTGATCGTCACTTCGGGCCCGGACCTGCTGTTCCTGAAAGACACCGACGGCGACGACAAGGCCGATGTCCGCTATCCCATCCTGCAGGGATTGGGAACCGAGGACACGCACCACGCGGCGAACAACTTGATTTACGGACCGGATGGCGGGATCTACTGGCAGAGCGGAATCTTCCTGGTGCACAACCACGAGACCCCCTGGAACCAGAATCTCAATATCGGCGCTTCCGGCATGTACCGATTTGATCCGCGGCGTTTCACTATTACTCCTCACGCCGGCAATTCTCCGAATCCCCATGGCACCAGTTTCGACTACTGGGGCTACTGCTATGCCAACGATGGCACCGGCGGGCGTTCCTTCCAGGTACGTCCCGAGGGGAATGGCTTCAAGATGCACACGCTGCTGAATAAGGAGTTCCGTCCGGTGGCCGCCGACGAAATCCTTTCGTCCGCCCACTTCCCGGAAGACATGCAGGGCGATTTCCTGATCTGCAATACGATCGGTTTCCTGGGAGTCAAACAGTATGACCTCGACCGCGACGGCGACGGCGACAAGCGTCCGCTTGGGCACGTCTGGGGAACGCCCGTGAAAGAACTGATCAACAGCGCGGACAGGAATTTCCGTCCCACGGACGCCATTGTTGGCGAAGACGGGGCGCTGTACGTTTCCGACTGGCACAATGTAATCATCGGCCACATGCAACACAACATTCGCGACCCCAATCGCGATCACTTCCACGGCCGTATCGTACGGCTTACGATCAAGGGACGCCCGCTGCAGGAGCCGGTCAAGATCCATGGCCAGCCCATCCCCGCGCTGCTCGAAAACCTGAAGCATCCCGTCGATGGTGTCCGGCATCGGACGCGCGTCGAGTTGAGTGGGCGTGATTCCAAGGAAGTCATCGCGGCGACGCGGGAGTGGATGAAGGATTTCAATCCTGACGATGAACTGGAAGCACATCACCTCCTGGAAGCGTTGTGGATGCATCAGCAGCACAACGTGCGCGACGAGGAACTGCTGAACAAGGTCCTGAACTCGAAGGTCCCGCACGCGGTCGTGGCGGCCAGCACCGTGAAACATTTCTGGCACAACGTGGACGCCACCAGCGCTCGTGACTTTGTGGCCGAAGCGGAAGCGGAACCGGTAGTGAACTTCGATCCGCCCAAGCATCTCAGCCCCGCCGATCGCGAAGTCTACAAGCTGGGATCCGAGGTGTTCCAACGCCACGGACATTGCATGACCTGCCATCAGCCCCACGGAAAGGGGCTCGGCACGGTGTATCCGACGCTGGTCGGCAGCCCCTGGGTTACCGGAAGTGAAGAACGTTTGGTCAAGATGGCTCTGCACGGCTTGTGGGGACCGATCGTGGTCAACGGCCGAACTTATGATCCGTCGCGGGGCGTACCGCCCATGACGGCGTTCGGCCAATTACTGGACGATAAGGAACTGGCCGCGGTGCTGACCTTTGTCCGCAATACGTGGGACAACCAGGCATCTCCGATCACGGCGGAAACGGTTGCCCGCGTGCGTGCCGAGAACCTGGATCGCACCATCTTCTGGAAACCGGATGAATTGCTGGAAGAGCATCCGCTGGAAGAAACATTGTCGCTAAAAGACCTGGGTATCGATCCGGAGTTTTCCAACAAGGAACTCGAAGATGCCCTGCTGGATACTCCCCCCGCGAAACTTGCCGCGATCGCGATGGAAAAAGGCGACGCGGTGAATGGCAAGAAGTTGTTCTACACCTCCACAGCGGCCTGTTTCGCCTGCCATGATCCCCCCACGGGCGCCGTCAGGCTGGGACCGAACCTTGCCGACTTGAAGAAGGTCGTCAATGGCGAACACCTGGTCGATTCCATCTTGCGACCCTCCAAGACAATCGACAAAGCATTCGCCCAAATCAGCGTCCTCACCGCGGACGGCAAACAGATTACGGGATTGCGTGTTTCGGAAAGCGACGAGGAAATCGTGCTGCGGAACATCGCGCAGCCCGACTTGATCAAGATTGCCAAAGCGGATGTCGAGGAGGTATTTGACTCGAGGACGTCGATGATGCCGGCCAACCTGGCGCGGCAACTGAAGAGTCGCAGTGAGTTTGACGACTTGTTGAAATACCTCATCGAGGTCACGAAGCAGAAGTAGCGCCGCCGTCGCTTGTGTTTTTGGCGCCGCATAAGGTGGACAGAGGCAGGTTCGGCCGTCATACGAGCACAACGCGCAAGCGAGTGCGTCACTGACGTCCGAACACACTTGCTCGCGCTGCGTGCTTGTATTCGCGCGGCTTTCCGCAAACTTAGTGCATCCCAGAAAGGTGTCTTTCAAATGCTGAGTTCGCGAGTACTCCGGATAGCGGCGATCGCCCTCGCAGTTCTGGCGCCCGCGCGGGCGGAAGAAGCCGACGATCGTTCGATTGATGCCCTGGCGACTCGTGAAACGTTGGTTGTCGCGGGGCGGAAAGCCTTTGTCATGGAACCGCCCGCGGCGACACGCGACACGGGTCCTATGCCCTGGGTCTGGTACGCGCCGACACTCGGCAACGGCCTGCCCGGCAATGCGGAAAAATGGATGTTCGATCGGTTTCACGCCGCCGGGATCGCCATCGCCGGCATCGACGTCGGCGAATCGTACGGCAGTCCCGACGGACGCGCACACTACCAAACGCTCTACGATCATCTGACCCGGCAACGGGGATATGCTGCCAGGCCCGTGCTACTGGCACGAAGTCGAGGCGGCTTGATGCTGTACAACTGGGCGGTGGAACATCCCGCAGCAGTCGGCGGTATCGCGGGAATCTATCCCGTGTGCAACATCGCCAGCTATCCGGGCGTCGCCCGGGCTGCGGGGGCCTACAAGATGTCCGCCGCAGAACTGACCAGACGGTTGCCCGAGCACAATCCGATTGAACGCCTGGAGCCGCTGGCGAAAGCCAAGGTGCCCATCTACCACATTCATGGCGACCGGGACGGCACGGTTCCCCTGGACGCGAATTCAGCGCTCTTGGGAAAACGCTACGCTGCCTACGGTGGTCCTGTCGAAATCGAGGTCATCCCAGGGCAGGGTCACAATATGTGGCGTGGCTGGTTCGAATCCCAGCCGCTGACCGATTTTATCCTTGCTCGTGCGCTGGATCAGCCCCGCTAACGGCTTGCGAGCGCAGTTGCGTGTGTCGCGTGTTGAGTACCCCATGTAGTTCGGTGGAGTCATGATGATGATGGTTCGAACGGCAGCGTTTCTGATGATCGTGCGTCTCCTTGTTGCCGCTTCGTGTGAGGCGGGCGAGGTAACCGGGTTCACGCTGGTCGATACGCGCAGCAATCGCGACATCGGTCCGCTCGCCGACGGCGGCACGGTGGACCGAGCGGAATTGGGTGGTGCCATGAGCCTGCGCGCCAACGTGTCGGGCGAAGTCGGCAGTGTCACCTTTTCGATCGGCGAGAAAGTCGCGCGTACCGAGAGCACGCCGCCGTTTTCTGTCAGTGGCGACACGGACGGCAGGTACAACGACTGGAAGATCGCGCCGGGCAAGCACACGTTAACGGCCACTCCCTTCGCGAAAAAGAAGGCTCAAGGGAATCCCGGCCAGGCGCTGACAATCACCTTTACGGTCAAAGGCGCGGCACGCGAGTCCGCGCCGCGCCGTGCTGCTCGCGCCCTTCCGCCGCCACCTCCGATAATCGACCCATTACGGACAATGGACTCCGGCGCGGTGACCGTTGCGGGTGAAATGAAGACATGGCACAAGGTAACCTTGGCGTTTGGGGGTCCGGCAGCCAGCGAGACCGCGGAACCGAATCCGTTTACCGACTTCCGGCTGGACGTCACTTTCGAAAAAGGCGATCGGCGTTACGTCGTGCCCGGCTACTACGCGGCCGATGGGAACGCGGCCGAAACCGGCGCCGCGGCGGGCAACGTCTGGCTGGTTCACTTCGCGCCCGACTCGGCCGGCGAGTGGACATGGACCGCTTGCTTTCGTGCCGGCAAAAACGTTGCCGCGGCAGACGATCCTCAAACCGGTCAGCCGCTCGCCCCCATCGACGGCCAGCACGGCACCTTACTGATCCACCCCAGCGACAAAACGGGACGCGATTTTCGCAGCCGTGGGCGGCTGGACTACGTCGGCCAGCGTTATTTGCGTTTCGCCGGATCGGGAGAATGGTTTCTGAAGTGCGGCGCGGACGCGCCCGAAAATTTCCTGGCTTACGAGGACTTCGACAACACGCCCAACCATGGAAACCGGCGCAAGTCGTGGCAACCGCACCTCCGCGATTGGCAAGCCGGCGACCCAACCTGGCGCGACGGCCGCGGCAAGGGCATCATCGGGGCGCTCAACTATCTTGCGACCGAAGGCTTGAACGCGGTTTCCTTTATCCCGCTGACCATCGAGGGCGACGACAAGAATGTCTTTCCGTACGTGGCGGAGCAGGGACCTTTCACACGATTCGATTGCTCCAAACTGGCTCAATGGGAGATCGTCTTCGAGCACGCCGATCAACTCGGCCTGTACCTCCACTTCAAGACGCTGGAGACCGAGAACGAGTTGCTACTGGACGGAGGCGACCTGGGACTGGAACGGCGGATGTACTACCGCGAACTCATCGCGAGATTCGCGCACCATCTGGCGTTGAATTGGAATCTCGGTGAAGAAATCAACAACGCGTCCACCGCTCAGAAGATGTCGTGGGCGGCCTACTTCTGGGGTCACGATCCCTACCAGCACCACATCGTGATTCACAACGGCGCAAACCACTACGACTTGCTGGGACCGCAATCGCGACTCACCGGCTTTTCCTTGCAGACCAACCGGTCGGATTTCGCCGAGGTGCACGCGC
>CALBSZ010000192.1 GCA_937967665.1 uncultured Planctomycetaceae bacterium
CATGGAGAAAAGGGGACAGGCACGGCGGACGCGACCGGATTTGCAAGCTGGTACCCGTTTGTATCACCGAGCCAGTCCCCTTTTCTCGCGACCCTGCGCTGTAGTACTTCGATCACTGCGTTCCGCTAGACCACCGGTCAAACCCATGAGGCCCGATTTCGTGAACAAACTGACGCCGCTGCGTTTCGAACCTTTGTATCGACGCTATCTCTGGGGCGGTCGGCGACTGGAAACCATACTGCACAAACCGCTTCCTCCCGGCAATGATTATGCGGAAAGCTGGGAAGTGGTGGATCATGGCGGGGACCAGAGTGTCGTCGCCGGCGGTCCTCTGGCCGGCCGCACCTTGCACTCCCTGGTCCGCGACTTCGGCGAACCACTCCTGGGCCGCCATCATCCTCAAAACCGTTTTCCGCTGCTGTTCAAGTTCCTGGACTGCCAACACAACCTTTCCGTCCAGGTCCATCCGAATGACGAACAGGCCGCGCGGCGAATCCCGCCCGACCTGGGAAAAACCGAAGCCTGGCTGGTCCTGGCCACAACGCCCGGCGCACGCGTGCATGCCGGCTTGAAACCCGGTGTTGATCGCGGCCGCCTGGAAGCCGACCTGCGGCAGGGCCTGGCCGAGCGCTGCCTGCACTCTTGGGAACCGCAACCGGGCGATTGCATCTTCGTACCGGCCGGAGTCGTCCACGCGCTCGGCGCGGGACTCGTCGTCGCCGAGATCCAGCAGTCCAGCGATACGACGTACCGGTTGTTCGACTGGAACCGCGTCGACCAAGACGGGCGTTCGCGTCCGCTTCACATTACGGCAGGACTCGACGTCATCGATTTCGCAGCCGGTCCCGTACACGCACAGGTTCCACAGCCCACGACGGTCGACGGCTGTGAATGTCTCGTCGCGTGCGACAAGTTCGTGCTCCAACGCTGGCACATCGATGGCGAGACAAAAATCGACGGCGCGGACCTCTGCCGGATACTCACCGTCATCCACGGCCGGGCCACGCTGACCGGCGACTTTCCCAACCAAACCGTCTCACTCGGAGAAACGATCTTGATCCCCGCCTCATGTGGCGAGCTTACCGTCGTTCCTTCAGAACCGACCACGCTGATCGAAATGCACCTGCCCTAGGTCGTGGCTTGCAGAACGCAATGCGCGCCGCCGTCCTGGCGCCTTCCGTGCGGGGCGGGTTTTTCGGAACAACTGCCCAGACCACTACAGTTCACCCGTATTCACCAAGCCGCTGGCGCGTTCGTCGCGGTCCGCACATTCGCGCGTGGTTCCACACGGCAGGTGAAAAAGCGAATTGCAAGCTAAAGCCCGGGGATTGCTAGCGTCGATGCTGGTACCAGGGATTCGGCTTGGATGGTTGGCGGCCGGCGCGTATAATCCCCCGCCCGTTTTTCTTCACATGGGATGCAGCTATGCGAGCCGGTTTACTTGGCGTTGTTCTTTTTCTCGGCCTTTGCCTGGGCTGCAACGTGTCGCGACCGACTTTGCGTAACCCCGGCTCCGTCCAGCAGCAGCGCTACGGCGCCACCCTGCACGACCCCTACGCCGACAACGACCTCGGTCCCGAAGTCGTCGGCAGCCGCCCGCGCGAATTCCAGAAACCGCTGGCCGAACCCGTCCGCAACCGCTGGATGGCCGATAGCTGGTGGCGCGGATTCTAGCAGACAGTGCGTTTCCTGGCGGGAGCCGGGGAACGAGTGGAACAGGGCCCTCATGTGATAAGAATACCCGGCCTCCAAGATGGAGGCCGGGCATCGAAAGCAGCGACTGGGCCGAGAAAGCAGTTCGGATTCCCAGTGCAAAACGCAGTTAGGCGACCATGCGGAACTGCGTCGCGTTGATCTTTACCCCTTCAATGAACTCTTCAAAAATACGCAGGTCCAAAGCCGACGCGGCATCGGATTCAGGATGGAACTGAGTGCCAATGGCAAACCAGTCGTCCATGTGACTTTCAATCGCCTCGATCACGCCGTCGGGACAACGGGCCGTGACACTGAATCCGGGCGCGACTTCGTCGATCGCCATATGGTGCTTGCTGTTGACGCGGATTTCGCCGTCGCCGTAGACCCGTTCCATCAGCGAACCGGGAGCGATGTCCAGCCCATGCCGGTGCGACATGTCTTGGGGATCCTTGTGCGGGATCGCATCCGGCAAATCTTCGGGAATGTGCAGGAACAAGTTGCCACCCATCGTAACGTTCAACAATTGCAAACCGACGCCGATGCCAAACACGGGCAATCGCCGTTCGGCAAGGGCCTTCATCAACATGCGATCAAACGTTTCGCGGCGTTCGTCCAGAATACGGACGCTGGGATGCCGCATGAACCCGTCGCGATGCGGGTCCAGATCCTGGCCGCCCACCAGCACGAATCCTTGCAGCCCGTCCAGGACGCAGTGCAGGTCATCCACTTCGTCAAGCGGAGGCACAATCACCGGAATCCCCCCGGCTTCGATAATCGAATCATAGTAACCTGCGGGCAAACACGAATAGGCGGGAGCATCCTTCCTCGCCGCGCGGTAATCGGCATTTACTCCAATTAGTGGCTTGCAATGCATGGTCCAAGTCCTTTCCCAAATTTTCCGGCATCATGCGGGAGTTATGCGTCGAGGCGACTCGAGTGCTGGGCGAAGAAGAAGGCATGCGGTCACACAAGGGGAGTTCAACAGGATTCCGCTTTTCGCGGTTGATCGAAGTGCGGCTGCAGGATTCGCGCGAATCTGAGAATCGTCGCGAGATGGCCGTCCTTAGCGAATCGAATTGTCGTTGAATGCTACTCATGTCGCCGCGCCCGTCCTAGGCACAACACCGGAGATTAGAAACCCCGTGGTCAGTGAAACGCCAAGAAGAGAATTCACCAACCCAACTGAAGGGCGAAGTTTAACGACTGTGCAAAGCGTGCCAAGCGCGCGGCGACATCTTGTTATTTCCCAGTCGCTAGCACACCATATCGTGTGCAAGCACTCAACTGCTAGCAGCCTAAAAGGTTACGATCATTCCTTAAACGCGCGCGCCAGATCGCGGCTTTACGAAACGCCAACGGACCACTAAGTTGATCTACCTCAAAGCCGTAAACCGTTGCCCAGAAAGAACCTGATGCAATACCACAACGCCTGCCTGGAATCGTTCGGATACACACTCCCTACCGAAGTCGTTACCTCGGCGGAAATCGAAAGCCGGTTGGCGCCCCTTTATCGTCGACTGCGACTTCCCGAAGGGCGCCTGGAGTTAATGACCGGCATTCGCGAACGCCGTTTCTGGCCGGCCGGCACGCTGCCCAGCGACATGAGTATCGCCAGCTGCGAACACGCGCTCGCCGCGGCAGACGTGGACCGCGCTGAAATCGGCGCGTTAATTCATGCCTCGGTTTGCCGCGATCACTTGGAGCCCGCCACGGCCTGCCGCGTCCACCATGCGCTCCGACTGCCGTCCGATTGCCTGATCTACGATGTTTCCAATGCTTGCCTCGGCTTACTGAACGGCATCGTCCAACTGGCCAACATGATTGAACTCGGCCAGATCCGCGCGGGACTTGTCGTCGGCAGCGAAGGGAGCCGGCAGCTTGTCGAAACGACCATTGCCAGCCTCAATGCGGACGAGGCGCTGACGCGCAACCAGATCAAACGGGCGGTTGCTTCCCTCACGATCGGCTCGGGCAGCTGCGCCATGCTGGTCACCGACAAGGAACTCAGCCGCACCAAGAATCGCATTGTGGCCGCGGTGGCCCGCGCCAACACCGTTCATCATGAACTCTGCCACAGCGGGCAGGACGAAGCCGTGGCATCCGGCATGCAGCCGCTGATGCAGACCGATTCGGAACGCCTCATGCAAGAAGGCATTGCTACCGGAGTCGAAACATTCCACGCGTTGCTCGCCGCCACCGGTTGGACGCATGACGACATCGACAAGACCGTCTGCCATCAAGTCGGTTCCGCCCATCGCAAGCTGATGCTCGAATCACTCGGCATCGATCCGGCAATCGACTTTGCCACGCTTTCCTGGCTCGGCAACACCGGTTCGGTGGCCCTGCCATTGACGATGGCACGTGCGCTGGAAGCCGGCTTTATCGGCAGCGGCGACCATGTCGGCATGCTCGGTATCGGTTCCGGCATCAACTCGATCATGCTTGGCGTCCGCTGGCAGCACGCCTTGGTTGGCAGTGCCGACGGCATCCATGATACTACACGTCGCGATACTACGCGTCGCGAGACGGCCGTGAAGCGTTTGGCGGAATCGACGAAATGATGCGGGCGGCGCGCCCTTATTCCATCACTTTCCTGATCACTTCGGCGTCGAAGTAATTGATGGACATGGCGGCGTCGACGACGATCGACTGGGCATTGATCCCGGACGAACGGGGACTGAGCAGGAACGCGGCCACGTTGGCGGCCTCTTGCGTGGTAACGGCCTGACCGCGCGGAATCACTTTCTCGGCATACAAATACGAATCGACGTAGCCGGGAATTCCCGCTGAGGCGGACGTTTTCAGCAGTCCGGGCGCGACGGCGTTAAAACGGACCGCGGAAAAGCGGCTGAACGACTTGGCCAGGAAAGCCAGCGACGAATCGAGCGCGGCTTTGATCGGCGCCATGAACCCGTAGTTTTCGCTGGCCATCCGCGTGGTGGAAATGGAGATGGTCACGACCGAGGCATCGGGAGCCAACAGGTCCCGCAGCGCGTTGCAGAGGGCGGTCAAGGAATAGCACGAGATATCGACGGCCTGCAGGAACTGTTTCTTGCCGGTTTCGTGAAATGGTTTCATCCCGCCTTCGAAATCCGCAAAGGCAATGGAATGCACCAGCCCGTGAAAGACGAACTGCCGCTCCGCCAACTCATCGCGCAGACGTCCAATCTGCTCCTCGAATTCGACATCGCAGACAAACACCGGCAGTTCACCGGCGAGTTTGGAGATGCTCCGCTTCCGCTCTTCGCTGCGCACCACCAGCACGATTTCGGCGCCGGCCTCCATCAGCGTCTGGGCGATGTGCCACGCCACGCTCTTGCGGTTCGCCACACCAAAAATCAGAATCGTCTTGCCCGCGAGCTGCAAAAAGTCCATGTCAGCCTGCCGCCATCGTGCACGCGAATTCGAAACGCGTTACCAGTTTCCCTGCGCAAGTCACTTTCGCGTTCAAAAAGAAGGCGTCCGCCAGGCGTTCGGTGAGTTCCACGGTCATCTGTATGGTATCGCCCGGCTTGATCATCTTCTTGAACTTAACATCGTTCAAACGCGTCGCCACGGGGACTCCGGCGCCGCCCTCTACAAACCCGGACAGCAGGATCGCGCCGGCCTGCATGCCGGCTTCGCAGAGAATCACGCCGGGGACGATCGGCTGTCCCGGATAGTGACCTTGAAAAAAAAATTCGTCAGGGCGGAATGTCTTGCGGCAGACAATCGACTTTTCCGCGCGTTCCACGATCTCGTCCACCAACAGCATGGGCGGACGGTGAGGAATCGCGGCGTGGATTTCGGCAATGCTCATGTTTCGTTCAAGGCGGCCAGGGTTGCGGATTCCGAAGCGACAGCAGCGTCCGATCTCATCAGCAGGGCATCGACGTCGTTGGCGACGATTACTCCGTAATTTATCGCGCCCAGCCAACCGGACATGATGATCCCGACACTGCCGGCGTGGTAGAGTCCCTTGATCTGTTCGGGCAACCCGCGGCTCACCGCCAGGCCTTCGAACTTGGTCCCGAAACTCGCCCCTTCCACATGTTTGGTGTAGTGCTTGAAGGTGACGGGGGTCGAAGCTTCAACATGATCGACACGCTCGCGGATATTGGGAATGTACTGGTCTGCATGATCGAGCGTCTTTTCGATCAGATCGCGTTTGCTTTCCAGGTACTCCTCTTCTGACAGTTCGGCCCAGTCCTGGTAATTCGCATTGGTACTGGAAACAACCAGGCATCGCGGCCGACCCTGAGGCCGCGTGCGCGGATAGTAAAAGGAATACGTACGGCTGGTAATGTCGCGGCTGAGCAGCAGGTCGGTGCGGAATTCTTTCGCGGTGGAGGTAAAAAACAAATCTCCCGTCGATTCCTCGATGCGTTCGTCCGGCTTCATGGCCATGTAGACCTGGGTGCTGGAATTATTCAAACGCACTTCCCGCGCGTCCTGGACGAACCTCTTGTCGAAATGTTCTTCGCCGATGAGTCGAAAAATGGTGGCGCGCAAGTTGGCATGCGAGACCAGGGAGCAGCTTATGATGGAAAGCAGGACGCATTACATGTCCTCCACATGG
>CALBSZ010000193.1 GCA_937967665.1 uncultured Planctomycetaceae bacterium
GTCCCCGGAATCCAAGGTTCTGTGGGGTCGCTTCGCTCCACCACAGCCACCCTTCTCCGGTTTTAAAACAGAACCTAGCCTAGGGCAACGACCTAGGAAAAATTTCAACGCTCCTGGGGATCGACAAGGTTGATTTTTCGCTGGTCCCTGCCCACCGTTCGGACGTCGCCGAGTTCAGTGCGGATCGTATTTGCCTGCTTCTCCAGGCGGGCGACGACGTCCGGGTAGCGATCCGCGACGTTCTGTTTTTCGCCGACGTCTTTGTCGAGATTGAATAACCTGTGTTCCTTCAGCGTCACAAAGCCTTTCGTCGGATCGGGCTTCTTTGACCAGAACGGCTGATCCTTAGGAATGCGAGGCAGGTGCAGTTTCCAGTCGCCTTCGCGTATGGCCTGCAAGTTCGTGCCGTTGTAGTAGTAGAGATAGCTGTGCGGCGATGTCGTCTGTTTGCCTTGAAGAATGGGAAGGATGTCTTTTCCATCGATCTTGCGATCGTCGGGTTGCTCCACACCGGCGAGTTCGCAACACAGCGGCAGCAGGTCCATGCTCGTCAAGGTGACGTCGGAAACCTGTTTCGGCGGAATTTGTCCAGGCCAGCGAAAAATTCCCGGGACGCGATGCCCGCCTTCCATAGTGCAGTATTTGCCTCCGTGCAAGCCGCCCGTGGAGCCCACTCGGGTCGGACCATTGTCAGAAGTAAAGACCACGAGTGTGTTGTCATCGAGTCCGGCGGCGCGGATCGCGTTCATGATCCGCCCGGTACTGTGATCCAGTTCTTTGATGAAGTCGCCGTACTTGCCGTTCTTGGACGTGCCGACGAAATCCCGGCTGGGCAACAGGGGGGAATGTACGATGTGATGCGAAACGTAGATGAAAAACGGAGCATTCCGGTGCCGCTCGATGAAGTTGACCACCTCATCGGTGTAACGCTGAGTCAGCTCTTCGCAGGCGACGTTCTTCTGTTCAACCTCTTTGCCGCGATACAGCGTGTTGTAGTTCGGCCCGCGGTGTTTCGCGTAATTGCTGGGGATGCCAAGGTGTTCGTCGAAACCGGCATCGATCGGATGGGAACCTTCGACCTCCATGCCCAGGTGCCACTTACCGACCACTAACGAACGGTAGCCTGCGGGCTTGAGCAGTTCTGGAATCGTGAGTTCATCGGGCGCCAAACCGTACTCCTTGTATTTCGACCCTGGCGTTTCGGTTCGGGCGACGGGCATCCCGCAGCGCATCGGATAGCGGCCGGTCAGCAAAGCCGCTCGCGAAGGACTGCACACATTGGCCGGCACAAAGAAGTCCGTACTGCGAAATCCCTCCTCCGCCAGTAAATCGAGATGCGGAGTTTTGACAGCGGTGGGGTTGTAACAACGGATGTCCCCGTAGCCGAGATCATCGGCGAAGATGACCACGAAGTTCGGCTTTGATTCTGGCGAACGCTGCGGAACCGCTCTCGAGTCGTGAACTTCGCCCGAAGTCCGGCGCTCACGGGAGCTCTGGCGAATTTTATGACCCGCGATCGACAGCGGTTCCGGCTTCTGGACGAAAGCCGCGGGCCGACTGTGCTCGGCAATATCCTTCGCGAAAGCGTTCAGGTATCCCAGCAATCGCTGTGTTACTTCCGGATTCGACTTGATGACATTTTTCTGCTCGCTGATGTCACTCTCCAGATCATAGAGCTGCGTGGGCTTTCCTCTGTTCGTATGGAGCTTCCATTTCCCGGACCTCACCGCCTGCAACTGGTTTCCGCGATGATAAAAGAACGCTTCGTGCGGGGAAGCGGCCTTGCCGCTGAGTGTCGGGCCGATGTCCTTGCCATCGAGCACTCGATCCGCCGGAATGTCAGCACCAGCCAGCTTGGCAAATGTCGGCAGCAAGTCCATCGTCGTCATGATTTCGTCATTGTCCTTGCCCGCGGGGATCTTGCCCGGCCAGCGGACGACGGTCGGTTCGCGCATGCCGCCTTCCAGGGTCGTCCCTTTGTTGCCACGTAGCGGACCGGGACTGGCGTAAAGGCTGTTCTTCGGAGGACCGTTATCGGAGGTGAAAAGGACGAACGTTTTTTCGTCAAGACCGTTGGCCTTGAGCGCGTCGAGAATTTGCCCGACAGACCAATCGATTTCGGCGATGGCCTGGCGAAACAGCTTGTTACGGGTCCGGTAGTCGATATTGCCGTCTTCTTTCTTCAGAGTTTCGACGATGCTGTCAGCGACGTCTTCCATGAACGGCGGCGAGACGTGCAATGGGGCGTGCGGAATGGCAAGGGCGGCTCTGCCGTGGTGCGGGCGAGGAAGGACGCGGCGCGCTCGGTGATTCGCCTCGTCAGCAAGTCCGCGTTGGGATCCATCTCGATAACTTGTTCATGTTCCACGAGGGGCAGCGGGGGGAACTTGAAGTGACTTTGCCTGGGATGAAACGGGTGAATGTCGTGGCTGTACGGAATGCCGAAGAATTCATCGAATCCCTGCCTGGTGGGCAGAAACTCAGGCTGATCTCCCAGGTGCCATTTGCCAAACATGCCAGTCTTGTAGCCCGCGGTCTTCAGGACTTCGGCGATGGTGATTTCATTCGGGTTCAATCCCTTCCGGTCCCCGGCGAGCAGCACTGCGAAGTCGGAACCGGTTGCCATGTCAATTCGTTTGGGATAGCACCCGGTCATCAGAGCCGCCCGCGAGGGAGTGCAAACCGGGGCGGCCACGTAAAAGCTCGTCAGCCGGGAACCTTCCTCCGCCATCCGGTCGATACGAGGCGTGCTGACATGTTTACCGCCATAGCAACTCAAGTCGCCGTAGCCCTGGTCGTCCGTGAAGATGACCACAAAGTTGGGAGGCGGTTCTACTGCGATTGCCAAGCCGCACGCGGCAAGCAAGAGAAACAGTGGGCAGAAAGATGCAAGCAGGAAGATTGTGGACGGCAATACTCCCGCCCCTGCACCTCTGCCGGATAGAATTCGCAACGGTGATGTCATTGTGGCAACTATTTTGTCTTCAAGAGTTCAGGGTAGTCGGCCAGCAACTTCGCATCAAACTGGAAGTCGTCGGCGGTGATATGGCCCCAACCGTCCATCGATTGATCGACAACTTTGAGGAACATCTTCTGGCCGGCGTAGGGAGAGAGATCCCACCTTACATCCTGCATGACCTGGTCGTTGACGCCTCGTGCGACTTGAACTTCTTTGCCGTCGATCGTGCAGAGTGCCACGTAGGTGGACGCACCCCCGCCGCCGCCGACACGAAACGTCATGGTACCAGCTGCGGGAACGAACAGCTGCGATACGATCACGCCGGTCTGGCTGTCGTTGCCCTTCTCCGCATCTGCCGAGGGTTCGAGCGTGGTCAGGTAGTACTTGCCCTGCTTGTTGTACTCGCCTTTATTGTGAAAGAAGCGTTCCCGGCTTCCAATCGGGTGACCGAATTTGCCTTGAACCACCTTCCAAGGTTCCAGTTCGCCCGACTCGAAATCGAACGACGCGCTGCGCTTGCTGGGTGCTGCCGGGGTCTTCTTCGCAGGCTTCCTTCTTCTTCTTACCGCGCCGGAAGTCCCATCCCTCGGACCAGCACTCCGTTTCGGCGTCGCGAAGCGCGCCAGCAGTGCGCTCAATTCCTTGACCACCTCGGGATGTTCGTGGTACACGTTACGTGTCTGGTTCACGTCTGCTTCCAGATCGTAAAGCTGCGCGGACGGGGCGTTCTTCTTAAGGCGGCCGTTTTCGATATCGCTGTTGATACTGCCGACGAATGCAGCGGCCGGCGGACCACCCCAAGCATGATGGTTTGGCTGGGAACCGGTAAAACCGCCGCTGCCTTGCGCGGGAATATACATCCACTTCCCTTGACGCACCGACAAGTGGCTGCCCTTGTGAGGTGCCAGGATGAGGTGGTCGCGAAGCGCGTCCCGTGGGTCGTCGAGCAGGGCGGGGAGGACATTGACGCTGTCGGCTTGCTCGTCCTTACCGAGTGGCTGATCGGTGAGGGCCGCGAAGGTAGCCAGCATGTCGATGTTGCAGATCAACTGATCTGACTCGGTGTCCGCTTCGATCTTCCTCGGCCAGCGGGCGATAAACGGAACGCGATGCCCTCCTTCCCAGACACCGAATTTGAAGCCGAGCAGGTCGCCGTTAATGCGATGCCCCGCTTTCACGGCATTGCGCCCTCCAAGATTCAGCATGCCGCCGTTGTCGCTGGTGAAGATGACCAGCGTGTCGTCGCTCAGCCCGTGCTCTTCCAGGCAGGCAAGCACCTGGCCGACCATCCAGTCCAGCTCCTCTATGAAATCGCCATAAAGCTCGGCGTCGCTCGTTCCCTGGAAACGTTTCCCGGGCGTGAACGGGTGGTGAATATGAGTCGTGGCCAGGTACAGGAAAAAAGGCTTCTCGTTGTTTGCCGTAATCCATTCGACGGACTTCTCCGCCAACACCGTGCCCACCGTATAGTCGTTGTATATCCTGTGAGCTTCCACTGCTCCCTTGAAGGCGTTTGGCGATCGCTGAGACGCCTCAGGCGGGATGGGCGTGATCGGCGTTGTGCCCTTGGCGTTGCGGCCGACGTAGACCAACGGATCGTCAGGGTCCCCGCCGACAACACGATCGTTCTCCACATAGACATACGGAGGCGCGCTGTTCACCACGGGCAAGCCGAAGTAATAGTCAAATCCTAGATCTTGTGGACCGGGACGCAACGGTTCCTTCCAGTCGTTTCTTCCCTCTTTGAATCCCAGATGCCACTTGCCCAAGGCCGCGGTCGCATAGCCTTTGTTCTTGAACAGGTCGGCGATTGTGAGCTTGTCGGGGTCAATGATGAGCCCGGACGTGATCGGCGCGGGGCCCCACACTCCCTTGTCGCCATTAGCTCTGAGCGGATACTCGCCTGTTAACAATGCGTACCGCGACGGCGTGCACACGGCCGAAGCAGTATGGGCATCGGTGAATCGCCGTCCCTCTTTGGCCAGCCGATCGATGTTCGGGGTCTTCACCTTCGTCGCCCCATAGCAGCCCACGTCGCCGTAGCCGAGATCATCGGCAAAGATCAACACGACGTTCGGCGGCCGCTCCGCGGAATAGAGTGCGGAGCTCGACAGCAGGACGAGGCTCAAGAGAGCAAATGATTTCAGTTTCATGGTTCCACCTCAAAAGCAGATTGTCGAAATTCAGTTGTCGGTTTCGTCATTGTCCAGAGCTTCCACTTCTGTGAAGTACGCTCCCCCGGCCTTGCCGCTGTCGTCGTAGAGATAGGTGACAAGTTCTGTCGGACCGGCGGGAAGAACGATCTCAAAATCCACGGCGTTGCTGCCCGCTCCCACTGGCTGTTTCAGGGTTTGACCGGCAATTTCAATTTTCGCGTGTTCGGCCACCACGCGTTCATCCGCCTCTTTCGGAAACTGCCGCAGCGTAATGCGGTACCGGCCGGCCTTCTGAACTTGCAGCATCCACGGTCCGGTCACTTTAGGCCGTCGTCGGATGGAACCGAAATTCCAGGGCGGATTGCCGCTAGGCATATACCAATCCTGCGAGCAGAGGACCGCCGGATTCTCCGCGGGATTGCCGACGTCGATTCGAACGGGCGCAAAACGGGGCGAGACCTTTTTCCAGAACTGGTCATAGTGGGCACGCAAATTGACGACGACGTCGGGATGTGTTTCGGTAAGGTTCGTGCGCTGAGCAGGATCGGCCTGGATGTCATACAGGCGTTCTCCGTCGGAATTCACCAGGCGCCAGCGCTCGGTCATGACGACGCTGTACTCGTAAGGCATCGGCGGGAACGCCTTGGCGTACGCGCCTCCGTGATATTGCTCGACCAGGTGGTCGCGCTTCCAAGCATGTTCTGCGCCGGACAGCAACGGCTTCAACGAAAAGCCGTCCGGCTGATACTCCGCGGGAACCGCTATGCCGCAGAGATCGGCGAGCGTCGGCAGCACGTCGATATGAGCGGCTAAGGTGTCAATATCCCTGCCGCCGCTTAACCCGCCCTGGGGCCAGTGGATGAACAGCGGCACGCGGTGTCCGCCGTCATAGACCGACGACTTCTTCCCGCGCATCCCCGCGTTGAAGCCCACAACCGGCTCAGAATCCAGACCTTGGAACTTCGCGCCGGCGGCCGTTCCGTTGTCGGTCATGAAGATCAAGATCGTGTTCTCGGCGAGCCCGAGTTTCTTCAAACGATTCCGCAGCAGCCCCATGTTGTGGTCGATGTTGGCGATCATTCCGTAGAAACTGGCGTTGGTCACGTTCTCGTTGCCAATGTAAGGCTTCGCCCACTTCTCGGGCACACGGTAGGGACCGTGCGGTGCATTGGTTGCGAGGTAAAGCAAGAATGGCTTGCCCTTGTTCTCTTCAATGAACCGCATCCCTTCACGGAACCAGACGTCGGTGCAATAGCCCTCGAACTTCTCGAACCTCCCGTTCCGCTCGTAGGTGTCATTGAAGTAATCGTTCCCCCAATAGTCCGACGCCTGCCCGATCCCGCCGCAACGATGCCAGACAACATCCTGAAAGCCCCGGTCCTGCGGCCGGTGCGGAGCGTTGTCGCCGAGGTGCCACTTGCCAACCATGCCGGTGGCATAGCCCGCATCCGCAAAGAGATTCCCGATCGTCCTTTCGTCCCGGTGCATCATCGTACGCCCCGAACTGGTGCGGTAAGCGCCCGTGAATCCTGGATAGTTCCCCGTCATCAGCGCCGCACGTGTCGGAGTGCAGAACGGGCTGACGTGAAAATCGGTGAAGCGAATCGATTCGCGATACAGCGCATCGAGATGCGGCGTCTTCAGAATCGGATTTCCATGGCAGCCGAGGTCGCCATAGCCCTGATCGTCCGTCATGACGAGGATGACGTTGGGCTTGAGTTCAGCGGCCAATACCTCTTGGTGACTGCCCGTCCACGCAACCGCCGCTATGAGAAGAACAAGACGCCGTTGGAGTTGATCAATCATCTGGTTGTTGTCCTCGCCACTATTTCCAGCCCGCTGCACACAAATGTGATGGGGGCATGTACCTCAATAGTTTAACTTGCCGCCTCGGGCAGGTTTCTGTCGTTCATTCTTCCACCAATGATCTGGGCCTTCGGATGCAATATCTTTCCAGACCTCAAGCAGCCGCTGCTTCATCTCTTCCGTCTTGTGGGGCATCGAGTCGGCAAGATCACGTTTCTCCTGCCAGTCCTTTTGGATCTCATAGAGTTGGAATTTCGTCAGCGTGTCGTTGCCGACCAGTTTCCAATCCCCAGTGCGCAGAGCGACTCGGTCGCCCGGCGGCGAAACGTGCGTTCGCCAAAAGAGCGGGACCTTTCTCTCGACCGGCTTGCCTGTGAAGGCAGGCACGATGCTGACACCGTCGATCGTTCGGTCCTCGGGAAGCGGAATGCCGGTGATGTCCAGCACCGTGGCGAAAATGTCCGTGCCGACCACGGGAACGTCGCTGACCGTTCCGGGCTGGATGCGGCCCGGCCAGCGCGCCACACCGGGCACGCGGATGCCCCCTTCGTGGTCGCTGCGCTTACCGCCTCGCAAACCGCCGGTCGTGCCGCCAAAACGTTCCACGGGGCCGTTGTCCGACGTGAAGATCACGAGCGTATTGTCACTTAGGCCTTCGTCGTCGAGCGCCTGCAGCACTTGCCCCAACGCGTGATCGAGTTGGGTGATGTTGCCCATGTAGATGCGGTTTTCGTGACCTTTGTACAGGCCGGTGAATCGCGGGTCTGTCGCGATCGGCGAGTGTGGCTCATGAAACCAGACGGAAAGCGCAAACGGTTTCGATTTGTCGCGCACGTCCACGAGCCAGCGCACCGCCTCGGCCGCAACGATCTGTGCGGAGTATCCCTCTAGTTCGCCTACCGGTTTACGGTTGCGGTAGAAGTTGTTGGGGGCTTTATGGCTGGGACTGGCGTTGTTGTGCGTGGCGAACCAATAGTCGTAGCCATGATCGCCGGGCTGGGGGAATTTGTCGTTGTTGAATTGCGGCTTGGAATTGAGATGCCACTTACCGACGTGGCATGTCTGGTAGCCGATTTCTTTCAAGAGCTTCGGGTAGGTGATCTCAGAGGCACGCAAGTGAGCTTCGTGATTGCCCGACAAGTGTCGCCAGACGCCGTTGCGATACGGATGCCTGCCCGTCAGGATGGCCGATCGCGACGGGGAACAAACACCTGCGGCGGAATAACACTGCGTGAACTTCACTCCCTGCTCGGCCAATTTGTCGAGATGCGGCGTCTTGATCAGCTTGTGCCCGTAAGTCGCCGAGTCCCCCCAGCCCATGTCGTCGGCGAGGAAGACCACGGTGTTAGGTCGATTCGATTCGGCCCGCGCTGAATGGGAAATCACTAGCCAGATCGCAATCAACGAATACCCGCACCCTTGCCTGATCATGGTTCGCGACTCCAATCTATTCGGGCGATTTTGGTTTCGAGGTCAACGAAGACCGAGGCTTGAGCGAATTCGCGTTCAAACGTCCAGCCTTCCCGTTTCGTGTCGCCCTGCGGAGGACCGAGTGGTTTGTCGAACTCGGAATACCACTGAAACGTTCCCAGCTTCTCCCGATAGCCCCACGTGTAACAAAAGTAGCAGTGTTCCTGCGCCGCAACAAGGAAGCAAGCGAGTGGGAACGTGATGCGCTCTTTCGCAAGACGCGCGAGCTCGCCGGATGGCTTCATCATCATCTCTTCTTCCCGAAATGAAAAGCCGGGCCATGCCTTGACGAGAACAATTTTGCCATCGCCGCCGGTCGCCTGGATCGTTTCGATTGCCTCGGCGATGGCTTCCTTACTCGAACCCGTGTTGAAGTGTCCGAAGTGCTCGATCATCGCGCCGTCGGTGACGCGCAGTAACTTTTCGCGATTCTCTCGCATCAGCCCGTTGTAGACGATGAGCTTGTCGGAACCGATCTTGCGACGGGTCTCCTCCATCATCGCCAGACGGGCGGCCCGCAGATCGACCACCGTCTGCTCGTCGAGCGTCCTGAGGTTGTACTTGGGCGGATCGCCCATGGCGTCGGCGAAGATGCCGTCGGCCCCGTACTCACGCACCGCTGTCGCTGCCGCATCCGACCACCAATCGCGGACATCCGCGCGCCTTTGGTCGTAGTTGGGGACCGTCTTACGCCGAAGGACCGGTTTGCCGTCTCTGTCGAGCAGGTATCCGTCCGCGGGTAACGTCTTGGCGGCTTTGTATCCCCACCTGACGGTCGACGAATCGAGCGAGGCGTTCCAATAGAACAACACCTTCGCGTCGGGGTTGCGCTTTTTGATCTGGCGCGCCGCCACGGCGAAGCCCTCTTCCGTGTTGCCGTACTTGCGCGCCGCCTGACCCTTCTCGATGGTGATGAAATCAAAATGTTTGGCGAGAAAATCCAATTCTTCAGCGGTGAAGTCGCCCGATGACTTGCCAACATGGGCATACACCGGCACGCGGTCCCAACGGAACGGCGGCAGTGTGCCGCCCGCGCAGAGGATGGGCGGGGCGATGAGAAGTGACGCAGTGAGCAAGAATGTAGAGGTCGCTTTAGTAAACATCATTCTGACTTTCAGATTCGTTCCTCCGAGAGGCAATCCTCGTTCGGCTTTTTGGGCAGCGTCGTTTTCCAATGATCGAGCAGTGCTTTCAACCGCTCAACTTCCTTACTCTCTTCGGACTGTAAATTATGCTTTTCAAGGCGGTCTTGGGGGAAACGAAACAGTTCGATTTGTTTTGTTGGATCCTTACCGAGTAACAGCTTAAACTCGCCTGCGCGAACTGCGTGCGCGGGCCAGTTGGCGCCGTGATTGGAGGCAAAGTTCCATTGCCAAAAGATCGGTTTGGTGCGGGCGGACGATGGCTTGCCGAACAGGGCGTCTGACTGATCGACCCCGTCGGGCGTGTAATCCTCTGGCAAAGCGGCTCCCGCCAGTTTGCAAAAGGTTGGCAGCAGATCGACGGCGGTAATCGGCGTGGTGTCGTCGATCTTGCCTGCGGCAATTCGGCCCGGCCATCTGGCAATAAACGGCACGCCGATGCCGCCCTGCAGGAGCGATCGTTTGCGGCCCCGATGACCGCCCGTTGTGCCCACGGACGCGAAGCTTCCCAGACCGGGACCTGTTGACTGGTCGTCGACGATACGGCGAATGGCCGGGCCCGTGTTTTCCGGTCCATTGTCCGAACTGAAAATCACGAGCGTGTTGTCGGCAAGTTTTAAGCGGTCCAGCGTCGCCAGCAGTTCGCCGATGCGGGCGTCGGCATGGGCCAGCACGGCGGCGTAGATTTTATCGGGCTCGTTCTTCAGATGCGCGAACTTCTTCAAGTACTCCGGTTTCGGATAATGCGGCGTGTGCGGCTCATGGATCCAGAGGTTGATGAAGAACGGCTTGCCTTCCGCGTGACTTTTCTCGATGAATTTGATCGATCGCTTGACGTCGCTATGAACGGGCATCTGAGGTCCGCTGCAATTGAACGCGCCGTAGTCGTCATAGCCGTACTCACTCGGCAGCGGCGCATCTTTGACCATGATGTTCGTCAGGTGCCACTTGCCATAGTGAGCCGTGGCATATCCAGTGTTTCGCAACAGTCGCGGCAGCAGCACGGCCTCTGGATCAAGCCAGTCCGGCATGCCGCGTTTCGCGTGGCTGGCGACTGTGGCAAAGTGTCCATGGATGTTGTGCCGCGCGGGGAAGTGGCCTGTCATCACGGCGGCGCGACTTGGCGAACAGACACCGCTGGCGGCGGTAAACTGGTAGAATTCGGTCCCTTCCGATGCAAGCCGATCGAGATGCGGCGTCTTGAGATACGGATGCCCATGGCAACCAAGATCACCCCAACCCCAGTCGTCAGCAAAGATAAAGAGAATGTTGGGCTTTTCAGCAGCGTCCAGTTGCCCCGCGAAAAAGCTGGCAGCAGCCGTTAACACGATGATTGGAAGTTGTGTTTTGATCATTTGCGTTTCTGTTTGTTGCTTGTAAGGCAAGCGTCACGCTTGTCGGACACTGATATGCACAGATTCAGCAAAAAAGGAGAGAATCTGATTCATCTGTATTCGATCCGTGTTTCATCCGTGGCCTACTTCCGTCTCACGGGTTTTCGTGGTGCTGGAACGGGCGGCGTCGTCGGACGCGAGTTCAACGGATCGAAGAAACGCATGTTCTTCCCGACGCGGTTGTAATCGCCCAGATCGTCACGCATCGCGTCGGCCAGCCCAAGCAGTCGTTTGACCACTTGAGGATTTTCTGCGGCGACGTTCGTCGTTTCGCCCAGGTCGTTCTTCAAATCAACGAGAAACGGCTCGTCGAAACCAACTCGATCCGCGGGAGCGATGTGCGTGTTGCGGCTGAACGGAGCCGCTCCGATCGGTTCTTTGTCGCGGGGCAGATGCAGTTTCCAATTCCCTTGACGAACGGCCTGAAGATGAACTCGCAGGTAATAGAAGTACGCCTTGTCGGGATCGGCCTTGTCGAATTCGCCGTGAAAGAGATGTCGAATGTCTTCGCCGTCGATGACTCGGTCGGACGGAACTTCGGCGCCGGCAAGAGCTGCGAACGTGGGCATCACGTCCATGGTGGTTGCGATGGAACCGCAAGTCGTCCCAGCCGGTACGCGGCCCGGTCCCCATAGGATCGTCGGGGCGCGCACTCCTCCCTCGAACGTCGATACTTTGCCGCTGCGCAATGGGCCGGCCGATCCGCCGTGGTCGCTCACCAGATGTCCGTCAGCGTGGTTCTTGTTCTTGATCAACCACGGACCGTTATCGCTCGTGAAAAGGACATACGTGTTGTGGGCCAAATCCAACTCGCTAAGCGCATCCAGGATACGGCCGACATTGAAGTCGATTTCTTCGATCACGTCGCCGTACAGACCTCGCTTGCTCTTCCCCTTGAACTTCGCCGATGCATCCAGGCGCGTATGCGGCATTGTGTGCGGAATGTAGACAAAGAACGGCTGCTTCCGGTTCTTCTTAATGAACGCGATCGCTTCGTCCGTGTAACGCTGAGTCAACGTCGCCATGTCGGATGATGGCTCGATCAGTTCTTCGTTGCGATAGAGATTCACCACGCGGTCGTTGCTGGTCGGCGTTCCGTAAAAGTAATCAAATCCCTGCCGCGTCGGAAAGAGATCCATGAAGAAGCCGGTTTGTGCGTGTTTCGCAAGATCCCATTTTCCAAAGCACGCCGTTGCGTAACCTTTCGATTTCAGCACTTCGGCGATCGTGATTTCGTCCTCGTGCAGAATCGGGTGGACCTGCTTCGTGTGGCCGCGTTCCGCGACTCGCATCGGATAACAGCCAGTCATCAGCGCCGCGCGAGACGGCCCGCAGATCGGTTGCGCATAGAAGCTGGTGAACCTCATCCCCTGCCGGGCCATCGCGTCCAGCCGCGGGGTTCGTATGTCGGGCGAACCAAAACAGCCGACGTCTTGATAGCCCTGGTCGTCGGTGAAAATGATGACGAAGTTCGGCTTCGCTCGACCAGTCCCGTTCGCGGCAGACGAGTCCTCGACGTCTAGCTTTCTGCCGCCGGCGTTTTCTTGTTTGATGTCGAACCGTTGAATGAAAGGAAGTGCTCCTCGCTTTCTCCCGATGTGAACACCCCACTCGATCCGCTGCCCCTTGCCGCTTTGGGTAAACGCTTCAGGCCGGTAGGCGCCGGCTGCGTGCGGAACGTCAATCACGGTGTGCGTCTTCGTGAAATTCAGCCCGTCTTCGGAGTACACGAGCGAGCGGGTAATTTCCTTCGGCCCGGTGGTGCCAATCATCGCGGCCACGCCCTTTCCCTGTGGCCAAACCAGCACTTCATGGTTGCCGGGGATGACCGGATTGTTCTCATGCCTCACATAAGGGCCTTCCGGCTTGTCCGCGATCGCCAGTCCCATTTGTGTTTGCCCCGGGCTTTTGCCCATTTGGCGGCCCTTGTAGTAGAACCAGTACTTGCCGTCGCGAACGATCAGGCACGCGTCGTCGACCAGGTGACTGTCGAAGTCTTCGGGGTTGTCGCTGTTCTTGAGAACCGGGTTCGAATCGATCCGCTCCCACGGGCCGTCGGGCGAATCGGACACGGCGATGCCGATCTTCGAATCGGGATTGAACGGCTTAAGAAACTCTCTCGACGTGCCGGTGTAGAACAGCCAGTATTTTCCCTGGGCGACGAGGATGTTGGGGGTGAAGACGCTGGCGCCTTCCCACGTTCCTGCTTCGCCCTTGTCGAGCGCCATGCCTTTTTCCGTCCACTTGTGACCGTCGGGCGAAGTGGCATACCAAACAGTTGCGTCGTAACCTGGCGCGATCTTGCCCTTGGAATACCAGACGTAATACAAGTCGCCGACTGTGATGATGTCGCTTGGGTCGCGCCGCATGACGCCCTTTTCTTCACCAATACCTTGGGTGTCCGAATAGGTCACCGTGACGGACTTGATTTCCGCCTGAGCAGTTGCGTTCAGCCCGACTGTGAATGCCAATAGGACGACGACTATTCTTATCATGATGTAGTTCCTTCAGAGCGGTTTCATGCGAACGTTCACTTTTCGGGAATGATGGCCCGCGACTCCAAGATGTAAGTTTTCTCTGGTGTAAAAGACGGGTCCGTCAACAACTTCATTCCTACTTCGTGGGCTTTATCTACGCACAGCGGATATTCAAAACTGGCGGCCAAAATGCCATCGGTTACGTACTGCTCCCCCTCGGCGGGCAAGCCGTCGACGCCGACGAACGCAATGCCATCGGCGCGGTTGGCTTCCTTAGCAGCCAGATAGGCGCCGTAGGCCATCGGGTCGTTGTGGGCGTATACGACGTCGATCTGTGCGTTGGCTGAAAGTGCCTCCTCCATGCGGGCCGTGGCTTCGCCCTGAAACCAGTTGCCCGTGGCCTGATGCACGGCTTTGATGTCTGGATATTTGTCCAAAACCTCGAAAGCACCGTTGTGCCGATCGGTACCGCCTTGAACACCCTTCATGCCGGTGATCTCTACGAGTGCGCCCTTCGGCTCGCCATGTTTCTCCGTCAAGTGATCAACGATGAACTGCCCCGCCAGCCGCCCAATCGCGACGTTGTCGGCGGAGATGTAGGTGGTGTAGTTCGGTTCAACGATGTCGCGTTCCAGACAGATCGTGGGGATCTCCGCGTCCATCGCCCTGCCCATCACATCGGACAGGGCGTTACGTTCCAGCGGTGCGACGATCAGCAGGTCGGGCTTCTGCAAAATCGCGTTTTCGACCTGGCTGATCTGCTTCGCCGCGTCGGCCTGGCCGTCATAGATCACCAATTTCACTTCCGGGTTCTGCGCGAACAACTCCTCGATCCGCTTGTTCTGCGCGGCACGATACGGCTCGGCGTTGTTGCACTGCGAAAACACGACGAAATACTTGAAGTCGCCGTTTCCATTGCCATTGCTTCCCGATTGACTGCTGCATCCGCACATCAGCATCAGGGTGCTTACTGCCAGCACGATCCATTGCTTTGTCATGTCTCGCTTCTCCCTTTCTTTATTAAATTCAATGCGTCAGGTCCGTTTAGGCTTTTCGCCCTTGCTGCAAAACGACTGCGAGAACGATGATCACGGCCTTCAGCATCAACTGGCCGTTCGCGTCGACGTTTCGCAAGCCCAGAATGTTAGTGAGAATGCCGACGATCAAGGCGCCGATGACGGTACCAATGATCGTTCCCCGTCCACCCGCCAACGATGTGCCGCCGATGACTACCACGGCGATCACATCCAGTTCCATCGCGATCCCATCGTTGGGATTGCCAGTGGAGGTCCGAGCCGCATTCAGCACACCCGCGATGCCAGCCAAAAGCCCCGTCAGCGCGTACACGGCGATGGTCACCGTCTTAATCGGAAGTCCGGCATAGAGCGCGGCTTGCGGGTTATCGCCCAATGCCCGCGTATAACGGCCGAACACGGTGCGACTGAGCAGCGCGCCAAAGATGACCGCCAGGCCCAAGAATATCCCGATCATCACCGACTTCTGGGAAAACGTATCCACGAAGTAAGCAGCGGACTCCCCGACGGTACGAAGTCCGATGTTCTCGTTGTCGCTAAGCATGCGCGTCAGGCCTCGGATCCCGATCATCGAAGCCAGCGTAATCACGAATGGTTGCACGCGCAGCCAGGCGATCAGCGTTCCGTTCATGACGCCGACGGCCAGGCCAGCCAACAGGGCCAACGCGATGACCATTGGCAACGGGTATTGCCATTGAGAAAATCCCAATGCGGTCACGGTCGCCGATAGCGCCAAGGTCGCGCCCACGGAAAGATCAATGCCCGCGGTCAGAATCACCAGCGTCATGCCAAGTGCGATAATGGCCACAGGCGTGATCGCCCGCAGCATATTGGTGAGGTTCTCGGGATTCAGGAATAGATTATTGCCCCGGATGTCGAGTGGGCTGACTACCACGGCCACCACGAAAATAAACGCCAGCACAGCAAAGCTCTGCAACAGTGCCCGATGCCGGCCGAGAAGCGCCTTAAGTTTCGATTCATTCGCCATCAGGCAATTGCCTCCATGGCGTGATGCAATATCTCTTCCATCTTGTGTGACACGTAAACACAGGCGACTCCATCCTTCCGCAGGGTATCGATGACCGCGAACAGACTGTCGACGAACTCCTCGGTGAGCGAGGATGTCGACTCGTCAAACACAATCACACGGGCGTTCATCGAGAGCGCTCGTGCGATGGCCACCAACTGCTGATGCCCGATGTGCAGGTCGCCGACCATGGTCGCCGGGTCGG
>CALBSZ010000194.1 GCA_937967665.1 uncultured Planctomycetaceae bacterium
TGAGTGATGAGTGATGAGTGATGAGTGATGAGTGATGAGTGATGAGTGATGAGTGCTAACCGCTAACCGCTAACCACTAACCGCTAACCGCTAACCGCTAACCGCTAACCGCTTAAACATATGGAATGTATGCTTGCTTTTCTGATTCTGATCGCGGTCGTGGTTGTCTTCACCACGCTGGCAGCGCGTTCCAGCTTTGGCAGCGGCGGCAGGCAGCGGGCTTACCAGCAACTGGCAACGCGCTATCGCGGGCAATTTCAGCGTGGCAGCTGGACCAAGAATCCTGCCGTGCGGTTTCGCTACCGCGACGTGGCCGTGCTGTTGGGAGCGTACCAGCGCGGCGGGCCGACGGGCGGCCCGATGACGCAAGTCCGTTTTCCCTGGCCGGATACAGTTTTGTTTCTGGAAATCGTTCCTCAAGGCATCAGGCAGCCGACACTCGCGCGCCCGGATGCGCTGCCCGTCGACGTGGGCGACGAGGCATTCGACTCGGCATATCGAGTGCGGACGCAAGATGCCGAGGCGGCGCGGAGGCTGCTGACACCGGCCGTGCAGTGGCAGGTTCAAAAGCTACGGCAGCTGCTGGACCGATCCGCGTGCAAGGTGCAATGGAATCAGGGCAGCCTGCTGATTCAAAAAGAGACGCTCATCGGGAACCGGGATGTTCTGGACGAGTTCGTACGGTTGTGCCTTGAGTTCTACGATCAAGCCATGCTGACCTGCTGCGACGGAATCGAATTCGCGGACGACGGCATGGCGCAGCCTGTAGCCGATGCCAAGTGCCAGGTATGCGGCGAGTTGATTGTGGAGGAGCTGGTATTCTGCCGCCGCTGCAAAACGCCCCACCATCGCGACTGCTGGCAGTACAACGGCTGCTGCACGACCTTCGGCTGCGGCGAGAAACAGTTCCTGGTTCCCGGTCAAGCCGAATCGAAAACAACCACCGCCGCTGACGGAACAAAGGGGAAACCAAGATAATTCGGCGGGGCCAATCGCACGCCGTGCGTCAGCGGTTACTCCGCTTGCCGCATCTTTTCGCGGGCGCGACTGAGCGTCGGACCGATGCTGTTTTCAGGCATTTCCAACGCCTCGCTGATTTCCTGGTAGGACTTGGCTTCCAGGTGATAAAGTCTCACGACCGCCGCTTCTTTACCCTCCAGCCGGGCCAGCAGGGATTCCACCTGTTCCCGGTTCGTAATTCGTTCTTCCGGGCCGGGACCCGGATCCGCGCTCTCCGCCGCATCCAGATTTGCCGTGTTTTTTCGCTTGAGTAGCTCACGCACCACGACTCGCCGAGCAACCACGGTAAGATAGGTAGCCAGGCTGCTTTGGCCGCGAAACTTGCGAATCACCGCGAAGTCGTCGCTGACAATCGTCAGGAACACCTCGGCGGCCAGGTCTTCATAATCCTGTTCAACCAAACGCATGGACCGAGCCCGCGCGGTGTGCGTGATCACGTGAATCACCAGTCCCAAGAAACGGTCAACAAAATCCTCCCAGGATCGCGGCTTCCGGGAGAGACATCGTTCAATCAGGTTGCGATCGATCTCTGAAAGCGCCACCGAGGAACCTTTGGGACTTTACGCGCTCAAGATTAGAAATTAACTAGATTAACAAGAGCGTTAATTCTAGATGCTGTCGCGAATTAGAGCAATAGATTCCGCAGTGATACCACTTCCACTTGTGGGGCAACTTGTTAGAATTCTCAGAGTTTTAGGCAATGGCTGCAAATTAGGGAAGGTATTTCAGATTTAGCGGAATGCCTCTCGAATAGGCAGCGGCACCATGGCGATGGACGGCGCGACGCGTTGTCGGCCCCGTTTGCTGTTTTTTCTGGCCTTTGCTCTACGAAACTGCCGAGTTTGTTTTAGACAATTTGGTTGAGGCATTCTAAACATTTCGATTGAAGGAGTTCCCCTCTAATGACCCACGTAGTTGCTCAACCCTGCTTTGTTTGCAGCCACACCGCTTTCGTTGTGGCTTGTTCCTTCGCGTCCTTCTACGAAGGCGAGCAGATTCTTTACATTCATCCCGACGAATGCATTGACTGCGAAGCGTGTGTGCCTGAGTGCCCGGTCGAAGCGATTTTCCACGAAGACAATCTTCCTGAAGAATGGGCCGCTTTCAAGGAATTGAACGCCGAGATGGCGCCGCAATGCGAGGTGATCACCGAGAAAAAGGAACCGCTGGCGGACACTTAATGGCCCATCGCCGCTCAGCGTGCAATGCGTCCCTCGCCGGCGAGTTGCACTTGTGCGGCCAGTGGCTCGCGGGAAGCACCATGTCTTGTTTTGCGAACAACGACTTGTTCCAATGAGCTGGCCATACCGAAACGACAAAGCCCGTACTCGATGACCGAGCGGGCTTTTTTTTGTTGGCTCGCGCTTTGTTCAAAGCAGAAGCAACCAATTCAGCATACGGCGGAAGGCGAATCGCAGAGAACGCAGGGATGCGCAGAGGAACGCGACCGATGGTGAGCGCACGGTGGCATCTTTCCTAGCGTTCCTCCGCGAGCTCTGCGGTTAAATCAATGCATTACCATGCAGAATGTCGAGTCGCTTAACCGGCGTCCACGGCTGCGTCGTATTGGGGCAGAAAGGTCTTCCAGCTTTCGTACTTCGGGTTGTCCAGTTTGACTCGCAGCACCGGGTTCATCGTCGGCTGTTTTGGCTTGCAAATCAGGTTCATCCGCGCTTCGGAAGGGGTGCGGCCGCCCTTGCGCGTATTGCAGTTGACGCAGCTGCAGACGATATTGTCCCAGCTTGTCTTGCCGCCGCGGCTGCGCGGCACCACATGATCCATACTCAACTGACTGGGTGGCAGCGTCTTGCCGCAGTACTGGCACTGGTAGCCGTCGCGGGCAAACAGGTTTTTTCGATTGAATCGCAAGCTTTGCCGGATCACGCGATCGAAACGAGTCAAACGCAAGATGCGCGGCACCCGCAGGCGAAAGCTGACCGCTTTCACCCATTCTTCATCCAGGCTCGCCGCTTCCGGCTCCTCGTACATCAAGCGGCTGATATCACACCAGGACGTGAAGTCGTAGTTCATGTAGTGACCGTTTTCAATATCGATCACTTCCGCCGCATCGCGGTACAAAAGGACGAAGGCGCGGCGTACCGTGATGACGCGAATCGCCATGTAGTAGCGATTCAATACCAGTACGCTGGCATCGAGTACCCGCTTGGGCTCCACGTTCTGCATGGCAGCTCCTTCGTTTGCGTCGCCTGAAGACTCGGCCTATTGTATCCTGCTCGCGAATGGGAAGCCAGTCTGACCCAGACGCGTTCGCCGCCTGAATTTCAGCCCCGCGGCGACCCCGTTTACGAACGGCGGCCCGTGCCCAAGGTCGATGGCAATCAGCGGGCTGGATACGCGAATGGCTCCTCGTGAAACGTCTCGGAGGCGAACAGGTTTAATCGCTTCATTACGTACGAAGGTTCAATCTTGAAGGCGCTGGGACCAGCGTGCTGGCTGGTCCGCCAGGCCCCCTTTCGCGAGGCGGCGGAATGACGCTGCCTGATTGTCGGCTGAGGGCATTTTTTCTGCACGAATCGACTTGCGGCCGTATCGGACTTCGCATTAGTATGGACTGAAGAGTGAGCTCTTTGACGGAATTCGTTTCGTTCGATTTTTTGATGAAAGGCCGGGGGTTATGATTCATTATACTTGCGATCGCTGTAATCGCATTATCGAAGCCGATTTGGATATTCGTTACGTCGTGAAGCTCGAAACGCACGCCGCCATGGAACCGGCCGAGCCCGAGGAGATGGAGGACGACCGAGATCATCTCATGGAAGTCGAAGAGATCCTGGAACGCATGGAAGATTGCGACAGCCCGTTTGTCGGCGAGGATATTTATCAGCGGCGTACGTATGACATGTGCCCGGAATGCTACCGCCAGTTCATCAAGAACCCCCTGGGCAAGGAATCCGCAGCGCACGTGGATTTCAGCACCAACTGACCGTCGCCGGGCCGGCGGGCGTTGAGTGGGTTGGCCTGGCTTTTCCGGGCTGTCCAATCACGGGGAACCGCGCATGCCAAATCGATGGACAGTCTCGGGTGTCATTCTCTCTGACGGTTGCGTCACGGGGGGTGGGGTTCACGGAGCCGGCCTGCAGCAGTAGCGTACGCATGGGGTGGATGCACGCGTTACCGCAGTTCCTGCGTCACTCCGTCGGCAGGTTGCCGCGGACCCGGAAGAGTATCTGCCTGCATTGGTGGCGACGCTGGTCCAAGGGATCGACGACCCGTTCCGGCGCACGAAGATCCTGCACGATTGGGTTGCCGACAACATCGAATACGATGTCGAATCTTACTTGTCCGGGTCGACCGCCAAGACAAGTTCGACCAGCGTTGTGCAGCGTTACAAGAGTGTCTGCGAAGGGTATTCGAACCTCTTCCAACGCATGTGTGAACTCGCGGAGATCCAGGCGGTGAAGATCGCGGGCTACGGCCGCGGATATCGCTTTGCGACCACGGGAACCGGAGATGTGGCGGACTCGAATCATGCCTGGAACGCGGTCAACATTCGCAACCGCTGGTACTTCGTCGATACAACCTGGGATGCCGGCTATGTCGAAGCGGGCAAATTCCGCAAACACTTTAGTCACACCTACTTGTTCTTGGCGCCGGACGAGTTCGTCTACACGCATCTTCCTGCCGATCCTCAATGGCAGTTGTTGGATTCTTCACTTTCGGAGCGGCAGTTCGCAGAGCTGCCGTATCTGAAAGGGCGGTTTTTCGAACACGGCCTGAAACTCAAAACACGACTCCAGCGCCGGACCGTAGTGGGCGAGTCGGTAATCTTCAAGTTGCGTGTTCCTGAGGATGTTCTGATCACTGCCGTGCTAAAAGACGAACAGGAACGTTCGCACGAACGAGCTACGCTGGTCCGCCGCCACGGGCAGGACGGCGAAGTCCTGGTGCTGTTTCCAGGACGCGGCGAGTGGCAGGTGCACTTACACTGCAAACGCCGCAGTGACCCGGGATCCTTCTGGCAGGCGGCGATTCTCGAGTTTGTCTCCAAATCCGGAACTTCGCGCACGTTCCCGCGGACTTACGCGAACTATTTGCAGGACGATGGATTCCTGTACGGGCCACTCTATTTGCCGCTCGACACAGCGCAGCCGAAGCTCTTCAAAGTCCGCGTCCGGAATGCCGAGGCAATCTATCTGACCGGCGGCAAGCAGTGGAAACCGCTGACGCGCAGTGACGAAGATCCCGACCTGTACGAACTCACCGAAACCATCCAAGCCGGCGAACCGGTGCGACTGACCGTGAAGACCAGCGCGGAGTCAAGGCCGCATCGCCTGTTGGTCGATTTTACGCCGGAGAGCGAAAAAGGGGGCAGGAGCCAATAGCCGGAACGGCCCTTCGGGTGCTGCGCACTATTGGCTCCTGCCCCGAATGGCACTGTCGCCATGCAGCTTGCGCGTAGATTGAGATGGGCGTGACGG
>CALBSZ010000195.1 GCA_937967665.1 uncultured Planctomycetaceae bacterium
CGTGAAAACGCCAGCACAAGATGTGACGGGCAAGAGTGCCCGTCCTACATACTTTCAACGGAAACGATCCGCTCCTTTGGGTTTCCCTTGTATTTGAAATTCGCAGCAGGCTTGGCATTTCCTTTGGGGTCACTTGAGTAGTTTACGAACGCCTTGTTCGTCGTAAGCAACTGCTGAAGCACATCGCGATCCTCATCCAAAATATGTTGAATCAATTGCCGGGTGTCGTTCACCAGGGCCCGCATCCCATTTCCCTTGCGGGCCAGGTTCTGTGGCAGATGATCTTTGAACGCGTCGACTAGCCGCGCGTAATCGAAATACTCGTCGAAGAAACGCATGATGCGAGGTTTCTCGATCTGGGGATCGTTGAGCAAACGTTCGACCTCGCGCCGCACATCTTCGCGACTTGCCAGCCGGCCTTCGTCGGCGGCGGCCAGGAGAGTGGAATCGGGCAGATCATCGGTAAGTGCGAACGAAATGGCATAAGCGAGTTCCCGCGGCGACAGCATCAATCGCCCGTGTTCGTCCGTTTCGCCCGCGCCGAACTCCATGCGGTAGAGCGACTCAGGGTGCAGCAGAATCGCCTGCAACGTCGATTTTGTGCCGGAAACTTGATCACCACTTGCCACGTTCTGGCGATAGAGCGCGACGAGACGTTCCAATTCGTCGTCCGCGGGAGCTCGCAGCATCGCCAGATGAAACTGGTGAGCCAGCGCCCCGCGAATCTCCTCGTCGGTCGGCTGGGCGTCGTTTGCCAAGAGCGGCTTGAACTGGTTGGGCAATCGACGGTTGTTCTCGAAGCATTGAAAATCGACAATCTGCTTCGAATTACGCAGCAATTGACCGATGGCCGGTTCGTCGACGCCTTCGGCTTGCCGTTAAACGAGCCATGCGGACATTTTCAACTGGCGGCGAAATATTTATAAGGAGCACGCCATGGCCACCCTATCGCTTCGCATGCGCGACGACTTGAAGAAGAAAGCCCAGCAGTTAGCCAAGGAGCAAGGCGTCTCGCTCAACGGCTTCATCAACGCCACCCTCGCCGCCACGATCGCCCAGCAGGAAACGCTCACGTTCTTCAGCGACCGCCTGAACATCGACCAGGAAACGCTCCACCGGCGTGTCTTGAAGTTCATGCGAAAAACGCGACAGGGGAACGAGCCGAGTGTTGACGAAATCGAACGGGCGATTCGTGGATAGATTGGATTTCCGATGAAACTCCCCAAACACTTGTCAATAAGGGACGCGGGAAAAATAACTTCGGTATTTGTCGCCTTTCGCTCCGCGAAAGGAGTATTTCTTATTGCTACCACGGGCTCGCCCCTGGGAGCTTAATGTTCGTAGCTAACAAAAAGCGGCAAGACGCCGGTCGAATGCCACGGGCTTGTCCCGTGGCATTCACATAACGACGCGGTGGGTATCACGATTGTGCATGACGGCATGACGGGAAAAAAACCGGCTGTTTTGACGGCCTGCGCACATTAGTTCGATAAGAAAGTTCGACAGCGCCACTTTTTCCAAAACTGCCCAACTAGCCCGAATCGCCCGCGAGGGATTTACGCAACCTGTTTCCTCGCTTACGCTTCGGGCTTCTGTGGCGTCCAACGAGACGAGAGGCCACGCCGCGTCAGCCCGCCTGTGGGCTTACAACCGACCACTACCAATCCGAGGCTATCACGATGATGTACCGTGTACTTATTCTGCTTCTCGCCCTCATTCCAACAGCCGTTGTTTCTGCTCAAGAGTCAATTAGCGAAGAAGAAGCATGGGCCCTTGGTTGGCCCATGATGCAGGGGCCGTACGGCAATTTCCAAGTGCCGCAAACCGGCGCAGCCCTGGTTGATGACCTTTCCGAGGCAAGATTCGTCTGGGAAAGCGAAGATAAAGATTTCGGCCGCGCGAAGCACACCACCGGGACGTTCAAATCGAGTTCGCCGGAAGGCGGTGCGCAAAAGATTTTGGACGTCCTTGGCCCGGATGCGAAGGCGACTCCGGGCGGCTGGGCGGCGCCAATCATTGCCGAAAGAAAGCTGTTCGTAACGACGTTCAAACCCGCCGGCAAACTGTATGAAGTTGAATCGCTCTATGGCAGCTCCGCCCAGGCTCATCTTGAAGCGGATGACCTAGTGATCGCGCTCGATGCCAAAACCGGCAAGACACTTTGGAAAGCGGCAGAGCCGGGTGGGTTCGTATGGGGAGTCGGCAAACGGATGGGTTTCCAGGTCGCGCCGGTCCATCACGACGGCACCGTTTACAGCATGGGCACCACCGGTCGCATCTTTGCTTACGCGGCCGAAGATGGAACACGCCGCTGGCAGACGGAAGCCGAGTCGCGGATGCTGGAAGAAAAACAAAAGCATTTGGCCAAGTCCCACATTTTACAGGCTTCAGCTCGGTACGGTTGGCAGCAGTCGCTGGTAATCGCCGGTAACACTCTGGTTGTTCCCCGCCAATCCAGCTTGATCGGCCTGAATCCGGCAGATGGCAGCAAACGCTGGGAGCTTGGCAAAGTTGTCTCTCCATGGACGACACCGGCGGTCTGGAAACACGCGGGCAAAGAGTATCTGTTGTGTGCAACCGGCGGACGGCCGGGCGAAGCCAGGCTGCATCTGATTGATCCGGCAGCAGGCAAGATTGTTTGGACCGTCGAAGGCCTGCACGCGACACAGTTTAACCTCGCACCGGCGGACGACTACGTTCTGGTGAACGTCGGAAGCTCCATCATCAATGAAAACGCCAATGCCTCGGCACCCAAGGATCGTGAAGGCAGGGCACCCTTTGGTTTGCTGGGCGCGTACAGGATTTCTCCTGAGCGAGCAAAAAGTGCCTGGACATTCCCCGACAAGCCGCACTTTCTATTTCCCACTCAAAGCGACAGTATGGCGCGGCCTCGGGTGGTCATTCGTGACGGTCTGGTCTACCACACAACCGGCGGACCGAACAAGAAAGAAGATCGCCGCTTTGTTATTGCACGGCTGGAGACCGGCGAGGTCCTGGCCGACGAACCGCGGGATAACGACTTTTGGTTCCAGGTGATCGAAGACAAGTTGCTCCACTGTCGTGACTGGTCCCACGGATCGAGCGCGAGTTGGTATTTGTACACAGCCAATCCGGGATCATTCAAAAAGCTTTCTGGTCCTTGGTCGACGCAACAACCGTTGACGACCAGTTACCAGGTTTTCATGGAGCCGCCTGTCATCGCCGGCCGCATCTTCCTGCGCACGGAAACGGGAACGGTGGTTTGTTACGATTTGACCAAGAAGTGACCTGGATCAAACGCCGACCAACACAGTCAAAGGCTGTCCTCGTTTAACGTATGTAGGACGGGCACTTTTGCCCGTCACATCTTGTGCTGACGTTTTCACGCTCGCACAAGATGGGGCATGAGCGACGGGCAGGAGTGCCCATCCTACGTGAAAATTGAACGGTATTGCCGTTAAACAAACCATGCGGACATGGTCGCGTTCGATCCAGACCGCGGGGGGGTGGCGATTGCAGTTTCGCGCTAAATTCTCGCGAAAACGAAGAAAATGGGGCTTTTTTCGCCAGCGGCGCAAATGAATTGTTGATGCTAGGAGAATTTGGTGGAGAATCCCGCAACTGGCAACCTCAGATCCGAAGCGGAATCCAAGTGACAAATACCGAAATTGGAAAAGTGACGAATGACGCGCGAGCCGTCGCTTCGAGCATCGCTCGGCCACGCCGCGCCGTTATTTCGTTGTCGGGTATTGCCGTTTTGCTTTTCATGGCAACGTGGACGTGCGCCGCGGACGACGGATTTCAATCCGCCGCGTCACCGCTGCTCAAGCAATACTGTCTCGACTGCCACGGTGCGGAAAAACAAGAGTCGAACGTTCGCTTTGACAATCTGGATGGGTTCGCCGTTGGGGATCGAAACTTGTGGACCATGGTTCACGAGAAGATCTCCGCCGGTGAAATGCCGCCTGAAGATCGTCCTCAACCAAGTGACGCTGCCAAAAAGCAGCTTCTGTCCTGGATCGAAAGACAACAGCGGTCACTTGGCACGGGCAGTACGCGGCGGCTTAATCGACGCGAACTTTCCGGTGCATTGCAAGACTTGACCGGCCTGCCGGTCGATTTCGCGGCCGGTTTGCCTGGCGACGGCAAGCTCGCCGGTTTCGACACGGGTGCCAGTGCTTTGCAGGATTCGGCTTCTTCCATTGATCAGATGATGCGGGTCACGCGGCGCGCCGTGGACGGCATTCGCTTTCTCGAACCGTCGTCCGGTCCGGTGTTCCGCGCTGACCTTCTTGAAACCAAGGACGCCCGCAAAGCACTCGACGCTTGGAAGGAACAAGGGGCCGAATCGAAGGTCCGCGGTTACCCTGTGCCGGGCGTAGGTTTGCACCTGGAACCGAAATGGCTCGGCGACCGGGACGGGCTGGAAGTCTACGTACCAGCGCCAGCCGACGGCCGGGGGCTGTTGCGGCTTACGCTCGTTGCCGCTGTGAAAAAGTATTTCGACGGAGTGCCTAACCCGCATTTGTGGGTGAAGGTCGGCGGCAAAGCGGTCGACTATCGAGAAATCACAGGCACGACGGAGCAACCGCAAGAGTTGGTTTACGTCGTGCAGCTTGAGGATGTGGGGATCGGCTCCAAAGGAGTAAAGATCTTTCTCGCCAGCAAAATCGAAGTTCCTTACGGCGTTAAAGGATTCGAGAACGAGAACAAGTCCAAAGAGCCCATACCGGGCGGGCAGAGCCTGTTCCGTCCGATGTACAACCGCAAAGAACGTTCGCCCGAAAAGCATCCGGCACCGTTTGTTGTACTACGGAGCATACAGGTCGAGCCGGATTACGTGGCCGCCTGGCCACCGGTAGGACGGGCACTCTTGCCCGTCAAAGATGATAGCGAGAGGACGGGCAAGAGTGCCCATCCTACAATCAGTGATGACCTCTCCAGCGCGAAGAAGCTTCTCGCCTTCTGGGTCGAGCGTGCCTGGCGACGCCCGGTAAGTGATGCCGAACAAGAACGATTCCTCACCCTCTACCAGAAACTCCGCGGGCAGAAGTTTACGTTTGACGAAGCGCTGAGAGCCGCGTTCCATTCGGTTCTGCTAAGCCCACCCTTCCGCTATCTCCCTTCGGCGGCAGACGATGGCGAAACCATCGCCCAGCACGCCATTGCGTCGCGACTCAGCTTCATGCTCTGGGGCGGCCCGCCCGATGATGAGTTGCGGCAACTAGCTTCGGCTGGAAGACTTCGCGATCCGCGGGTGTTGAACGAACAGGTCGACCGCTTACTGACCGACCCTCGCAGCGACGCGTTCATTCGGCCGTTTGTCATGCAATGGCTGGAATTGGATCAACCGATCACAGTCACGCAAGATCACATTGGCAAGCAGGACTTCCGGTTCGGCCGTCATCTGAAGGAGTCGATGAAAGAGGAAACCGTTCTCTACATCGCGCGATTATTTCGCGAAAACCGTCCCGCCAACGAACTGATCGACAGCGACTGGACGATGATGAACGAGAGCCTGGCTCATCACTACGGCTACGACGGCATCGAAGGTGCCCACCTGCGGCCAGTCACGCTGCGCAAGGATGACCCGCGCGGCGGCGGAATATTGAGCCATGCAGGCATCCAGTCGATGCTGTGCTGGATGGGAGACAACTGGGTGATCTACCGGGGCGCGTGGGCGCTGCGTCACATTCTCGACGATCCTCCGCCACCTCCGCCGCTCGATGTTCCCGAACTCGATCCATCGGCCGGAAACAATCGTGGTAAGTCATTCAAGGAGTTGCTCAAGCAACACCAAGAAGACGCCAAGTGCGCCGTGTGTCACAAGAGCATGGACCCGCTGGGATTCGCGTTTCAGAATTTCGACGTCAGCGGCCGTTGGCGAGACGTGGAATTCGACAGTTACGCCTGGGGTGGGCTGGATGGAAAGAAAGTATGGAATGGGAAGGGCAAGTCCCGTCCGGTGGACACCATTGGCCATCTTCCCCGCGGCGAAGAATTTGCAACTTACGTTGAATTCAAAGACGCTTTCCTCAAAAATTACATGCCAGACCTCACCCGTGGCGTGTTGAAGAATCTCATGGTTTACGCAACCGGCCGGAAACCAGATGTCGATGACATGGCCGAGATTCGAGCAATCCTCAAGGAGCAGCAATCGAAGGGCTATCCGCTCGGCGATTTGCTTAAAGCAGTCGTTCGGAGTAAAGCGTTTTTGGAGCATTGATGAACTGTAGGACGGGCACTCTTGCCCGTTTTTTCAAGTAGAATGACGCGACGGGCAAGAGTGCCCGTTTTTCAAGTAGAATGATTCGACGGGCAAGAGTGCCCGTCCTACGTACGAAAGATACAATTGACACCATGACCGCTTCCGTTTTCAATCTTGCAGCCCCGCCTAACTTCCGCGGCCTTCATCCCGACCTGCCAGTTACCGTCTATCAACGCCATCTTCCTCATTGGCGGCAAGCCGGCGCAACGTACTTCGTAACCTTTCGCCTCGCTGACGCGCTACCTCAAGACAAATTACTATTCCTTAAGCGTTTGCGGGCTGAATGGGAACGCACTCATCCGCCGCCGCGCAGCGAGGAAGATTGGGAAGACTACGCTCGTCAATTCACCAAGCGTGCCGAACGTTGGCTGGATGAAGGCTATGGTGAGTGCTACTTTCAGGAACGCCGCTGGGCCGACGATTTGCGTGACCGTTTACAGCACTTTCAAAGCGAACGTTATCTGCTGTCGTGTTGGACAATCATGCCCAATCACTGCCACCTCGTCATCAAGCCTTTCGACGATCAATCGCTTGAGGATCTGGTGGGTGCGATGAAGGGCGTGACGGCTCGGCATGTCAACGCCGCTTTGGGTTTAAGCGGTGCTCTTTGGGAAGAAGAATCGTATGACCGGATCGTGCGAGATGAAGAGCATCTTTGGCAGATCGTTCAGTACATCGGTCGCAATCCGCGTTTGGTCGGACCCGAAAACGAAATAGAATGGCGGCGTTGGATTCATCCGGATTGGGAATCCGCCGGTTGGAGATTTCAGGAAGACTAGAAAGTATGTAAGACGGGCACTCCTGCCCGTCGTTGAAACGTAGCCACAGAAGACGGGCAAGAGTGCCCGTCCTACGAAAGGAATAATCAATGTCAAAAACCAATTCCATCACGCGACGAACCGTGCTTCGCGGACTTGGCGCCACCATCGCGCTTCCCTGCCTGGAGATCATGGGTGGCAAGACGCTGGCAGCAACTTCGGGACGAAAAGAACCTTCCCGCTTGGCGTGTTTCTACATCCCCGGCTGCATCAACCATTACAACTGGTATCCAAAAGAAGAGGGCTTCGACTATCCGCTCGCTCCTTCCCACAAACCGCTGGCCCACCATCGTGAGCGTTTCTCGGTGCTGAATGGCCTCTCGCATATTGAAGGCCGCATTAGTGGCCACCCCCACGCCTACAACTGGCTGACGGGCCACAACATCAATATCAATCCGGGCGCGCATTCGAACACCATCTCGATGGACCAGGTGGCGGCCCAATACATCGGGCCGACGTACGTGCCGTCGCTGCAGTTGTCGTATCGGGACGGTGTCGGTACGACAACTTTGTCCCGAAATGCCTTGGGCGTGGATCTGCCGGCGACCATGAACTACCGCACCGTGTTCGAGCGACTATTCCCGCCGGCGGATGCGAAGCAACTCAAAGACGCTCAGGCCCGCATCGAACTCAATCGCAGCGTTTTGGATACGGCGATGGGCGACGTCAAGAGCTTCCGCAACAAGCTGGGCACGATTGACCAGAAACGCCTCGATCAATATCTCGACTCCGTGCGCGAGGTCGAACAGCGGCTGACCGAGCGCGAGAAGATCGTTCGCCGCGGGCGTCCCCAATTCGACGAACAGGGTGTCAAGCTCGAGCCGAAACTGGGAACCAACCACATGCGCGAGCACATCGAAATGATGTTCGATTTGATCGCCTTGGCATTTCAGACCGACATGACGCGCGTCGTTACGCAAAGCCTTGGCGGCGAAGGCGGGCCAAACTACGACGATTACAAGGATTGGGCCAAGAAAGCCGGCGCCCAACTCCGTGGTGCTCATGATTTCCACCACAAGGGATCGGGAAATCGCGGTGCCGACAATCCCGACGTTAAAGTGATCGGCTACCGCGACGAGATGTTCTGCTCCATGCTGGCTCGCTTGATGGACAAGCTGCAGTCCATCGAAGCCAACGATGGAACGCTGCTCGATCACACGGTGCTGCTGTTAGGCGGTTCCCAAATCGGCAGTCACGGCGCAGGCAACTTCCCCATGCTGCTCGCCGGCGGAACCAAACTGGGCTTCAAGCACGGCCAGTACATCAAGTGGCAAAAGGACAAGCCGTCCGCTTCCGATCTTTATCTCACCATCCTGCAGCAACTTGGTTGCCCCGTGAATTCGTTCAAAGAGAGCAAAGGGACCTTATCGGAAATACTGGCGTGATGAATTTGTAGGACGGGCACTCCTGCCCGTCGCGAAACAGATGACGGGCAAGAGTGCCCGTCGCGAAATAGATGACGGGCAAGAGTGCCCGTCCTACAGAGACTCTCAAACATGTGCGATCAACAAAGCTTCTTAAGTGAATTAGGATTGACACGCAAATTGTGTTTGATCCTCGTCCTTTCGATGCCAGGGCATGTCGCATTCGCTGCCAAACCTGTCTCGTTGTTTCGGATCGACTTGGAGGAAGCTGCATCCGTCAGCTACGAAAAGGACATCGTTCCTATCCTGAACAAGCACTGTTTCGAGTGCCATAAGCCGGATGACCGCGAGGGTGGGCTCGATGTGACTTCGATGGCGGCCATGTTGCGCGGCGGAAAGGAGTTGGGGCCGAGCATTTTGCCAGGACGGCCGGACAAGAGCCCTCTTGTGCAACTCGTCATCGGGAAGCAAAAGCCCGTAATGCCTAAGGAAGCAAAGCCTTTGTCGCAAGGCGAAGTTCATCTGCTTCGTCAGTGGATTGCCGCAGGTGCGAAAGACGATAGCGTGGAGTTCTCGCGTGAGGACGAAGCTTTCTTTGAAAAAGAGATTCGGCCGGTGCTTCACAACCGCTGCCTCAAGTGCCATGCGGGTGTCCAGCCAGAGAGCGATCTCGACCTCACTTCGCGCAGCGGAGTTCTTAAGGGCGGCTCGCGCGGTCCGGCGGTCTCGTTGGATCGTCCCGATACCAGTCTGCTGCTAAAGGCGATCCGACACGAAGGCGAGCTGAAGATGCCCTTTAAGGCCCCCCGTCTGACAGACGACGAGATTACCTCCTTTGGAACGTGGATTCGCATGGGATTGCCTTGGCCCAAGGAAAACGCGGTACTAACGCGCACACGCATCTTTAAAGTCACGGACAAAGATCGCGATCACTGGGCGTTTCGACCGCTCGCGAATGTAGGACGGGCACTCCTGCCCGTCGCCGGCAAAGAGACGGGCAAGAGTGCCCGTCCTACAGCTCCCATTGATGCAATTCTTTTGGCCGAGCTAGAGGAAGCGGGACTAACTTTTTTGCCGTCGGCTGGTAAGCACACGTTGTTGAGGCGAGTGACCTACGACCTGATCGGCTACCCACCGACCGCCAAAGAGATCGAAGAGTTTGTGAGTGACGATTCGCGCGACGCTTTGGCCAAGGTAGTGGATCGGTTGTTGGAGAGCCCGCATTTTGGCAAGCGTTGGGGACGGCACTGGTTGGACTATACGCGGCTGGGGGCCAATCCGCCTCAACCGAAAACGGGAAGAATCGAGTTTGACTACGACCGGTACGAGGATTGGGTTACCGACTGCTTCAATCGCGACCGGCCCTACGACTGGTTCGCTCAAGTCCACCTGGCCGGAGATCTGATGCCTTCGCCCGACGGTGATGAGTTCTCCGAAGAACAGGCTTTGGCTGCCACCGTGCCGCTGTGGGGACCGAGAACAGTGATCGACATCTCGAAGGAACCCTTTGTGCTGATGGACAAACTGGACGAAAGCATCGAGTTCTTCGGCCGGTCTCTGCTTGGCGTCAGCTTTGAATGCAGCCGCTGTCACGACCACAAGACCGATCCGTTTTCGCAACAGGATTACTATGCGCTACTGGGCATCTTTCGCAGTTCATGGATTGAACAGGTTCCGCAGGGAGCACGCAGCCGCGCCGACATTGCACGGTATTTCCGCGAATCGGCTGAGCAAAAGAAACGGGCAAGCGCTCTTAGGGCCGAGTTGAGCAAAGCACGCGCGGAACTGACGAAAGGTCGGAAGTTCGAAGACCGATCGCAGGAGTTCTTCGATGAGTACGTCTTCCAGGGGCAGTTGTGGTACCTGGAAACCTCGGCGAAGCTGGCCGAACACATGGCCGCTGAAGCACGCGCAAACGGCGATAGCAAGCGTGCCGAGGCAGAGACCGCGAGTGCGAATCGTTTTCGCAAGTCTCTCGCGACCAAGAAAGAGGCGGGTCGGCAGCCCTCCACCAAGCTTGACCAACGCGACCTCGAACGCACGATCGGACAACTCCAGCCAAAGCTGAGTGGCATTGAGAGTTTGGCGACCAGCCTGGAAGGTTTGGCTGAAATCAAACGTCTCATCGAGAAGTCCAAGGCGGAGAAACGCCGCGTCATTAACTTCCGGGACTATGGTGGATACGCCAAGGATGCGCCCGAAGTAGCACATATCGTCAAACTGGAAAAGGACATCGAAGAGCTGGGGGCGATCGCGCGTCAGCCGATGCTGTTGGTGCGCTCTGAAGGTGGGATCCGCACGAGTAGGACGGGCACTCCTGCCCGTCTCAAGCGACTCGGGACGGGCAAGAGTGCCCG
>CALBSZ010000196.1 GCA_937967665.1 uncultured Planctomycetaceae bacterium
TTTCATCCCCATCTGTGGTGGAGCGAAGCGACCCCACAGAACCTTGGATTCCGGGTCTCGCTTCACTCGACCCCGGCCACCCATGACAACAACGCGATATTTAAAACAAAGCCTAGTGAGAGTCGCACGGACGTGTAGCGTCTTCGGCGCTGAAAATCACCGTGTCCATTGGCGAAAAAACCGCTACACGTACGCGAAACGCGCTTTAGATCGCATGTTGTAGATCCGTCGTCCCCATTGTATTGCGGGGATTTCGGAACAGCTCGAGGACAATTGTTCCACACACAGCGACGGCCAGACGACTTGCGAATGCCTGTTGCTCAGCGCGAAATACCGGGAACGCCCTCGCGGCGTTCCCGTTCCTTTTCCGGGTACTCGCACTGTTCCAGCAAGTCCACGTAGGCGCAATCCAACAGCTGGTGTTCGTGGACCTGGAAGTCGTCTAGCAGTTGGGAGGCGATCTGCACGCCGTCGCCGGCGGATTGATCGGGGTCGAGCACGACCTCTAATTCCAGGAAGGCACCCAGGCCGTCGACATCATCCAGATGAATGCGCGTCCGTTCTACAAGAAAGAGTTCGCGGCGTTTCTTGACTACCGCGCGCACTCCGTAAGCTCCCCGCAGCGCCGCCAGCAACGACGTTGCGTCGGGAATCGGAGACCGCACGTAGGAAGAGAGTTTTGGTCCGGATTGGTCCGGTCTTTCGTAGAAAATGAGTTCCGCGGTGTCATCGGCGAACTGCCGCAACTTCAGCCGTCCGGCGGGGGAAAAGAAAAAGGTATCGGTTTGTTCGAGGATTCGGGCGGGTCCCTGAGCCAATTCGGCCGCGCGTTGGCGAATGCGTTCAAAATGTTCTTGAGTCAGCCTGGCCTTAACCTCAATGTTCCTGCTCATTGCCGTTTTCGCTCCAATCTCTGCGGTTTCGGCATCCGGTTCCGCTCTGCTATATTACGCGTGTTCCCTGGCGACGCAATGCTATTGAAGACAGACCATGGTCCGAGAAACGATCTTGCAATCGAATTCCGACGACGATACTCCTCGCCGCACAACGGAGGTCTTGCTGGCCCGCGACGAGGATGCGGATCGCGCGTTGCGGCCGCAGCGGATCGCGGAGATGATTGGCCAGCGGGACGTCATGGAACGCCTGCAGATTGCCGTGCAGGCCGCTGGCAAACGCGATGAGCCCCTGGGGCATATTCTGTTTGACGGCCCGCCCGGATTGGGGAAAACGACGTTTGCGATGTGCATTCCCAAGGAATTGGGGGTGTCGCTGCAGATCGCCAGTGGTCCGGGCATCAAGGCTCCCAAGGATCTGATACCGTACCTCACGAATGTCGAGGAACGTTCGGTCCTGTTCATTGACGAGATCCATCGGTTGCCGCGGGCGGTGGAAGAGTATCTGTACACGGCGATGGAGGACTTTCGGATCGATATCGTGCTGGGCGAAGGCGTGAACGCGCGGACGTTGAGTCTTGATCTGAAACCCTTCACGTTGATCGGTGCCACGACGCGGGCGGGCATGCTTTCGGGGCCCCTGCGCGATCGCTTTCACATCCGCGAGCACTTGGGTTTCTACACGGTGGAAGAATTGACATTGATCGTGCACCGCAACGCGAAGAAACTGTCGGTTGCGATCGATGAACCGGCCGCGACGGAAATCGCGCGGCGCAGCCGCAGCACACCCCGCATCGCCAACAATCACTTACGCTGGGTACGTGATTATGCGGATAGCCGGGCGGATGGTCGAATCGACTTGCCGGTGGCTCAGGCGGCCCTGCAGATGTCGGGGATTGATGAAGTCGGTTTGGACCGGCAGGATCGGCGCTACCTGACCACGCTGGTTCGCACGTTTGGCGGCGGTCCGGCGGGGGTCGAGGCGATTGCGCACACCATGAACACACCGGTCGATACGATCGAGGACGAAGTGGAACCGTTTCTGCTGCGCAGTGAATTGATCGTCCGGACCCCTCGCGGTCGCATGGCCACTGTGCATGCCTTCACGCATCTCAACCTGCCACCACCGGAAAACAATGCGGGCACGTCGTCGGGCGGTCAACCATCGTTGTTTTGATGCGCGGCCTGCTGGGCATGCGGCCCGGAAGGCCCGCTGGCATCGCTGTTGCCTAACCTCTTGTTGAATGAGTCGGAATGCTGGACGCGCTACCCACGATTGCCGATGCCCTGGCAAGCCTGCGTCGTGGCGCGTTGACCTCGCGAGAACTGGTGGAGCACTGCCTGGAACGCGTCGAGCGCTGTGACTCCGACGTTCGGGCGTGGGTCCACGTGGACGCTCAGGGGGCGCGCGAGGCCGCGGACCGGGCAGACGAGTTGCGTGCGCAGCTCGGTTCGCTGGGACTCTTGGATGGGATTCCGGTCGGCGTGAAGGATATCGTCGACATGCAAGGGCTGCCGACCAAAGCCGGCTCGCCGCTGCGTGACCGGCACGTCGCGGATCGCGATGCGACGGTCGTGATCCGATTGCGACAGCAAGGTGCGATCGTCCTGGGGAAGACGGTGACCACCCAATTCGCCTGTTTCGATCCTTCACCAACACGCAATCCGCGTGGGCCTGGTCACACTCCGGGCGGTTCCAGCAGCGGCAGTGCGGCGGCGACCGCCGCGGAGATGTGCCTGGCGGCCATCGGCAGTCAGACAGGTGGTTCCATCATACGCCCGGCCGCGTACTGCGGCGTCGTGGGCCTCAAGCCGACGTTCGCAGCGATCCCGGTTGACGGCGTGGTCCCGGTGAGTCCGCGACTCGATCACGTCGGCGCCATCGCCAGGAATGTCGCGGACACAGCCGCTTTTTACGCGGCACTGGCAAACGTCGCATTGCCGCCCAGTGACCGGCGGGCGCCGCCGCGGATCGGCGTGATTCGTGACTACTTTTTCGAGGAATTGGAAGAAGAGCTTCGGCAGGCGACCGAGACCGCGATCGATGGCCTGCAACGTGCCGGCGCTGCGGTTCACGATGTACCGTTACCCGCTTCGTTCGGACAAGTCCATCAGATGCACTGGCGCATCATGGCCGTGGATGCCGCGAGCTATCACCGGCAAGCGTACGCGGCAAACCCGGATGCGGATGGCCGCAATATCCGCCTGCTGCTCGACGACGGGTTGCGGTTGACAAGATCCGAATATGAAGACGCCTGCCGGCATCAACAGGATTTCACCAGGGAGGCGGCGGAACTCTTCGCGGACGCCGATGTGTTGCTCACCCCCGCCGCACCGACAACAGCGCCCGCCGACCTCACGACCACAGGCGATCCGCGATGGAACTCGCCGTTCAGCTATTCCGGCCAGCCGGCAATCGCGATTCCTTGTGGCGTCGGCAACGCGGGCATGCCCTGCGGATTGCAATTGGTCGCAGCCCGGGACAGCGATCATTCGTTATTGGCCATTGCTGGCTGGTGCGAACGGGCGTTGAGTTCGCTTTCGTCCGCTGCGGGCGCCTGACAGCGAATCGTCACGCCTGCTACGGCGAAGACGGTTTCTTCATCGTTGCAGGATCTCGCTGCGTCGTCCAGAAAACGGCATTCACCAGCAGGCGGCGGAAATCCGGGTCTTCGAAATCAGCGGGGACGCCGAGCGAAGTGAAGAACGTGCGGCCACCATTGTATTCGTGAACGATGGTTACGGGGTGTTTCGCCTTGCCGATGTCGCCTGTTTGCAGAACGGTCGTCGTGGGGTCCAATTCGCCTGCTTTGTAGAGTTTCGTTGAAGTGAACGATCCCACTTCGGCCAGCACGGGATGCGCGGCCGCTGCCGGATCGTTTTGAACCTTCACCTCTTCTCCGCCGTAGTGCCCGGCGTAATGACCGCCCAGCACTTTGCGGTCGAACAGCTCGTTATCCGCGCTTTGAAAGGCGTGTCCGGCCGTGCGAATACCGACAATCGGTTTCCCCGCTTCCCAGTGTTTCCGGATCATCGCCATCTGTGCTTCTGCCAGCTTCATGCGGCGCGCGAAGATGAGCATGAGCTCCGCGTCCTGGAGGGCCTCCAGGTTTTCCAGCTGCGTCGCGCCGTCACGTCCCCACGATGCGGAACAGGTAACGTGATACTCGCGTTCCAGGAACTGGCTGAAGGCCCGCAAGGACTCTTCCGACTTGTACTCCTTCGAGCCGGAGATCATGTGAATCTTGAGCGGCTGAGAGCGTTCCTGCGCGATGGCATGCGTCGCCGGGGTCAGCAGAAAGACGATGATACCGAGACAACGCAACATGAGACAACTCCTTGGGAAAACAGTCGCTACTATCGCCTGGCAGCGCGATTATAGGTCGTTGATTGTGCAGTAGACCTTGTCCTTGACGATCGTTCCATCCCGTGCCTTGACATTGAACTCGATGCACAGGGGATCGAGGACGCGGTACTGGGTCGTGCCGTATTTCTTGGTTGCTTGTTCGTCAATCACGGCATGGGGATCCAGATCGGGAATCTCGACCAGGACGGTTGCGTCACCTTCCCGCGTGACGTCGTCGATATCGTATTCTTCGATCCCTTTTCCGACGCGCTCGGCGTAGAAGTTATTGTAGTCGATACTGGCTTCATCCAGGGCGCATGAGAAGTGCAGTTTCACACCTCCTTCGACCGCTTCCGCGCGGTCTACCAGGTAAGCCGGCTTGCCCGTGTATCGCATCCGCGTCAAACTGGCATCGACGGCGGCATTCGTATCCCAACCGCGTTGTCCAGCAATGTACATCTGCCCATCACGCGGGTTCACGCACGCCCGCATGGCCCCGGCTTTGAAGGCATACGGCACGTGAACCGCAAAGCCATTGGGATGCCCCGCCGTCTTCTGGACCAGCACGTAGGAAATCGTGCTGGTACTGAACGACGTGTGGATCAGGCAATTACCCAGCGGCCCGAAGCGGGTCGGGTCTGTCCAGCATTGCGACCCGGCCGACGTATCGACTTTGGGTGGCAGGACATACAGCATGGGCACGTTTCGCGGTCCGTTGTATCCAAAGCGACCACTCCCGTCCGGCGGCACGACCGAAGCGCCGGAGGGAAACTTGCCGTCGGGGTTATCCGCGATCGTAATCCAATCGTCGGGCCCGCCCGCACCGAGTCCGTTGGGGTGACGAAAATGCCGGCCGACCACGATCCGCGACTTCCCGTCCGGACTGACCTTGATGATTTCCCCTTTGGTGGGCGATTTCCTTCCTGACGTGGCGAAATACAAATTTCCCTGGCGGTCCCGCGCCAGATCAAACAGGAACGCATGGTAGCCCGGTCCGATCGGCCCGCCACTGTGAAAGTGTTCGTAAAAGTCGGCCTCGCCGTCCTCATTGCGGTCATGCAGACGCGTGATCTGATCTCGACCACGCACCAGGATCTTACCGTCAACCACTTTCAGTCCAAGCGGTTCGTACAGCCCGGCCGCAAAACGCCGCCAACGAACGTGCTCGCGGTCGTCTTCGTTCCAACTGGCGATCCAGACATCGCCGCTGAGTGTACTCAGGGCGACACGTCCGTCCTCGAAGCAGGCGATTCCCGACGGTCGCATCCAGGCGCCGTAAGGGTCGACCGGTACGCCAAATTCGTCGAACGCGTAGGCCTTCGATTCATCGCCGAGCGTGATGGTGGTTGTAAACGTCTCCGACCAGCGGCCCGGATCGTCAGCAGTTAACGCCGAAGACGCCTGGGCAGGCAGCGTGGAGATTTTCTCCGCACCAGCGGTGTTGCCGGGAAAGAGAAAGACGTCACATGTCTGCGCTTCCTGCCCGGGAGATACATCCAAATAGAGCGCCGTGTCGATGATGCGGGTCGGCACCGGCACGGCGGAAACAACGCGAACGCGATCAACGGAACCTTTCGATTCGGTCGCCAGCGTTCCGTTACTGCGGGAAGTTGCCCCGTTGGCAATCGGGATCGCAATCTTGTCTTTTCCGGGGCCGACCTGGAAACTGCGACGGACGACCAATGGCTGGGGACTCGTGACCGTTTCCAGGATCGCGCGATCGCCTGCCTGGTACGACAGCACGACCGACGCACCGTGAAGGTAGAGTCCCCTAAAGATTCGGCGGGTTTCTTCAACAGGTTGCGCGTTCACCAGCCAGTTGGCGGTTCCCGTCAAATCCCGGTATTGCACCGGGCCGCCGGGACGCGGAGGCAAGCCGCCCTTGTAGCTGGTGTGATGGGTCTTCGAGCGATCCAGGAAGCCGCCGCTCCAAACCGCGGCGAGTGCCAGGCGATTCATGTCGTAGCACACGGTCGTCTCGTCCGAGGCCTGGACAACCAGGGCTCGGGTCACCACGCCGTCCCAGGTAGGCGCATTGCCGTTTGCGGGTTTGACAAACGTTACGCTGCAAGCGAGAAACGGACCGTAGTCCATGTCCTCGCCAGGCCCCGCAACACTCGAAACGCAAGGAAGGGTCAACAGGATTGCAGTCAACAAGCCAACAGCGGTGCGTCGCGTCATGATTTCATCCAGCAGAAAAAAATGAGTTCAACTTATGATATCCCAGCTGGACAGCGCCAACTGCACGGCAATCCGCGAAAATCCAAGCACGCAGCGCGAGCAAGTGTGTCCGGACGTAAGTAACCCACTCGCTTGCGCCTCGAGCTTGTTTGAAGACGGAACATGGCGCTGTCCAACTATAGATATCATGGCACAAAACGACGCCGAATCCATCCGCCGGGTCGGAAATATCGGTCCGGGGGGCAGGAACGAGTATCGGGCGTCATTCTTCGCGACTCGGTTCGGCCGGGGCCGCGGAACCAGAACGCTGAATCCGGATGCGATTCAATGCGGCGCCCACGTGGCAACAATAAATTCGCAAGCGGTATCGCCCGGGTTCTAGCTTCAGATGCCCGCCGTTACCCCACTCCACCGCTGTCCAGGAAAACTCGTCGCCGACGTCTAATCGACATCTTTCTTTTCTGGCGATTTCCAGGGGCGCGTCAACCTGGTCGCCCTGTTGACCCAACTGAAACAGCTTCAGTTGCAACGCTTCGGATTGGTCCTGCGCGCCGCGCCCTTCGAGCCAGACCTGGTAGTCGCGCGCTGTATCGATACGGAACTCATAATCCAGCCAGGCGCCGTCGAATGCCGTCCCGGCCTCGTAGCCGGGGCCTGCTTCCTCACTGTCCGGCATGCAACACACGTACTGGCCTTGGGCCGCGGTCCCGTCCCACACCGTCCAGATCTCGCCCTGTGTACCGAAGCCGGAACGGTGGCTGAACCGTTCGGCCTCGAACATGATCGAATCGTCTTTTCCGTAGAAAGCGACCCGTCCCGCAGTGGGACCAAGGCGATGCACGAATTTCTCGCGCCGCGCTGTAAACTGGTTTACCATCTGGTTGTCAACGTTGTACGACGCGGCGGCATTCTTGCCTAGTCGCAGGCTGCGGTATTGGGCCTTGCCCCTGTCATGAAACTGTGCCTCGACCAGTCCGGTAAAGACATGGACTTCTGTCGTGTTGCGGCCGTCAGTGGTCATGCCGAACTGCGTCCCAAGATCGAACACCGTCACGCCGGGACCAACCACCGTGAAGCGCACGTTGGGGTCCGGAACGTTCGCGGTAATCGTGCCCGAATACAATTGAAGTTCGCTGGCAGAAACCAGTTTGATGGTTGTCTTGTCCTGCAGGATCACGCTGACCCCATTGTCCAATTCGACTTCCGCCAGTCCTTCGCGGCGCATCAGGCGATCATGGACGCGAATCAGGTCGCCTTCGATATTGGCATCCGACTGTCCTGCCCAGTGGCAGTCGATCGCGTGAACCAGGCTGCCCGCCTTCGGTGTCGCCGCGGGCACGTGAAGGTTTGGCAGCAGCCAGCCAATGCCGCCGATCAGCAGTAGTGCCGCGACGATGGCAACGGTGATGGATACGTAGCTGCCCGAGCGGATTTTTGTGGCGTCTTCGATGATCGGCGAAATGGCCGCGTGGGCGTTCATGCCCATCGTCATGTCTCGCAGCTGCCGGTGCTGATGCGTTTCCCGGACAAACTCCATCACATTGTCGCGCGATGCCAGCAACCACGACTCCAGCTGCGCGGCTTCGGCGACGGTGATTTCGTTGTCGATGTACTTGTCAATCAGATGGTTCATGTGGATTCTAAATCTCCGGAAGCCGTCGTTCAATGCATTTGCGGATGACGGATCGGACACGATGCAACAAGACCCGCACAGCACCCGATTCCATCTTCATGCGTTCAGCAACTTGAGCCGGTTTGAGGTCGTCGAAATAGCGTAGCTGAACAACCTTGCGCGCTCGGCCACTGACATGCTCCAGGCAGTCATGGAGCAGGCGGCGGCGCTCTTCCAGTTCGGGAGCCAGCATCTCGTACGCCACGGTGATCTCCTCGACCAGCTCGTCGCAGAAGACATGCTTGTCTGTCGCCTGTTTGCGGCGGTGCTTCAAGACTTCATTCTTGGTAATCCCGATCGCCCAGTTCGCAAATGGACGCGTGCGATCGTAGCTGTCGAACTTCCGTACGAGCGTGACGACGACCTGCTCCAGGACATCCTCTGCCTGGTGGAAATGCGGGACCATTGCGGAAACATAGGAAGACACGGCAGGCTGGGCCTTCGTCCACAGTACTGCGAATTCCTCAGATTCGTTCAGTTGCATGATCGTTCATCCTTGTATCCTAAAGTCTCCGCCAAGCTAAGTATTGTTACAAAAATATAAACACATTCCGATAGGTGGATGCGTGCACAGCATTATTTTGTGAAAAGTTGTGTAACGATCTGCGTCGGGGCGCAAATAAATCATTAGATCGAAATACCATCCTACCAAATCTTCCTACCCATGAACGAGCGCATGATCATTTCTTCCCAGCATTGGATTCGTCGTCAGCAGCGACGCGAACAGCTTCGTGCTGCTACAGGCTTGACGCTGGCGAGCATGGTGATTGATTACCAACTGCGCGTCGACGAGCAGACGGACATTGTGGAACGGATCCTGGACCACGAATTCGCGCCCCTCGCCGCAGTCGATTCGACGGTGCGACTTGGTTGAACAGGAGCAAGCCGAGCCAATCGAGCGTCCTTACCGCTATCTCCTCGGGCTTGCCGTTCCATGGTCCAAAACCCGGGAGGCGTTCCAAATTCGGAACTTGTTTCCGACTCGCAGCTGCGATAATGGTTCTTAACGCGGCATCGCGCCACGGTCGGTCCGAACGCGTTTCGTGTTGCGGGATCTTTACAGTCCAGCGCGTTCGTGTTCACCAACCGAAGCACGCCGATTCTTCGAGTGCTTTCTGGTAGCGTCGCAAGCACCTCGCGGGCGGCCCGTGACGACCCGCATCAACTTGCTTCTGCGCCGCCGCATGATTGCTGCCCCCCCGGCTGAAATTCTTCCCACGTCGATCTTGAAGTCCGGCCTTAGAGCATCTAGTGTAGAGCCTGACATCAGGCGTTACTAACAATCGCGATTTCATCGATACGAGTGCCCTATGTCCATCTTCGCGCGCGTGCTGCGTCGCCGTTTGCGTTCCTGTTTCCCCGCGTTCGAGTCGCTTGAACAACGTTGCCTGCTGGCGTCGTTGCCCGTGTCCGTTCCGGCTGAAGAAATCGCGGAAGGAGAACACGATACGATCGACGAACGGCTGGCCATTTGCGGGGAGACGATTCACGACGAAGCGCCCCACGAATGGGTCCCAAACAAGGCGCTCCCCCTGTATATATACACGGGCGGCATCACGCCGATCAACGACGGCGACATGAGCGGATTCGAGTTCGTGGTGGACTGGGGCGACGGCGTGACAGAATCCTTACCGGGACCGTACGAAGGTCTCGCGATGTCCCACGCCTACCCGAGTGTCGGAGAATACACTATCAACCTGCTCGTCAACGACGGTTCGGTCGGTGTCGGCGTGGCCAGCCATACGTTGACCATTTCGCCCGTCGCTGTCATCGGCGACACGCTGGTGGCTGGCGGCATGAACGGAGTCGACAACCGTATTATTTTTTCGGTGGGCTCAGCCGGTTCGGTCAACGTCACCTACGAGAATCCCGTGTTCCGCGTCGTGGAAGAATATCCCGTGACCGGTATCACTCGTCTTTCCGTGAGTGGCGGGGACCGCAACGATCATCTGGTGGTTTCCTTCAACGTCAAGCTTCCCGCCTTCATGGATGGCCGCGCGGGCAACGATCATGTTGCTGGTGGTTCGAACCACGATGAAGTGCACGGCGGTAGCGGCGTCGATCAACTGTTTGGCAGCGGTGGCGATGACACCTTGATCGGCGGAGACGGCGATGACCGACTGGACGGCCAGTTGGGGCACGACACGCTGTTCGGCGAAGGGGGCAACGACTACATTGTTGCGGGCAGGGGAAACGACTTCATTGACGGCGGCGGCGGCAACGACGAAATCGCAGCCGAAGAAGGCGACGACTTTGTTCGCGCCGGTAGCGGGAACGACGTTGTCAGCGGTGGGCTTGGCAACGACATCCTGCTGGGCGACGACGGCGACGACGTTCTCCGCGGCCGCGACGGCTTCGACTTTCTGGTCGCTGGTCACGGCAACGACGGGCTGTCTGGCGACAACGACGAAGACGTGCTGATTTACGCCTATGACGGCATCGCCGACGATGCCACGCGGTTTGAGATCATGAGTATCTGGTCGAACCAGAGTCTGGATTTCGAAACACGCTTCGCGCTCATCCAGCCGATGATGAACCCGTTGCCCGACCACGTCACCGACGGCGGCAGCGGCAACGAAGGCCGCGACGTCGTCTATTCCGACGAACGCGACTTCCTCTCCATCCGGGGCAACGACCTGCTGCTGTTTGTCTAGTGCTTTGTCAAGTAGAAGCATTGGGGTTGGGTGGCTGGGGTCGAGTGAAA
>CALBSZ010000197.1 GCA_937967665.1 uncultured Planctomycetaceae bacterium
ATGAAGCGGGATGCGGAGCAGCATGCCGACGAGGACAAATGCCTCCGTGAATTGAATGAAGCACGCAATCAAGCGGCCAACAGGTGCTACCAGCTTGAAAAGTTGATGAAGGAGCACGCCGAAAAGCTCACTGATGCCGGCCGCGCGCCGCTGATTCGCGCTATTGCAATGGTGCGCGATGCCTCCAATGCGAACGACACCGCGGCCATCAAGCCGGCCGTTGAACAGCTTGAACAGGCGTTGCATAGGTTCAGCCGTTCGGTCTACCAAACGGCAACCGCCAACGCAACGAGAACGGACAAAGCGTCGCCACGCAATTGGAGCGAATGGGATGCCGACGTGATCGATGAGGATTTCGAAGTGAAAACGTGAGGCTACCTGGGCAGGACGTCGTCAGCCGTCGTCGGGCCGTATCGCTGCGGTCATCGGATCAAGGACGAACAGAGAGGGCGCAGAAGGAAGAACATCGGATGAGCGCACGAAACAAGGAACCGGATGTCAAGCGGTCGCGTCGCGACGATCACAACCAATTGATTTACGTCGTCGGCATCGGTGCCTCGGCAGGAGGGCTGGAAGCACTTGAAAGACTCTTCAAGCACTTGCCCGCTGACACGGGCATGGCCTTTGTGATCGTTCAGCATTTGTCTCCCGACTTTGATAGTGTGATGGACGAATTGCTGGTACGGCAGACCCGGATGCCGATCCGCACGGTCGAGGACGGCATGGAGGTCGAGCCCAATGCGGTCTATTTGATCCCGCCGAAAAAGGAAATGATCATTTCCGACGGCAAGCTCTTGCTCACCGACAAGGACCCCAAGCACGGACTGACATTGCCCATTGATACGTTCTTGCGATCACTGGCGCAAGACTGCGGGCAGCGGAGCATCGGCGTTATCCTTTCAGGGACGGGAAGCGATGGCTCGAGAGGAATTCGCGAAATCCATAGTGCGGGCGGCATGGTACTGGTGCAAAGCGAAGATTCCGCCAAGTTCGACGGCATGCCGAAAAGCGCTCAAGAGACTGGCGTTGTCGACTTTGTCCTGTCGCCCAAACAGATCGCCGAAACACTGCAGAGTTACGCCAAGAGTCCGGTCATTAGTCAGCTTGTCGACCCCACGGAAGCACCGCCCATCAATGAAGACGGCATGAACCGTGTCACGCGACTGCTGCGAAACGCCTATGGGATCGACTTCTCGTTGTACAAGCCTACGACCGTAACACGCAGGATCGAACGCCGCTTGCTGCTGAACCAGTCGATCGACTTTGACGACTACGTGGAGCAGATCGAATCGAATCCGCAAGAGTTGAATTTGCTCTACCACGACCTGCTGATCGGAGTCACGCAGTTTTTTCGGGATCGCGAGGCCTTTGACCTGATCGAGAAACAGGTGCTGCCCGAATTGCTGCGCAAGCTGACTGGCGACGAGGAACTGCGTATCTGGGTCGCGGGCTGCGCAACCGGCGAAGAAGCGTATTCCCTGGCCATCCTGGTCCACGAACAGCTTGAGGTAACAGGGCGCAAGGCGAGTGCGAAAATCTTCGCCACCGACGTTCATCAGTCGTCACTTGATGTCGCCAGTGCCGGTGTTTATGCCGAATCCGCGTTGTCGGACGTATCGGCCGAGCGCCGGCAGAAGTATTTCAGTCCCAAGGGAAAGCGCTATCAGGTGACGCCCGAACTGCGTCAAATGGTTGTCTTTGCAGAGCACAATGTGATCAAGGACGCTCCCTTCACGCGACTGGACCTGATCAGCTGTCGCAATCTGCTGATCTACCTGCAGCCCGTTGTTCAGAAGAAGGTTATTTCGTTGTTCCACTTTGGCCTGAAAACCGGCGGCTTACTGTTCTTGGGGCCGAGTGAAGGGGTGGGCGACCTGTCAGATGAGTTCAAATCACTGGACCTGCATTGGAAAATCTATCGCAAAATACGCGACGTCAAGCTTGCCACCGACCTGCGAATGCCGGTGGCGAACCTGATTCCGCGCCTGCCACACGCTCCCATGGTCGACACACGCGGTACAAGCAATACTCAACTGGACGCCGCTTATAGCGATATCCTGGAACGATTCACGCCCCCCTCTGTCCTGATCAACGAAAACCGCGAGGTCATTCACGTCTTCGGCGACGCCGCCAACTACCTGCATATCAAACCGGGGCCGCGCAGTAATGACGTCCTGGACCTGTTTCAAGCTGATTTGCGCACCGCGGTGGCGGGTGCAATTCAACGCGCTACCAAGGAAAAGGCAAACATCGCTTACACGGGCGTCACGTTCACGAAAGACGAACAACGAAGACAATTGAAGTTGAGCGTCCTGCCGCTGGCAGCAAGACAGGACGAGCTGAACTACATGTTGATTACCCTGGAGGAACTCAAGCCGCCGTCTCCCGTAGATACTCCCGAGCCAATGGATGCGGGCGAGGTGTCGCGCGACCGCATCGCGCAACTGGAATCGGAACTGCGTCACAGTAAGGAAAACTTGCAAACAACGATTGAGGAACTGGAAACGAGTAACGAAGAACTTCACGCCACCAACGAGGAACTGGTGGCGTCGAACGAGGAATTGCAGAGCACGAACGAAGAACTGCACTCCGTCAATGAAGAGCTCTATACCGTGAACGCCGAATACCAACGTAAGATCAGCGAGCTCACGGAACTGACCGAGGATATGGATAACCTGCTGGCCAGCACCGATGTGGGTGTGCTTTTCCTGGACAACGACCTTTGCATTCGCAAATTCACGCCGGGCGTGGCGGGACTGTTAAATATCGTGGAACAAGACGTCGGGCGCGCGTTCGAACACTTCACGCACAATCTGCAGCATGACACCTTGATGAAAGACGTCCGCTGGGTACTGACAACACACACGCCGTTCGAGAAGGAGGTCCGAGACAGATCGGGACACTGGCACTTGCTGCGCGTGCTGCCCTACCAGTCCAAGACCGATGTCGCAGGAGTGGTACTTACCCTGATCGATATCGATACCATCAAGCAGGCGGAAATGGAACTCCACGGAAAACAACAACAACTCCAGGGCGTGCTCGACAATTCACCAGCATTCCTGTACGTGAAAGATCTGGAGGGACGCTATTTGATGGTCAACCGGCGCTGCCGCCGTGTGCTGGATCACAAACCACACGAAGTGCTCGGCAAGACGAACTACGAGTTGCTCCAACGCGCCGTCGCAGACCGATTGGCAGCGCATGAGCATGCCGTTCGGGACCTTGGCAAGGAAGTCGAAGTGGAAGAGGTCATTCCCCGCAAGGGAAAAGGGCGGACCTATCTGGCCAACTTCTATCCGCTGCGCGACGAAAGTGGGCAGATCGTGGCGACGGCCGGTATCCTGACAGATATTACGCGGCAAAAGCTGTCTCAACGACGGGCTCGCGAAGCAGTGCGGTACCGCGACCAGTTTCTAGCCATGCTGTCGCACGAGTTACGCAACCCTTTGGCTGCCATTTCCGGAGCGACGGAGTTGTTGCGGGGATGGGATATGAAGAATGGCAAACTGAAACAGATTTGCGATGTCATCTCTCGGCAGTCGGAATTGACCAGTCGGTTGCTGGACGACCTGCTTGACGTATCCCGTATCGCGCGAGGCAAGATTGACCTGCGAAAAGACATCGTCGACCTTCGCGATACCGCACAAGCGGCTGTCGAAGCAACTCGTTCCATAATCGTACAGCACGAACACACGTTGCATCTCGACTTCGTAGACGAACCGCTATGGGTTGACGGTGATGCTGTTAGATTGCAGCAGATTCAAGTCAACCTGTTGGTGAACGCGGCCAAATACACGCCGAACGGCGGTACGATTACATTTCGATTGGTACGCGAGGATGGCAAGGCGTTTATCTCCGTCACCGACACGGGAGTCGGCATGACGAAGGAATTCCAGACAAGGGCGTTTGAGCCTTTCGCTCAATCCAAGAGCACGCTGGATCGCAGCGACGGCGGACTCGGCTTGGGGCTGACGCTGGTCCGCGCCCTTGTAGAAATGCACGACGGCGAAGTCCACGCCCACAGTCGCGGGAAGGGAAAAGGCAGCGAGTTCACCGTGTGGCTACCGTTGACAGCGAAATCAAGGGATCGGACAAGGGATCGTGCCCTGGAATCGGAAGCGGCAACCGCGGCGCGGCCGCTTAAACTGCTGATCGTCGAAGACAACGAGGACGTGCGAGAAATGACCCGCATGCTGCTGGAACTTCACGGCTACGAAGTCTGTACCGCCAACGACGGCCAGGCGGGCCTGACTGCCATCGATGCGGAGCAACCGGATGTCGCTCTTGTCGATATCGGACTTCCAGAACTGGACGGCTACGAGTTTGCCAGGCAAGTTCGCAAGAAACGCCAGGATATCTACCTGATCGCCCTGACCGGCTACGGTCAACAGCGAGATCGCGAGCAGTCCGCTGCGTGCGGTTTTCAGGAACACATGACCAAACCTGTCAACTTCGACCATTTGAAGCTCGTTCTGGCCAGGGTTGCGGACCTGCCACCCGCCATTGGCTGAAAACCGTGACGCCTGCCCCGTTGAGAACCGCGACGGCCGGGACCGGAGCCGTCGCGATACGGCCCGCAAAACGCTCGAAACGCCGCCGCCTCGTTCCGTCGATTCTGAACCGCTAAAAAGCCATTTAGCGGAACACAGGCTTCGATTACAATACTGCGTCCAAATCCTCGTAGCACCTAGCGAGGTAGACCTCACCGGAACACAAGGCGGCTGACCCTTTCACCATGCCCAAAATTGATTGTAAGTACATCCGAAATTTCTGCATTGTCGCGCATATCGATCATGGCAAGAGCACGCTTGCGGATCGGTTGCTCGAATCGACCGGCACCGTTTCCAAACGCGAGATGAAAGAACAGTTGCTGGACGATATGGCGCTGGAACGCGCCCGCGGCATCACCATCAAGGCTCGCGCGGTCACCATGAACTACAGCTACGAGGGAAAGACCTACGAGTTGAATCTGATCGATACGCCGGGACACGTCGATTTCCACTACGAGGTTTCACGCTCGTTGACCTGTTGCGAAGGCGCGTTGCTGCTGGTCGACGCGTTTCAAGGGGTCGAAGCGCAGACCGTGGCCAACGCGTTCGCCGCGATGGAACACGACCTGATGATCTTGCCCGTGATCAACAAGATCGACCTGACTCACGCTCGTCCCGATGAAGTTGCGGACGAAATAGAACAGTCGCTTGGCATCGACCCCTTCGACGTCCTGAGGGTCAGTGCCAAGTCGGGAATCGGCATTAGCGAGTTGCTGAAGGCGGTCGTGGAAAAGGTGCCGCCGCCGAAGGGCGACCCCCAGGCACCACTGCAGGCGATGGTGTTCGATTCGCACTATGACGAGTTCCGAGGGGCGATCACCTACATTCGCATTATGAACGGAACTTTGACGAGGGGCCAGAAGATCCGTTTCCTGCGCGCCGGCACGAACCATGAAGTACTTGAATTGGGACAGTTCACGCCCAAGAAGTCGCCTCGTGAATCGTTGCAGGCCGGCGAAGTCGGTTACGTGATCTGCAATATCAAGTCGATTGACGAAGTCAACATCGGCGACACGTTGACCATTCCGGGCGAAGGGGCCGCGTCACCGCTGCCAGGTTATCAGGAGCCGAAGCGGATGGTCTATTGCGGATTATATCCTTCGGACGGGCAGGATTTTGAAGAACTGCGCGATGCTCTGAGCCGGCTGGCGATTAACGATCCGAGCTTCGAATTTGAACCGGAAACGAGCGATGCGCTGGGCTTTGGTTTTCGCTGCGGGTTCCTGGGCCTGTTGCATATGGAAATCGTGCAGCAGCGTCTGGAACAGGAATCCGATGTCGACCTGGTCCAGACCGCGCCGAATGTTACTTATGAGATCATTAATCACCGCGGTGAAGTGCGCGAAATCCACAAGCCTCAGGACGTGCCCGATTCCGGCGAGATTGCCGAATTCCGTCAGCCGCTTGTCCGGGTGAATCTGATCATGCCGTCGGAGTACATTGGGGCGGTAATCAAACTTTGCCAGGACCGGCGCGGCGTGGCCAAAGGCCAGGAGTATCTCTCCCCGACGCGTACCATGTTGACGTATGAGCTGCCGCTGGCCGAAGTCATCTATGACCTGCATGACAAGTTGAAAAGCGCCACCCGTGGATACGGGACGATGGATTACGAAGTCATCGGCTACTTTCCAGCGGACCTGGTTCGTATGGACATCCTGGTCAACGGCAAGCGAGTTGATGCGCTGTCGGTGATTTGCGACCGCGCGGATGCGGATCGACGCGGCCGTTCCGTGGTGAGGCGGCTGAAACAGGAAATCGACCGGCACATGTTCGAGGTCGCCGTCCAGGCCGCCATTGGCTCACGCGTGATCGCTCGGGAAACCGTGCCAGCGTTACGCAAGAACGTCACCGCCAAATGTTACGGCGGCGACATTTCCCGGAAACGCAAGCTCTGGGCGAAGCAGAAGGAAGGCAAGAAGCGGATGAAGTCGATCGGTCAGGTTGATATCCCGCAAAAAGCCTTCATGGCTGTGCTGGATACGGGCGACCAGAAGAACTGAGTCGACTCAGCGCCACGTCGGCTTCTTCTTCCGGGCGCGGGGATGTCGATGCGGGACTTTTTCCACTTCCTCGAAGGCATGCTCCGCAGGCTGGACGACACGCGCGCGGGGCTTCGCAGCTTCCTTGTCGGCCACGTAGCGAACGCACTGACCGCTTTGTAGCGACGCGAATGCTTCCCCCACATCGGCCTGATGAAAAAAGAGGTCGTCGCTGCCATCCTCGGGCCGGATGAAGCCGAATCCCCTTTCCGCGACCAGAGAAATGATCTTGCCAATCGGCATCGCTATCGCTCGCTATCCAAAAAAAACTCGCGGCGCCCCTTTGTACCAACGCTGGGACGACGAACGCCGCGCACTCTCTATGTTACTTCACGTCGACCCATTGCCGTGACTTGGCGCTTTGCAACACGGCGTCGCAGATCTGCTGCGTTTCCAGGGCTTCGGCGAAAGTGGGCGAGCACGGCGTGCCGGTTTCGATACTCTTCAGGAAATCAGCAACCTGATGCACAAAGGTGTGCTCGTACCCAATCTGCAAACCGGGCACCCACCACTGCTTCATGTAGGGCATGTCTCCGTCCGTGCAATGCACATGGTGCCAGCCGCGAATGAGCGAGTCGTCCGCGTGATCGAAGTATTCGAGCCGGTGCAGGTCATGCAAGTCCCAGCGAATCGACGCCTTTTCCCCGTTGATTTCGAACGTATACAGCGCCTTGTGGCCGCGGGCATAGCGAGTGGACTCGAACAGCCCCAGCGATCCGTTGTCGAAATGGCAGAGGAAGGCACAGGCGTCGTCGATACCCACCGGCTCGACTTTCCCTGTTTCGTTATGCATCCGCTCCTTGACGAACGTTTCAGTCATGGCCGTCACGTCCTTCACGCCGCCATTCAGCCAGATGGCCGTATCCAGGCAGTGGGCCAGCAAGTCGCCAGTCACGCCCGAGCCGGCCGCGTTCACGTCCAGTCGCCAGAGCGCCGCGCCGCCTTGCGGCAGGTCTTCGCTGATCGTCCAGTCTTGCAGGAAGTTGGAACGGTAATGGAAGATGCGGCCCAGGCGGCCTTCGTCAATCAGCTGTTTCGCCAGCGAGACCGCAGGAACTCGTCGGTAGTTGTACCATACCGTATTCGGAACTCCGGCCGCTTCGACCGCCTTGACCATTTCCTGTCCCTGTTCGGAATTCATCGACAGCGGCTTTTCGCAAAGAATCATCTTCCCTGCGGCGGCCGCGGCAATCGAAATCTCAGCGTGGCTGTTGTTCGGCGTGCAGATATCAATGGCGTCGATATCGTCCCGGGCAATCAGCTTCTTCCAATCGGTTTCGATAGATTCGTAGCCCCACTGATCGGCAAATGCCTGTGCCTTTTCCGCCGTTCGCCCGCAGACGGCCTTGAGTACAGGCCGGTATGCCAAGTCGGGAAAAAAGTCGGACACGCGTTTGTATCCGTTCGAGTGCGTACGTCCCATGAAGCCGTAACCGACCAGTCCAATGTTGAGCGGTTTTTTTGCCATGCTGTGAATCCTCGCAAAAAGTGTTTCGATACTGTTTTCGATGTCGTACGGCGACGGGAAGCAGTGGACGCCGTGCCGTGATTGTTTTCACTTTGACTAATTCCAGCCGTGTGCGTCGCGGACCTTGATCATGGTATCCAGGATCGTGTTCCAGGTTCGCGGATCTTCCAAGACGGAGTTCGGGAACATGCAGCCGTCCCAGCAAATATGCTGGATACCGCGACTCGGAGCGTCGCGCAGCCAGTACTCGGCACAGCGGACGATGTCCAGCTTGCCGTTGGGATCGTCGGCGCGGCAGTGCTTTCCGGTCTTGTCGTGCGAACCGGCGCCGTGGACTTCGCCGTCGTTCTGCGCCACGTGGAAATCGATCGTCCACGGGCGCAGCTTGTCGGTCATCTTTTCATACGCCGCGTAGAATTCGTCCTCGCTGTACCCTTCGTGCAGCAAGGCATGTTCGGGAGCGTTGTAGCCCATCAGGTACAGGTAAGTATGCGCTTGGTCGGCCTGGAATCCGAGCGTTTCGGGCATGCCAACTTCTTCCAGCAGGTCGAGCATGTCCTTCCAGCTGTGCATGCCGGCCCAGCAGATTTCCCCTTCGGCGGCGAGGCGTTCGCCGTGATCGGCGGCGATTTTAGCCGCCTCGCGAAAGGTCTCGGCGATCTGTTTGGTATTCGCGGTGGGATTCTCACGCCATTTTTCCACGCCGAATTCGGCTGAATCGATACGGATCACGCCGTACTTGCGGACACCGTGTTCGTTAAAGATACCGGCGATCCGGCAGGCCATGCGGACGGCGGAAAGGAATTTCTCCCGCGCTGCTTCATCCCCCATCGCCGAATCACCGACCGTTCCCGGCCAGACCGGCGCTACCAGCGAACCGACGCTGAATCCCTTGCCGGCGATCATGTCGGCGATTCCCTTGAGTTCGTCGTCGCTGGCTTCCGGGTTCGTGTGGGGCAGGAACAGGAAGTAGTCGATGCCGTCAAACTTCACGCCATTCACCTCGGCGGCGGCGGTCAGGTCGAGCATCCGTTCCAGGCTGATCGGCGGTTCCTGCCCCTCCTCGGTTCCCTTGCCCACCAGGCCCGGCCACATCGCGTTATGAATTTTCGGAAATGCGTTCGTCATGAGTGATCCTCGATGAAGTAATTGATCTGGTGAATGGGTTAGGATTTGTAAGAACCGACTTCCGGTACGTTGTCCCAGGTATTCGGGCCGAAGTAGCGCAGGCTGACCAGCGCGTCGGAACCGGTGTTTTCGACTTCGACGCCGCGAGTCGCAGCCTCGTGGCTGATAAAGACTTCGTCTTCGGTCTCTTCACCGAACCGAATCAACGCCGGAGTCTGCAATTTCATGTTGCCGATCCGTCCCTCGCCCTGCGTGGTGATCCAGCCGCTGGCCCCGCTGTCCTGGAGCGTGTATTTCATGCCCGGCTGCACGGTCAATTCCCGCGCGGTAAACAACTGCTGCCCGTCCACGGTTCCGTAGACGATCCAGCGGTCCACCACGCCCTCCTCTTCGTGCGCCACGATCGGCTCGAGATAGTTGCTGTCCTTGAAGTTGGGGTCCACGTTCTTCTCCCAGTCCAGCTGGCCGATGATGAAATCCAAATCGTGGTGCTTTTCCTCCGGCATATCTTTGACCAATAGCGACCACGGTACATAGCGTCCTTCCACAATCGACTGGAACATGCCGAACACGTCACTGCCCCACTGTGGTTCGTACGTGCAGAGCGAACCGGGCGCGTGCAACACGCCGGGTGGGATGAGCCAGCCGGTGCCGCGCTTCAGACGATAGGCCTTTGATAAGTCCAAGATGCCGTTATCGCCCTTGTTCCAATCTTCCAGGCACTTACGCAACTGATCCTTGGTCGTGCCGGGCTCCAGGCCCATGAACGTGTAGCAGAAGTTGTTGTCCACATTGTTGTACTGCGGAGGGAAGTAATAGCTTTCCGGCTTCCCTTCCTGGCCAACCAGTTTGGCGTCTTCGAACTTTTGATGCATGTGGTGGGGAATGGGACCCATGTTATCGAAGAATTTCGAATAGACCGGCCAGCGCTGGTACTGATCCCAAATCGACTTGCCGACCAAACGGTTCCCAGATTCGGCGACGGCGTCTTTGAGTGTGAAATGCTGCCCTTCAAACGAACAGAAGCTCAATCCTTCATGCCAGACGCGTCCTTCGTTTGCGGCCTCGGTCGTGCTGGAAAACCAGCGTTCGTCGATCCCGCCGCGATCGGCTCCGTAGGCATAGAGATCAGACGGATGAAGCTTCAGCCGGCGTCCCGGATGAAGGAAGCTGCGAGGTACCCAGGTCGGAGTCAAACGCAGCAAACCCTGACCGGCATCGAGCGCGGTTTCTAGAATCTCGGAAACGTTTTCTGCTTGAATGATCTTCGCAGTCATGTCTTGTCCATCTCGAAAACGGTAAAAGGGGCTCGAAATTGATAAAAGGGGCTCGAAATCGGTAAATAGGGGAGCGAGCGATCGTGAATGAAACCCGTGGCGTCGACACGCGGGCAACCGCCGCGTGGCTGCCTGACGATCGCAACGATGGCTGCACGCCCCTTCCGCGTCCTCAGGCCCGCAACGGAAACAACCGTTTTATAAGGTTTTACGCTCGCTGGCAAGTAAGGCGGCCGCCGAATCGCCCGGGTGGAGGTGATGGAAAAATCGAACGGCACCGCGTAAACTAGGTTCTGTTTTAAAACCGGGGAAGGGTGGCTGTGGTGGAGCGAAGCGACCC
>CALBSZ010000198.1 GCA_937967665.1 uncultured Planctomycetaceae bacterium
ATCATTCATCATTCATCATTCATCATTCATCATTCATCATTCATCATTCATCAATGCTCCTCTCCCTGTACCTCAGCCAATTCCTTGTGTTTTTGCTGGTGTTGACTCGCATCAGCGGGCTGGTGATGACGGCGCCCATCCTGAGCATGACATCGGCTCCGCTGAAGGTACGTGCGATGCTGGCGATTGGTTTGTCGCTGGTCATGACGCCCATGTACGTCGATGACGTGCCGGACCTGCCCGCCAACCTGGTCATGCTGGTGCTGCTGATGGGTCGCGAAGCGGTCATCGGGCTCTCCCTCGGATTGTCGATCAAGATTCTGTTTGCAGGCTTGCAACTCACGGGACAGATTGTGGGGCAGATGAGCGGCATGTCGCTGGCGGATGTCTTTGATCCCAACTTCAATTCCAGCGTTCCGATGTTCGCCCAGTTGCTGGACATCGTGGCCCTGGCGGTTTTTGTCTGCATTGGTGGGCACCGACAAGTCATGCATCTGTTGCTCGGCACCTTTCAATTCATGCCGCCGGGAACGGCGGATTTCTCGACGGACCTCGTAACGGCGATCACAACCGTGACGACGCAGAGTTTTGCGTTGGGTATCCGCGCGGCCGCGCCGGCGATGGTGGCGTTGCTGCTGTCGGTCCTCATCCTGGGGTTGATCAGCCGCACCCTGCCGCAACTGAACATTCTGGCGGTGGGTTTCAGTTTGAATTCCGCCGTCATGCTCGTGGCACTCGCGCTGTCGCTTGGTTCCGCCATCTGGATTTTCGAAGACCATGCGGCCGCGGCGATGGAAGTGGTATCAAACGCCTTTTTTCGGCAACCGTAACCAAGAAATCGCATTCCGGTAACCGCCACGCATGGCTGAACAATTTGGCGAAAAGTCACATGAAGCCACACCGCATCGCCGCCAGCAGGCGCGCGAGCAGGGGCAGATTGCCAAAAGCCAGGATCTAGGATCGGCCATCCTGCTGATCGGTGCTGTCCTGGTGATCATGAGCCTGGGCGGGTCACTCGCCTCCTTCTTTGGCCGCTACGCACAAATGCAACTTGGCGGCAGTCCCTGGTTGCAGACTGATACGAGCACGTTCCTGGCCCATTGGAAGTTCGTGGTCGTGGAATTGGGACGCGTCCTGGTACCGATTTTCGGGATCATGGTCATCGTCGCCATTCTGGTGAACCTGGGGCAGGTCGGGTTCTTGTTCTTACCGAATAAGCTCAGCTTGGACCTGGGCCGCATCAGTCCCGCGAAAGGGATGGCCCGCCTGTTCTCAATATCCAATACCGTGCGCCTGCTCTTCGGGATTATCAAGATATCGATCATCGCGGTCGTCGCCTTGGCCAGCGTCTGGGCGGAACGCGAGACGATCTTTTCGCTTACCGGCATGAGCATCCCGCAGATCGCCACCTATGTCGGAGACATCACCCTGTTCACCTGCTTGAAAATTGGCATCGTGCTGTTGATCCTGGCGATCCTGGACTACGCGTTTCAACGCTGGCAGCAGGAACAGGACTTGCGCATGACAACGCAGGAAGTGCGCGAGGAGATGAAGCAGTTGCAGGGCGATCCGCAGGTCCTGGCGCGACGGCGCACCGTGCAACGCCAACTCGTCTTGAATCGGCTGAGTTCCACCGTGCCGCGCGCGGACGTGGTCGTCACGAACCCGACCGAGCTGGCGATCGCTGTCCAGTACGATCCGCAAAGCATGCCGGCGCCCGTCGTCATCGCCAAAGGTGCGGGGGTCATCGCGCAGCGCATTCGCCGCCTGGCCCTGGAGAACAGTGTTCCGATCGTCGAACGCAAGGACCTGGCGCGAACGCTGTACAAGCATGTCGAAGTGAATCAAGCGATTCCCGCCGAGCAATACGCGGCCATGGCGGAAGTCTTGAAATACGTCTACCAGCTCAAAGGCAAGACCCTCCCCGACCCGCGACGTGCCGCGTAAGGTTTTGACTGGTTCCCGGGCTTGTCTTTCTTACTGGTACCCAGGCTCCGCCTGGGCACCCCATGCATTGCAGGCTCTGCCTGCCCGGTCTCCCCCCTGAGTGACTCCCCCGGCGATCGGAGGCGGAGCCTCGCAGACGCGGCGTTACCAGGCAGAGCCTGGGAACGAGGGGTGCGATGAGGTGCCAATACTGGGGTTGTGATGGGTGGCCGGGGTCGAGTGAAGCGAGCCCCCGGAATCCAACGTTACTGGTTCCCAGGCTCCGCCTGAGCACCCCATGCATTGCAGGCTCTGCCTGCCCGGTCTCCCCCCTGAGTGACTCCCCCGGCGATCGGAGGCGGAGCCTCGCAGACGCGGCGTTACCAGGCAGAGCCTGGGAACGAGGGGTGCTCCGCCTGGGCAACCCCTGTACTAATCGTAGCCGTATTCCTCGAAGTACATCGACCAGCGTTGGCGGACCTGCCGCTTCGTTTCCACAGGCAATTCGTAGTGGTTCGTCTTGTATTCGACTTGCCTGGCCGTTTCGGCTTCGATCAAGGGCGCAACGCGTTTGAAATCACCGAGATCCAAGGACTCGTAAGCCGCCGCCAGCTGTCCCACCGGATCGACAACCAGGTCCTCGTAGTGAATGTCGAAAATCTTCGACGAGTCCATCCGCGCGCGTTGCGATTGAAAACCGTGATACATGCGTTCCATCGCTTCCAGAATGTATTCGTCCAGTTGTTCATGGCGGGGCACTTGCAGGCCCTGCACATCGTCCAGGGATTTCCACAACCGTCGTGAAGAGGCGAAGAGCGTGTAGGGTTCGCGGACGATATGAATGAACCTGGCCCGGGAATACATTTGCGACAACAGTTCCACTCGGCCCGTGTGCGGCGGCGATTTCATGATCAGCTGTTTCTGGTGGCGGTACGTCAGCAGTCTGACATTCTGTTCGAACGCAGCACGCCATTGGTCGCGGACTGCTTCATCCACGTCGTCCATATTCAACATGTCCAGGTGCGGCGCGTCACGATTGGGAAAGGCCATCCGCAGGTAAGGAGACGGCGCGCCCAGAATGCACAACGCAAACTCGTCCTCCTGCGGCCGGCTCCAACCAGCGTCCACGTTGTCCATCGGCCGGCGATGGGGCAGGAGAAAATTGCCATAGCGCGTGACCAGGTCCTCGGACAACAGGAAGTGATGCGGCGCAAAACACTGGTACGTCGTGGGGGAGGCAAAGCGATCATCCAGCGACAGAAGTTCGTGCAAGTAGGTCGTTCCGCTCCGCCAATGTCCGACAATAAAGATCGGATCATGCTCGACCTGCGTGCGGGCAATCTCCGCGCCGTGCCGCCAATCCTGCAGTCGCTTCATGAAAGAATTCAGCACCGTGAAGACAGAAACGCCCAGGGCCACGTGGTAGCGGCGCGGATCGAGCGCCAGTCGGTTTCGCAAAACCAGCCCCGCCCAATCCGCGACGGTCATACCGTGCCAGAAACGAGGACTCCAGGCCGGATACGGATTCGGCTTCTGCGGTACTGACTTCGGGCCCTTCGACGGCTTTAGGGCAGTTGACATGGTGTCCGCAATCTCGGTGCTCTTCACAGCAGGCCGCGGAGCATAGACAACGGCATCGCTGTGAAAATCGTTCGAAAGTCCAGTAACTTGATCCATTTTAGGTCCGCAGTCGCAGGGAGTCAAAAAACAAATGAGCAGAATTGCCAGAAGCGCCTCTTGGAAACGCTGATGACGGGCCGTTTTGGACTCATCGGCCCGTTCGGCTTCAGTAATTGA
>CALBSZ010000199.1 GCA_937967665.1 uncultured Planctomycetaceae bacterium
GCGCGGGCTTGCCGCGAGCCGAGTCGCGGAACTACGCGCGTCCGTTGGGTTTTCCGCGAGCGGAGTCGCGGATCTACGAGCGTCAGTTGAGTTTTCCGCGAGCGGAGTTGCGGATCTACGAGCGTCAGGTGAGATTTCCGCGAGCGGAGTCGCGGATCTACGAGTGGCTTGCGCGGAAAGCGTGGTGCTGCGATACTACGAGTGACTCTGACGGCCAGGCAGGATGATCGCAGCGTTTCACGTGAAACACTGCGGCAAGATCTACGTTTCACGTGGAACGAAGGGGCCGCAGCGGTTTCGCAGCGCGATTTCCAACGTCAAAAGCGGATGCCGGTCCCGCACTTGATCGGTTTTAGAGGTCGTGGGCGTTGATGACCAGGCCGCTGAGCAGTTTGGGATAGAAGTAAGTGCTCTTGGCCGGCATCCGTTCCCCGTGCTGGCTGATGGCGCGGATATGTTCGAGCGTGGCGGGCATCACAATGGCAGCCAGCGGGTAGTCCTGGCCTTCGGGACTACCGTGCAGCAGCCCCTCCGCGACCTCTTCCACCAGGTGCACGTAGTCCGGTTTCGGCAGGTTCTGGCAATCCAGCAGGTTTTCCATCACCAGCCGCTGCAGGATGCTGACACCGAGGCCCTGCCAATCGGCGCTGTGATCCGTCGCCAGTTCGGCCATCCGCTGCCGGCCAGTGTCCGTGATCGCGGCCACGGTCCAACGCTGGTCTTTTCCGGTATAGAGTCCGATCACGCCCTGTTCGTCCCGATTTTCAATCGTTTCCCAAACGGTGCCGGCCAGGTCGGCGCCCTCACCTACCACCCGGCAATCGAAACAGTCGCCCAGCTTGGCGGCGAGTTCGTCACTGTCCAATTCGGGAACCCCTTTAAACAAGCGGTGCGTAGGCAGCACGATCATACCGGGATCGTTCATACTGACGCACATCGTCAGGACGCAATTCACCGGGCTGTTCGCATCGACGGCTCCGCTCGCCATCATTTCGTCCCGGTAGTTGCACGCCGTTTCGTAGCGATGGTGACCATCGGCGATGAACATGGGTCGATTCGCCAGCAGGCTGGCCACTCCGGAAATCACTTTGGCATCCGTCACGGGCCAAATGCGGTGGACAACACCCAGGTGATCGACGGCTTCGAGCGGCGCGACCTCCCGGATGGCATCTTCGAGCAGTTCCTGAGCCTGGTTGTCGTCGTCTGGGTAAAGACCAAAAATCTGGCTGAGGTTCGCCTGACACGCGCGTGTCAGCTTGAGCCGATCTTCTTTCGCCGAGGCGTGCGTTTCTTCGTGAGGATAGATCGTACCCTCGCCAAAGCGTTCCAATTCGACACGCGTCATGAAACCGCGGCGCGTGAACGATTCACCACCATGCTCGAATACCTGGTGGTAGACATAAATCGCGGGATCCGGCTCCGGCTGCAATACTCCTTCGCTCCGCCAATTCTTCAGGAAGCGGGCAGCTCGGGAATAGCGGTTGTTCCCGTCCTCGTCCCCCGGTTCGTCGCGATTCAAAATCAGGCGGATCACGTTGCAGGGATGTTTCTGGTAGAGCTGGTTTTGCAGCTCGCTATCAATCACGTCGTAGGGGGGCGCGACAACGTCGCTCAAAGAGCCAACGTGTCCCAGGTCGTATCGTAAGCCACGGAACGCTTGAAGATTGGGCATGGTGCGGAACGCTTTGTCGTCGGGAGCCGGAAAGGGTAAAAATCGAACGCTAACGAAGGAATGCCCCTCGTTAGCGTTACCGAAAAGAGCCGGTTGTCTTTAGTAGCGATATTGGTCCGGTTTAAAGGGCCCTTCTACCGGAAGCCCCAGATACTCGGACTGCTTCGGTGTGAGCTTGGTCAGTTTGGCTCCGAGGTGATCCAGATGCAACCTCGCCACCTCTTCGTCCAGATGCTTGGGCAACGTCGTGATCCCAATCTCGTAATTCTCGTGGTTATTCCACAGTTCAATCTGAGCGAGCACCTGGTTGGTGAAGGAGTTGCTCATCACAAACGACGGATGCCCGGTGGCACAGCCCAGATTCACCAAACGACCTTGAGCGAGCAGGATGATGGAGTGCCCGTCCTTGAACGTATAGCGATCCACCGGACCGCCGACGTCGCTGTCCTGCTTGATGCGATGCTTCTTGATGTCCGGATTATTTTCCAGGTAGGCCACGTCGATCTCGATATCAAAATGGCCGATGTTGCAGACGATCGCGTCGTCCCGCATGCGTTCCATGTGGGCCCCCGTGACGACGTCGCAGCAACCGGTGGTGGTGACAAAAATATGTCCCAGCGGTGCCGCGTCTTCCATCGTGACGATCTGGTACCCTTCCATAGCTGCTTGCAGCGCGTTGATGGGGTCGATCTCCGTGATGAGCACGCGAGCGCCCAAACCTTTCATCGATTCCGCGCAGCCTTTGCCCACATCGCCATAACCGCAGATAACAACCGTTTTGCCCGCCACCATGACGTCCGTGGCCCGCTTGATTCCATCCGCCAGCGATTCGCGACAACCGTACTTATTGTCGAACTTACTCTTCGTTACCGAATCGTTCACGTTGATCGCCGGTACGCGGAGTTCGCCAGTGGCGAGCATCTTTTCCAAAGCGTGAATGCCGGTGGTCGTCTCCTCCGTGATCCCGCGGATGTTGGAGAGCAGTTCGGGGTACTTCTTGTGCACGATGGCGGTCAAGTCGCCGCCGTCGTCCAGGATCATGTTGAGCGGTTGTCCGTCGGGGAAGTGCAGCGTCTGTTCGATGCACCATTCGTACTCGACTTCCGTTTCGCCCTTCCACGCATAAACCGGAATACCGCTCTCCGCCATGGCGGCAGCCGCATGATCTTGAGTGGAAAAGATGTTGCAGCTGCTCCATGTCACTTCCGCCCCCAGTGCCACCAGGGTTTCCATCAAGACGGCGGTCTGCACGGTCATGTGAAGGCAGCCGGCAATGCGTGCACCTTCCAAAGGTTTGCTCGCTCCGTGCTTGGCCCGCAGCGACATCAGGCCGGGCATCTCTTTTTCGGCGAGCATGATCTCGGCACGACCGAATTCGGCCAGGCCGATGTTCTTGACTTTGTAGGCTAGTTTTTCCGTATTCACTTGAGTCACGCTTGGAACCTCCGTTGGTCGATGTGGTCCATACCCCGCAGCATCCGAGCCAACGGAAGAACCACCACTGTGGTAAGATGCATATAGTATTATGACCTGCGGCGAGTTGGCAACCCGACCGGCTTCATGGATTTTTGAACGCCTCCCGCGCCGTGGCGATGAACTGCTGGATCAACGCGGGCGACTTGACCCCCGGTCGTGATTCGACACCGCTGGCCGTGTCGACCGCTTGGGGCTGGACCGTGCGAATCGCATCGGCCACGTTCTCAGGATTCAAGCCGCCGGCCAGGATCAGCGGCAGGTCGCCGATTGCTGCCTTCACACGATCCGCTGTCTTGATGTCTACCCGTTTGCCAGTTCCTCCATAGGAGTTGGGGGAGAAGGCGTCCAGCAGTACCGCCGCGGGCAGGCAACCGAGGGACTGACATTTGTCCAAGTATTGGTGAACCGCGGTCGATTCGCCATCGGTGACCCGGAACGCGCGAATCACGGGAACCGATGACAGCTCGGCCAGCAACTCAGCCGGTTCATCGCCGTGCATCTGTACAAAGCCAATTCCGGTCTGGTGACAGATATCCATGATGTAAGATGGTGTCGCGTTTACGAACACGCCAACAGCGCCAACCGAATCGGGCAATGCCTCTGTGATGGCGGCGGCTATCAAGGGAGTCACGTAGCGAACACTCGATTCAAAGAAGTTCAGTCCGACGGCATCACCACCGGCAGCGACAACCGCCTCGGCTTCTTCTACCGTTCGCACTCCACATATTTTTACTTTAAACACGACCGCCGCCCAAACGTTTAAAGGTTGCTCCCAGGATCTCACTCTATATTACTAAGCACGCGTGAACAACCTTAGGCATCACACGCAGCTTACCGATTTTAACTCCAGGCAGGACGCGAGCGATGTCGATTGAACGGAAAAGGGACTGTGCGCGAAGGATGGAAAAGATGGACGTCGACCAGAATTCGAACATGCCGATAAGCTTTCAGCGGCGGGTTTACGTCTGCGCGCTCGTCGGTGTGACAGTCTTTCTGGGCGGGGTTCTAGCGCATCCTTTCTTTATGCCGGAAGACGAAACCGGCCTGTCGCCAACGCAATTGATGGCCATCGCTTTGGTATCATCGATTTCCGGCCTAACCCTCTTCATTTTGGCCGGGCACATTAACGGGGCGGGGACCCTCCGGACCGTGGGCCAGGTGCGGCGGCGGCTGCAGTTGCCCGTATTTGGCGCGATCACGACGGACGAGGGAGCGCGGTACTCACCGGGATTCGCGGAGCGAGTGGTTGCACGCTACATTCCTGCCGCCTGCGAGTCGCTGCTGGGAATCGCCACTTTGGCGTTCTTCTTCATCGCATTGACGCAGAGCCCGCTGGTGGAGAGTTTCGCCAGCGATCCTTTCGGAACGTTGTCCACGTTCTTGCGAAAGTAGCGCAAGGCACAACCGCGAGTAACACTATCACTGGAGCCACTGGCAGGTACGTGCCGATTGGAAAAAGAGTCTCTGTTGTCCGCCGTGCGACCGCACACTCTCGAAAACGCTTGCTGGATTGCGCCATGTATCAAAAGTTCTTCCGCTTTCATGCTCAGCCCTTTGCCTTTGCACCTCAGATCGCAGCTTATGTCCCCGTGGAGACGATGGAAGGGTCGCGTCGAGCGGTCGCGGATGCCATCGAGCGGCGGACGGGACCGGGATTGATCATCGGTCCAACCGGGACGGGCAAGTCGCTTCTGTGCCAACTGCTGGCGGATCAATTCGAAAGCGATTTCGAAACCGTCTTGCTGGCTACCAGCGGTATCGACTCGCCGACCGACCTGCTACGGAGCATCCTGTTTTCCTTGAATCAGCCGTTTCACGAAAAGGAAGAAGGAATCTTACGGCTCTCTCTGATCGGTCATCTTTCGAGCCCGAAAACCAGTCGTGCGGGCATGCTGCTGATCATCGACGAGGCGCACCGCCTGGACACGCAGCTGCTGGAAGAGCTCCGCATGTTGACCAACCTGGTTCGCAAGGGCACCACGCGCGTGAACCTGGTGCTGGCCGGTTCTCCGGCGTTGGAGGAGCAGTTCAACCATCCGAAGCTGGACTCTTTGAATCAACGTGTCTCGGCGCGATGCTACTTGCACTCGCTCAGCCGTGACGAAACTCGGCAGTATATTTCCTCGCAACTCCAGTACGCCGGTGGCGAACCTCAAGCGATTTTTGACGAGGGCGCCTACGAAGCGGCCTACCTGGCCAGTGACGGCATCCCTCGACTGATCAACCAGGTGTGTGACGGCAGCCTGAGGTGGGCCGCCGAGACGGGCGACCGCCGGGTGACCGCGTCGACCGTGGAACACGCCTGGGCCGACTTGCAACAGTTGCCCTTACCGGCCGACAAGGTCTCGAGCAAGGCCGAGACCGCCAGCGTCATCGAATTCGGGAGCCTGGACGAAATGGACGAGCCCAGCGATCCGGCTGCCGACGAGTTTACTCAGCTTTCCGAACAAATGACACGCGTCGAGGACACCGTTGTTGAAATCTGCCAACAAGAAGCGAGCGTGGCAGGCAGCCAGACGATCGGGACCCCGTTGGATGAAGAAGCCAGGAACCCCTTTGAGGAAGACTTTGAAGTCGAAGAGCAGGTCGTCCAACCCACGGTGACCGGGGTGCTAGCGGCACCGTTCAACTTGTCGGCAAGCATCTTCGATCGGTTCAAGCCTCAGCCTCAGCAGCGGAGTCAGGCCGAGACGAGCCAGCAACCCAGCTTTGATGTTGTCGCGGGGGATGAAGACGCAGTGATCTTGCTCGATTCTGAATTTGATGATATTGACCCGGCTCAGGACCCGATCTTTCCCGAGGACGACACGCAAGGCTCGAGCAGCACGACATCGACATCACCGCCGGCGTCGATTGTGGTGTTTGACGACGAGGGCGAGCAGTCGGAGGAAAAGGATGGGCCCATCACGTTGGATCTGACGGTGCATGACCCCGACCACGACGACAAAGACATGATCATCATCGACGAGGAACCGGCGGCCATCATGCACGACAACCAGGCCTACGAAGCGTTATTCGCCCAGCTTCGCCAGGCTACCTGACGAAACGTTTGGCCGGCTCAGGCGACAAGATGGCAAGAGGAACGGATTCCCGGCGTCCGCAAATCCCGGGGGTACTCAACGGAGTTCCAGGCAAATGACCCGACTGATCAACGCTCTCGATTCCAAGCCCCGTGCCACGAAGCCTCGCCCCGCCACGGTCAGACAACTGAGTCCGCGACACGATCTTGGCGTTCGACAGCCAGGATGGTACTCGCCGGACGACGCCAACGAGCGGAGCTCGGAGCCCAACGCGACGAATTCTGATCCCGCCGAGATTCTCCGGCAGAACCTGAGCGACGGCGTGGCGGCCAGGCAGTTTGAAAGTCTGGCGGAGCACATCCATGCGTGCTGCGGGCAGCGCCCGGCCGTGCTGCTGTTTGCCGGTGTCGATTCCGCAAGTCACGTGACGGACACCCTGGCCCACGTCGGCTGGCTGCTGGCGTCGCGTCATTCCCATCGGACGCTGGTCATTGACGGGCACGCGTCGATGGATTCGCTGAGCCACCGATTCCTGCTGGCCGCGATGTCCGGGTTCACCGACGTCCTGGAACATGCCAGCGACGAAAGGGCCATTCATTCGATCGTGCACAACCTGGACCTGCTGCCGTACGGTTTGGGCGGCACGCCACAGGGCATGGATTTGTGCAACTCGGCCAGCTTTCTTCTCCATCAATTGCGTAGTCGTTATCAGTTCGTGATGATCGATGCCGGCTCGCAGGTTTCAGAACTGGCAGAGTCCTTGGCGCGCATTTGCGACGGAACCTTCCTGGTTGTGCGTTTGGGCAAGACGGATTCCGTCGAAGCCCATTCCGCGGTAACGCGATTGCGCCGCGCGGGAGCACGTGTGAAGGGCTGCGTCGTCACCAACCTCGCACGAGAACCCGACGGAAGCGACCAATCATGACTAAGATCCTTGTTACCGGTGGCGCTGGCTTCATCGGTTCTCACATCGCGACCGCGCTCGTTACGCGTGGCGACACCGTACGCGTGTTGGACAACTTAAGCACCGGCTTTCGCGAAAACCTGGACCACATCGCGGACGACACCGAGTTCCTGGAAGGGGATCTGGCCGATGAAGCGACCGTCAACCGCGCGGTAGCGGGTATCGAAGTCATCTTTCATCAAGGCGCCTTGGCGTCCGTGCCGCGCAGCGTGGAAACGCCGCTCGATACGAACGCTTCTTGCGTTACCGGGACCGTATGCTTGTTGGACCAGGCACGCCGCGCGGATGTTCGCCGAGTTGTCTATGCGGCATCAAGCAGCGCCTACGGAGACCAGCCGAATTCCTCCAAGCGTGAATCCGATCTGCCCATGCCGCTCAGCCCCTATGCGGCGGCGAAACTTTGTGGCGAATACTACCTGCAAGCGTTCTACCACACCTATGGACTGGAAACCGTTGGCTTGCGTTACTTCAACGTGTTCGGGCCGCGGCAAGATCCCGACAGCCCCTACTCGGCTGTTATTCCACTCTTCATCACTGCGCTGCTGGCCGGGCGGCGTCCCACTGTCTATGGAGACGGCCACCAGTCGCGAGACTTCACCTATATCGACAACGTCGTCCACGGCAACCTGCTGGCCGCGGACGCCAGCGGGGTCGAGGGGCGAATTATCAACGTCGCCAATGGCAAGAGCATTTCACTGCTAACCCTGATCGACGAACTCAATCGGCTCCTGGGCACCAATGTCGCTCCTGTTCACGAAGCGCCGCGCGTTGGCGACGTTCGCGACAGCATGGCGGACATCACGCTGGCCCGCACGCTGCTGGGCTACGAAACGCAAGTCGATTTCCAGGAAGGACTCGAACGATCCATCGAGTACTATCGCGCCATGGTAACGGCATGAACAATAACGGCAAAACGCTCGTCACCGTTGCGACGTACAACGAAATCGAGAACCTGCCGCTGCTGGTCGATGCCATTTTCGAACAGCTGCCGGACGCGGACTTGCTGGTGATCGACGACAATTCGCCTGACGGCACCGGGCAGTGGTGCGACCAGAAAGCCAGCGAAGACGCACGGGTGCGATGCCTGCATCGCGAGGGAAAGCTGGGGTTGGGGACCGCGACGATCGCCGGCATGAAGTACGGCATCGAACATGGGTACAAATATGTTTTGAACCTGGACGCCGATTTCAGTCATCATCCACGCTACCTTCCGGCCATGCTGCGGGGAATGGAAGAGGGCGATCCGCCCGTTGACGTGATGATCGGATCTCGCTACGTGCCCGGCGGCGGGACCGAAGGTTGGCCGCTGAAGCGGCGGATGATGAGCAAGGGTGTCAATCTGTACGCACGGCTGATGCTGGGGCTGAAGCCAAAGGATTGCAGCGGCGCCTTTCGCTGTTTTCGCGTCGAACGGTTAAAGCAGCTTGATTTCGACAGCATTCGCAGCCGTGGGTATTCGTTCCAGGAGGAAATCCTCTGGCAGCTCAAGCGAGTCAACGCTCGATTCGGCGAAACGCCCATTGTTTTCGCCGACCGTGAAAAAGGGCAATCCAAGATCAACTCCCGCGAAGCGTACTCGGCACTCTGGATCATCTTCCGCTGCGGCATCAAGAATTGGCTGGGCGTGTAACGTTTCTTACTGGTCGGAAGGGGAGGGGGCGTCTTCGGCGGGAATGTAGTCGGAGAGCGGTTCGTAGCCGCCGGTGGTGCGGACTCCCGCCGTTGCAATCGCGTCCTTGATCGTCACCGGCACGCCGTGCAGCAGCCCCCAGAACTCTCCACGCGCTG
>CALBSZ010000200.1 GCA_937967665.1 uncultured Planctomycetaceae bacterium
CGGCGGCAGTCCCGTTTCGATATCGACGGATGTGAGTGCTACCGGGATGCCGGCCGAAACGACGTTGGAACTATACCTGGAGGAACCCGATCCGCGTCTACCTCTGGTCGTAGACGGCCAACTGCGGGTGCCGCCCGCGACGCGTCGGGACAGCCGCTTTGTCAAGTTGGCGGACGGTGAAAGCCAGCAAGTCGAGATGGAATTGCAAGGGCTGCCGCCCGGAACGCATCAAGGCTATCTGCAACTGCTGGGCGAAGATGGACTGCGAATCGACGACCGGCGCTACTTCGCGATTCAGGTTCAGCGAGCCTGGCCGTTGCTGGTTGTTGCTCCGGAAGACGTCGTCGATTCGTTCCTGGTCGAGGCGATCGCGCCGTACGAATACCGCAAGACAGGCCTGGCGAAATTCGATTGCCGGACCGTCGGTCCTGACGCATTGAATAGCGCCCAGTTGGAAGATTTCGCGACCGTCTGCCTGCTCGACCCACCCGCGCTGTCCCCGTTGGCGTGGCAGCGACTGACGGATTACGTGGAAGCGGGTGGTAGCGTGGCCGCATTCCTGGGCCACAACGCCCAGCCAAGCGAATCGTTCAACGAACCGTCCGCGCAACTACTGCTCGCCGGCCAACTGGCTCGCCAGTGGCGCAGTCGCGACGGCCTGTATCTGGCGCCGCAATCGTTCCAGCATCCGGTGACCGCGGTATTCGGAACGATGCAGACTTCCGTGCCGTGGCCCGCTTTGCCGGTATTCCGTCATTGGGTGCTGGATCCGGTGGCGGCCGATGCCGTCACGATCCTTCCTTTCAACAACCAGCAGCCCGCCATCCTGGAACGGAATGTGGGACGCGGCAAGGCCATCACCATGACGACACCGGTTTCCGATCCGTTGCGCCCGGCAGGTCGGGCTACCTGGAACGAGCTCCCTACCTCCGAATACGCCTGGCCTTACGTCATGCTGATGGACAAGCTGATGACGTATCTGGTGGGAAGTGCCGACGAACAGCTGAATTACCTGGCCGGCGAGACGGCGACGCTCACGAACGACAGCCGGCGTGACCCCGAGCGGTATCAGTTGTTTTCACCTTCGGAAGAACCGCACGACGTCGTCGCGCGCGACGGTCGCCTGGTGGTCCGCTTTACGGACGTACCCGGCGCCTATCGATTTAAGGGGGGCAATGGAGAAACGGTCGTTCGCGGCTTTGCGGTCAACTACTCCCCGTCAGACAGCGACCTGGTTCGAACCACCCCCGAAACGCTCGACGAACTGCTCGGCCCAAACCGCTACCAGCTCGCGCGCGAAAAAGAAGAAATCAACCGTGATATCGGGCAGGCACGCCGCGGTCGCGAGTTCTATCCGTTCTTGCTGGTCGTACTGGTTGTTGTCCTGGGTCTCGAACATCTATTATCCAATCAGTTTTACTGCACCGTTTCGTTTCACTCGGCGTCGTGAGTGACGGCACAATTGTGTCGTTGGCAGCGCTGCCTCGCACTCGGCAATTTGCTCATGTGGTCATTGCACCCCATTTTGAACAGCTACCCCGCGGTCTTGCTACTGGCGGCGGGGCTGCTAGTGTTGCTGTTGGTGCGTCCCGCGCAACGGCCGTTGGCGCGCCGGCAGTGGTGGGTGCTGCGGGGACTGCGGTTCGCTGTCATCCTGCTCGTGCTGCTGGCCATGCTCCGGCCCACTCTGGTCACATCGACGAAGAAAGCGCAGTCGGCCACGCTGCTGTTGCTGTTGGACCAGAGTCGCAGCATGCAGCTGCCGCAAGGCACCGACCAGCAGACACGCTGGCAGGCACAGCTGCAGGCGCTGCGAAAATCCGAATCGCAGTTGCGGGAACTGGTCCAATCAATGGAGGTCAGGGTCTATGCCTTTGATACGGAATTGCACGAACTTGCCTGGGAAGAGGGACAGCCGGTAATGCCCGCAGCGCCGGAGGGTTTGCGGACCGATATCGGCACCAGCTTGGACCGGGCCCTGGCGGCCGCGGTGGGCAAACGTCTGGCGGGAGTGATCCTGCTGAGCGACGGAACGCAGACGGCTTTTGATCCGGAAGTGGAGACGCAGCAGGCGGGTCGCGAATTGGCGCGCTTGGGCTTTCCGCTGTATACCGTACCGTTGGGCCCGCCCGGAGGTGTCAGCCAGTCGCGAGATGTGGCGCTGAAAACGCTGCCGGTCGAATACGAAGTGTATGTGAAAAACGAACTGCTGGTGGAAGGGCAACTGGAAGCACGCGGCTACGGAAGCCAAGACCTGCCGGTTCGACTGGTCGTGAAGAACCTGGAAACGGGCGCGGAGCAGACGATCGGGCCGATTCAGGTGGCCGCGAACCCGGATGGGCAAAGCGTGACGGCGCAAATTGTTCATACACCGCAAGAACCGGGCCGCTATCGATTGACCCTGATCGCCGACCCGCAGCCGGGCGAATTGATCACGGCCAATAATGAACTCGCCGCCTTCCTCCGAGTGCTCGAAGGCGGACTGGCGGTGAACTATGTCTACGGGAACCTGGTCGGAGAACAGTTGCGGTTGCGCCGTTCGCTGAGCGCCTCGCGCGATATCAACCTGCAGCATGTGTATCTTCCGCCGCAGGGGATTCGCGGCGAACTGGACGATCCCGGTAATTACGATGTTGTCATCCTGGAAGACGTCGACGCGTCCCTGCTGCCTGAAGGTTATGATTTGGAACTGAAGCAGGCGGTCGAACGGCAAACGGGCTTCCTGATGATCGGGGGTTACCACAGCTTTGGACCGGGCGGCTACCAGCGTACCGAACTGGCGGATGTCTTACCGATCGAAATGGGACGTTTCGAGCGGCAGGGTTTGGGGGTCGAGCAGCCGATTTCCCGCGACTTGCATTTATGGGGACCGTTGCCGCTGAAACTCGCCCGCACCGAAGACGTGACGCGGCTCGGCCCGAATCGCGACAACGCGCGGCTGTGGGAATCCCTGCCGCCGCTGAACGGAGCCAACCGTTTCGCGGCCGTGAAACCGCGCGCCCGCGTCCTATTGGAAACGGCTGCCGGCGATCCGCTGTTGGTGAGCGGCGACTATGGCGGTGGTCGCGTCGTCGCCTTCGCCGGCAATACCACCTGGCGCTGGTGGGAAGATCATGAAGCGTTGCACAAGCGGTTTTGGCGCCAAACGGTCTTTTGGCTGGCGGGACGCGAAGATCAGAAGAAAGACGACGTCTGGATTGTCTTGCAACGGCGACGATTTCCCGTGAATTCGCGTGTCACCTTTACTGCGGGCGCAAATACTCAGGCCGGCGAACCGCTGATCGACGCCAGGATCACCGCCAGCGTTACCTCGCCCGGCGGACGCCAGCGCGTGGTTACCCTGTCACGCGACAAAAAACATTGGATCGGTTCGTTCGACTTTACCGAAGAGATTGGCGACTACACGATCCAGGTGGAAGCGAAAGACGCCGCCGGACAACCACTCGGTACCGCCAGCATGCCGTTCGTTGTCTTCGACCACGATATGGAACTCGGCATCCCCACCGCCGACCACCAGCAGCTGGCGCGGTTGTCGCAGCAAACCGAAGCAGCCGGCGGCCGCCTGGTCGCTCCCGAACAGCTGGCGTCGCTGCTGGATGGGATTCTTCGCGAGCCTCCTGAAATGGAAATCGAAATGCAGCAAGCCTGGCAATTCCCCGACGACCCGCGCACCGCCTGGTCGTTTTTCATTGTGTTTGTCGCGCTGCTGTCGGGTGAATGGTTCCTGCGCAAACGCTGGGGTCTGGTTTAGATGAGCGCGTGAAGTTGATGCCGACTCGCGTGCGTAAGTTTAGCGGTTGTTTTTGCCAATTGACGCGGTGATTTACAGCGCCGGAGACGCTACACGTCCGTGCGACTCG
>CALBSZ010000201.1 GCA_937967665.1 uncultured Planctomycetaceae bacterium
CCGAACAGCGCCAAGGACGCCGCCGGCGACTTGGACAAGGACGGCTATACGAATCTCGAGGAGTTCCTCAACGCAACCGCCCCGGCTGTTCCCAAACTCGCCCGATAGGCTATCAAGTTGACTCGCTCGATTGCTGGTTGTGGTGCTTCGTTGATTTGAAGCACACCGATCACAATCGCCCGATTCAAGTCGATCATTATTCAACCGCTTCCTCTACCTTGCCGATGCACCACAGGTGCTTGTGCGTGCGAATAAGAATGTCGCCTTGCGACACGGCGATCGAGGCGTTGGTGCGCTCGCCGAGCTTGTTCAGTGCGAGAACCTCGTACTTTGGCCCGCTGGCGAGTACGAGCGTCGTTCCGCGTTGGTCGGTGAAGTAGACCTTGTCGCCCGCATGCACCATCGAGCCCCAGGTGTACGTCGTGCCGGGCCGTACTTTGTACTGCCCTTTCCAGACATCCTCGTCCGTGGCAAGTTCGACGCGGGCTGGCGCCACGCCGCCTTTGAAAAGGTAGCCGCCGGCCAACACTCCGGTATGCGGGCCTTTCCCAGTTCCGTTCCGCAATCTCTGATGTTCGACGACGCCCTTGGGGCCAAGCTTGAACATGCTATTGCCGCAAACGACGACGCCGTTCTCGTAGACCGCCGATCCATAGACGTAATGTCCGACTCCGTCGCTCGTCCACAGCACACGCCCGGTGGCGGGGGCGAAGCCCCTTAGCTTGTAAGGGATCGGCATGATCAACTGATCTTCGTCCCCGATCCGCACGATGATGGGCGTCGCCCAGGTGCCGAGCAGCTTGCCGGACTCGCCCGAATTCCCATCCGGCTCGAAGTGGTCCCAAACCTTCTTCCCGGTACGACGATCCACTGCCAGCAAAAACTGCCGGTCGCCGGGTCCGCACCAGATAATCACCAGGTCGTGGTAGAGAATGGGCGACGAAGCGTTGCCCCAGATGTGGTGCAGCTTCTCGTGCTCGTGCGTCCAAAGCAACTTGCCCTCCATGTCGTAGCAGACCAGGCCCGCCGAACCGTGATGGGCAATCACTCGCTCACCATCGGTAACCGGCGTCGCCGAACACAACGGGTTGGTGCCGTGCGTTAACTCGGGTTCTTTGTAGGCGATGTCGCGCTGCCAGAGGATTTCGCCGGAGGTGCGATCGATACAGATCACGACGGGCGAGGAGTTGCCTCCGTCGGGCAGCGGCGTTTTCCAACGGACGTTCTCCGTAGTGCTCCAAGTCACGGGGAGATTCGTCTCGCGACATATTCCCTGACCGGTAGGGCCGCGCCATCCTGGCCAATTTTCAGCACAGAGCTTTGATTGCGCGGTGTGCAGTGCGAGAAGCAAAATGAACGCGACAAGAACATCAAGACCAAACACTTTGACCGATCTCATGGCATTAACCTCGTATTGCAGTGTCGTCGTTCAAGGTCTACTTCTTGATGGTCAACACGGTTTCCTGTCCGGCGCGGATGCGCACGTTTGGAATGGTCGCCAAACCCCATTTGTCTACGGTCACCGTCCCGTTGCCACCAGCTGTGTTGTTCCATGACAAAGTTTCGCCGGGACGCGCTTTGAACTTCTGACATCGCCGGGGCGTGATGTCCACTGTCATCTCGTCTGTGGCTAATTCGTTCGAAATCGCTACGGACCACTTTGCAGTTTCATCCACGACGTTTTTCCAGACGAATCCGAGATTGATGCCCCCTTCGAGCGCGCCATTGTCGTCTTTCAGCACTCGTCGAGTACGCGATCCTTCCAACACGTCGATTTCGCCTGTGCCCGGATCGTCGTCAATCGAGCTGTTGCCGAATGCCGGATAGCTCTGGTTGCGAGCAAACTTTTCAGGCGGATACCACCGTTTGATCTCGCGCATGGGTCTTGCTCCCGTGCCGTGATCGCCGTTGTTCCAAGCGAAGGCGAATCCATGCCGGCCCGCGGTGAGGGCCTTGACCATCTCGATCTGTTCCTTGAACGTTGCGAAGCCGTCGTGCCGGCCGCAGCACCAGCCGATGAACGGCAAATCGGCCGGATGTTCGCTCACAAACCGGACCATGTTCATTCGCTCGTAGTAGTCGGTCTTGCCGTCGTCCATCAGGATCGGAGCATCGCGGGCGACTTTGACGAGCGACGGCAGGCCGCGTTGCTTCATCCGCGGCCGGTTGGGATAGATGGCCGCGAACAACTCGGGATGGCGCAGCGCAAATCCGGCCGTTCCCCAGGCGCCCATGGACCCGCCTTCGGCGTAAACGCGGTTCGGATCGACGTGGTATCTGTTCTTCGCCCAGTCGATCAGCCACAGCATTCGCCGCTCAGTGAAGTTATAGGCCCGCGGCGCCTCATGATCGGCCCATTGCGGCCGGCAGTAATACCCGAACCAATACGTTTCCCTGGTTCCGTTCCCAGCGGGATGAGCCATCGTCTCGCGTGCATAGAGAGACAGGCGGCGATGTTTCGTGCCGGGGACGGTTCGTTCATCGACTGCGAATTGCCAGGGCAAGCCGTCGCGATAGCCCCACTCTCGGCGTCCCCAAAAGAGATAATAATCGCCATGCCCCGAAGCTGGACCGCCGCGTGCGCTGCTGGCGTGCAACCGAACCATCAGCGGCAGGTTTCTCTCACCGGTCACCTGGACAATCCTGGCATAGCGTCCACGCTCTGTTGAGTCGCCCGTCTTGACCGGCTGAATGGGCGCAACTTTTTCCACAACGGGTCTCGTCGTTGACGACTCGCCCGGCACGGCTGTGCCGATGCGCCGGCCTTCGTCATCGTGCGCCACGACAGCGTAGTATCGATCTCCATCCGTCTCAACGGTCCGCACGGCCAAGCCAGACCAGTGCGGCAACGGCTTTCCACCCGGCTCGATGGTCGCCATCGGAAGCGAAGGATCGAGCCGCCTTCGTAGAAACATGTGATATCCGTAATGCTTGCCCGAGTTGTTCACAATGCCGTGAATCACCGGCTTCATGTCATTCAGATGTGCCTCAATGATCGGCCGTTCGCTGCAGTAGAGGCTGTATCGAAATCCGGCACCCGCCTCGCCCTCCGCGACATCCTTCCAGGTAACGAAAGTCTGGCCATCACGGTGAATCGTCTGGATGTTTGTGACATTCATTTCAGCCGCAGCCGACTGCACGACTGCGAAGAACATCAACGACAAGAGTTTGATCTGTTGCACGATCATCAAGTCAATCTCCGCGATTCAACGGCTTCACGCCGGCCCGCTTCGGGTCCAGGCGCAGCACGTAGACCTGGCTGTTGGTGTCCGTTCCCCAGATCAGTTTGCGCCTGGCGTCGAACATTAGACCGTCCGACCGCTGGTGGGGGAATTTGCGCCGTGTATGCTGCCCTCGTTTTTCGACCGCGTATTTGATGTCGAGCGTGACCCAGCGGTTGTTGCCGCAATCATACGCCGGGGTGGCTGTGTGGTCTCCGGAGTCTTTCAGAACGGTTCCCAAAAGGAGCAGATCATTCGCGGCGTCGTAGCACCACTTATCGACGTTGGCGAAATGATGGGCGTGATCGTGGCCCGCGGGAGTCAGAAGTTCGACCTCGTTCGGTTTGAAATCGAGAGCCCACACCTGCCCGCTAAATGGCTTTCGATAGCCGGGCGTGTTGATCATGAGCAAGCGATCTCGCGTCGAGTCGTAAGCGATGGACGAGTTGTCCACATACGGGTTGGGCAACTTCTCGCCTTTCAGGTCCAGCTGGATCCATTCACCGGCCTGGTGAACGTAACGATGGACGAGGCCGTTTCGGCCCCAGCAGACTACTCCGTGCGGCGTCGCGGCTAGCGTCAGGTCGTAGAAACAACTGTTGTACTGCATCACCGAGGGCTTTTTGCCGCGGCCGATCCAGTCGCCGACGCTCGGGTCGTAAACGTAGAAGTGCCGCGGCCGGCCCGCCTTGATCATCATCTTGCTGGGCGGATCGTAGTCGTAATTCTGATACGTGTGACCCGTCATCCAGGGACGTAGGTTGAAATTGAATCCGTTGGGGTAGCTGGTGTTGCTGTAAAGTTGCCCCAGCGGAAACTCGACGGGAATCGGCAATTCCCAGCGGTTGGTCGAAAAGTGAAAGTGCGGCACATCCGTGCCGCCGTGAGCCGAGTGCCCGCCGCTCCAGCGCAGTACCATATCGCGGTGCGGGTCGATGCGCGCTGTTCCCCAATCGCGATTCAGTCGCGGCAGGTGGGGTGGATTGGTCGGCACCCATTCGTTCACGGGCAAATCTTTGAGCCACGCCTCGAATTTGGCGGCGTCCGGTTTCGGTCCCTGTAGATAGAAATCGGGATGAAACGGCCCCGTGCGATAAACCCGCGTATCCGGCGGGACGAGTTTGCCGCCAATCCACTCGTTCTTCTCGATGTTATAAATCCATTCGCCGTCATCGATGTCGATGAATTGACTGCTCACATAGCCGGTGTTGCTCGTATACACGTAGCCGCCAACCATGCGAACCGTGCCGTCGCCGACAGCTTCCAGCCGGTGATTGGCTCGCGGCGGCGGCGCGCCTTGCGGATGACGCTGATACCAGCGACGCTTCGCCGGATCGAAGACCCACGTGTCATTGGTCAAATAGTCCAGATGATCGCCACCGAACAGCACATAAAGCTTCGTCTTCGGGTCATAAACGAGCGTGTCGCCGGCCGGCCCGGTCTGTTTGTTCGGCAACCGCGCCGCGCCGCAGTTCATGGCGCGCGGCGGCGGTTCGGCATCAAGCGCCTCAGCCGCCAACTCAAGTTGAATCTGAATTTGATGCAGACTTTGCAGCGCGTCCGGGCTGACGCCATTGTCGAATGCAGGCCACTTCTTTCTGGCCTTTTGCAAGTACTCGCCCGCACGGCAGACCTGGTCGCGGGCAACTTTGTCTTCAAGATCAATTGGCAAACTCGGAACGAGCGTGTCAACCGCTTTTGCGAGTCGCGACAACTCCGCTGCAACTTCATTCTTGACGCGGGCAGACTCTTCCCTGGCAGGCAATCCCTTGAAGTAGATCGCTCGTGCGCGAGCAAGGCTGTTTCGTACCTGGCCGCGCAGTCGCCACACTTGATCGTGCAATTCGGTGGTTGGATGGTTCGTGCGCAACTCGTCGTGAACGGCCTTCCACTGGCCGTCGATTAGCACGCGCGTATGCGGCCGTCCGTCGTCGGCGTCTTGATCCTGCCCGCCGAACGCCAGGCCACTTGCTTCCGGCTTTCGGCATTCGGCTCCCCAAATAACGCGCTGTTTCAGATCGGTTGGCGTCAAATGATACGGCCTTTGCGGCGGCTGCGCGAATACGGCTACCGTACTCTCGAAGAACAAGTTATAGATAGCGACCACCAATAGCGCTGCGTTGTGGTTTTTTAGGAATGTCATTTCAGCACCTCCACAATTGCATTTCAAGAAGCAACTTCTGGGCAATTACTTCTCAAGCGAATCTTTGCCGCCGGTGCGGCCGACGTTGATACGAAACTCGGCGCGGCCTGTGGCCGGCGGCTTCGTCCATTGGCAGCTTATCAGCGCCAAATCGTACCAGTGCCGGATCGGATCATCTTTTCGGTGTTCTTCGGCGCCGCCGTGGAAGACGCCGGTCCACAACGGAAAGTGGACGGCCGCTGGAACGCCCTCGGGCAATTCGACAGTGACCGACGAATTGAACGGGCCACCGAGCATCTGAATCCCCGAGTTGACCGGACGCAGACGGTATGTCTCGTCGGCTTGTTGTTTACCGTCGATGTGTAGTCTCGCGCCGCGCCAGACTACCAGCGGCAGTTGTAGGCACAATCGTTCTATTCCGTGGACGTCCCAATCGGCTTGAACCTTGCATAGATTGTTTTCAACAAGAAATCGGAAGCGGACCGTTCCATGTCCGAACACCGTCTGCAACTGCGGCACGCCCTCGACGACGCTCGACCTTGCGACGCGCGACCGGTAGTAGTGCCGGCTGATCTTGTTGGATTCATCCGCCGGCGAGGTTCCGAAATGACTTGGCCCGGCGTAGCCATTGTCGAGAATTACGTTCGCGTGCGGGATTGTGCGATCCGGATGGTTGTGCCCGCCGCCCATGATCAACCGCGCGTCTTCGTGCCAAATCTCGATTCGCGATTGACGTTCGAGCCGATAGATGCCGCGAACGTTGCTGTTCTGGCTGGACAAGGAGACGATCCACGGACCCTTCCGCGCCATCAGCCCGTCGAACTCGGCCGTATGGTTTTCGAGCACACGATCGCGATCCATGGGAAGCGGCGATTTCGAAGCGATGACTTGTGACGGTTTCGGAGCGAATTGACTCAGGTACTCGCATGTGTCGGCCGAGTAAAACGCCACCCGCGCCAGGTCGCGAGTCGATTGCGCCGCTTTGGTTACGTCGCGCGTCACACCTATGTCTTTCCACAACGCAAACGTTCGCGCCGAATACGCTCGGCCGCTTTCGGTTAATTCCAAACCGGGGCAGATCGGAAAGGAGCCCAGGACGTAGCAAGCCCGCCCGTCGAATGCGCCCAGAGTAAGCCCCAGGGGAGAGGCAGAGTTGACCAG
>CALBSZ010000202.1 GCA_937967665.1 uncultured Planctomycetaceae bacterium
GACGCTGTGTAGTCGTCATCCACGGCATCCAACGACGGCGGAGGCGCGAAGAGAAAATCGTCGGCGCCGCGCGCGATGTTGCTGATGCGAACTTCGTCGATCAGGCCTTCGAGGTTATTCGTGTTGCCCGTGCCACTCGTGCGAAAATCATTCCCCACGCCAAAAATGCTCGTTGCGGCTCCGCCATCATCTGTCAGATTCAATCCAGAACTGATTAGATTCGCTGCCGTGCGGGAAGGATCGACCCGGGTCCAATACAATTTCAGATTGTCGGCGGTATTGGCATTCCCATCGTATGTGACCGCCACATGGAACCATTCATTGGCCACGAAGCCATCGGGTCCGGTCGTGGGAATGGGAGTGTTGACGTTCAGCGTGCCGCCCGCTTGCGCAGGCCCATTACGGCACTGCAGCGCGTTGAAAGCGGTGCCGAACCAGCCATGGCAAGATGCACGGCGATTCGCCGCTGGTGATGCGTGCCGGCCGGTCTGTTGCCATGTCGTGAGCGCTGTCATCCGCCGCGCGCCATTTAGTGCGAGTCGCACGGACGTGTAGCGTCTCCGGCGCTGTAAATCACCGCGTCAAGTGACGAAAAGACCGCTACACTTACGCGAAACGCGCTCTAGCACGAATCGCGGCACTTCCCGCCAAATACCCGCTAGCGGGGATGATTCACTTAGATAGGTCAAATTCGCGTAAGTGATTGGTGGGCCAGCGCAAACGAATCACGCTTGTTTTCACACACTGTCTGCTCACGAGAGTTGTTCGCGAATGCAGAACCACCAGTCTTCGCTCGTTTGCTCGACAACACCCTACAGCCATGAATAATCCGGGTCCATGCAACCAGGCGAGCCGCAGCGGGAATGCGTCCCGGCGCGTCTTACGGTGCTACCACGATCGTGCGGGATGCAACCTCTCCGGACGCGACCTGCAAGCGGACGTCGCCCGTCGCGTCCGCGACCGCGGCATAGAATTGATCGGGCGCGGTCACGCGCTTGTTTTCGACGTGACTCACAAAGACGGCGTCGCGCAGGCCGGCCAACCAGGCCGGTGAATCCCGCTCGACCGTCAGCACCGCCACGCAACCATTGGGATCGAGCCGGCCGATGTTATCGGCCAGCTTGACCGGAGGAATTGCCGTGGCGTAATCCACCGTCAGGCCGCGCCAGCTGCGCGGTGCGACCTGGCTGATAGCCGGTCGGGATGTTTCGATGTACTTCTTGGAGAGCTTCGCTGTCAAATGAAGTACACGTCCTTGCCGGTCGTCCGTGGCTCCGCGACGAACCGTCAACAGGACTTCGGCATGGACCGGCTGGGAACTGAGTTGGCGGAACAACTGGCTGTCGTCAAACACCGGTTCGTTGTTGAGATGGGTGATGATATCACCACCTTCCAGTCCGGCCTCGGCGGCCGGTGTGCCAGCGACCACGGCTTGGATCAGCGCCCCCATCCGCCCTTGCCGCCGCCAGGCAACTGAAATCGGTTCTGGTTGCACACCCAGAAAACCGTATTCGGCGACCAGTCCCTTTTTGAGTTGATTCACGCTGCGCAGAAAGACGTCGTCGACGGGAATCGCAAAACCGCCGGCGCGCTCGTAACCGGCGCCCGGGGTCAGGGACGTGGCGAGTCCGATCATCTGGCCCTGCAGGTTCAACACCGCGCCGCCGCTGGTCCCGAAATTGTGCGACGCATCGATCTGCAACAGCGACCCGTAGTGATGCAACGTTTCGCGTCCGCGCGGTGCCGTGGAACGTTCCGGTATCGCCGGCGCCTTGCGCAGCAAATTGGCAATGATGCCCCAACTGGCACTCGGCTGTCCGTCACTGGCGATGGCATACGGATTCCCCAGAGTGATCACGATCTGGCCTTTGCGCAGCCCTTTCGACTCGCCGAATTCGATCGGCTGCAGTTCGGTCGCGCCCGTTTCCAGCACGGCCAGGTCCATCATCGGATCGGCGGCTTTGACTTTCGCGAGATAAGGCTTGCGGTTCGCCCACACGTAGTAGCGGTTCTTGTTGACATCGCCCAGCACGTGGTAATTCGTCAGGACGAGCCCGCCGTTGTCCACCACGACCCCGCTGCCGAATTCATTCGGCACAAAGTCGGGGCTCGTCGGATCGGTCTCGCTACTGTTGAAGTTTTGAAAGAAAGCACGCGCTTCTTCGTTGAGCGTTAATTCTCCGGGCTGCAAGTCGTCGCGACGGACGCGCGCGATGGACACGACCGAGCTTTCCGCTTTCTCAATCGCTTCTACAATCGACTCTTGCAGGATCAACGCCGCCTGCAAGGCATCTGGCTCAGGTTGCGTTTGCCCAAAGGCGTTGGGCATCATCGCCACTACCAGCAGCGCGGCAAAAAACCCGGTTTGCGTCGAAAACCGGGTTGGAGCGCTTCGATACATCATCAGTCCTTTAGCTATTCTTCGGATTCGGCGACCGGCGTGTCGTCATCCAGTTGTTCGCCATTGGTGGACAGCGCATCGGCCAGTCCGAAGCCGCCGGCCTGCAAAACCTTTTGCTTGATTTCTTCGGCAACATCCCTATTTTCGACCAGGTATAGTCTAGCCTTTTCTTTACCCTGGCCGAGATGGGAATTGCCATACTTGAACCAGGCGCCACTCCGGTTGACCACCTTATGCAGCACGCCCAAATCCAGCAGGTCCCCTTCGTAACTGATGCCGTTGGTATGCATCATGTCAAACTCCGATACGCGGAAGGGCGGGGCGACCTTGTTTTTCACCACTTTCGCGCGGACGCGCTGGCCGACCACCTCTTCGCCATCCTTCAACTGACCGATCCGGCGAACATCGATCCGGCACGAACAGTAGAATTTTAGCGCGCGGCCGCCCGGGGTCGTCTCCGGACTACCAAACATCACACCGATCTTCTCGCGGATCTGGTTAATGAAGATCACCACCGACTTGCTGCGGGCGATGGCACCGGTCAATTTCCGCATCGATTGGCTCATGAGGCGAGCCTGCAGGCCGACGTGGGAATCGCCGATTTCACCTTCCAGTTCCTGCTTGGGAACCAGGGCGGCGACCGAATCGACGATGACCACGTCCACCGCGTTCGACTTGACCAGCATCTCGCAGATTTGCATCGCCTCTTCACCGCTGTTCGGCTGGCTGACCAGCAAGGTGTCCAACTCGACACCTAGTTTCTTGCCCCAGGTGGGATCGAAAGCATGCTCGGCGTCAATGATCGCGGCAATGCCCCCCTTTTTCTGGGCTTCCGCCGCGACGTGCAGCGCTAACGTGGTCTTACCGCTCGATTCCGGACCGTAAATTTCGATGATGCGTCCGCGCGGCAAACCTTGACCGCCCAGCGCGATATCCAGCGACAAACTGCCGGTCGAAATTCCCTTGATCCGGTTCCGACTGTCGTCGCCCAGGGCCATGATCGAGCCCTCGCCAAACTGCTTCTCGATCTGCTGCAGCGTCGTCTTGAGAACCGGGTTGCCTTTCAGCATGGTTTCCGTGACAGCGTTCGTCTTCATTTCGCTCTTCGACTTCGACTTCGTCGCCGTGTTACTCGAGCTTTTCTTCTTTGCCATTTCGTTACTCGCGGTCTTCGTGTTTCTCGATTTCGTAGCTATCATCGAAACCACTCCTTTATGGGGAATCGGGGGAGAGAATTCAAGTAGCTCAAGACTGTGTGAACAGGAACGATGAATATAGTGAACATGCATTCACTAATCAACCCTGCCTTTCACGGCTTTGCTAACCACTATCTCTATTTTCGTGAGCCCCTGGACACGTTTGGTCACGAGTCCCAAAAAATCTATGGCGAACCGCGATTTCGATCAAAAACCCTCCCATGTCCCACGTTACATCGCGAACACCGAGTGGCCAATGACGCGTTGAATGTCACGATAGGAAGTTCAGGCAGTCTGCGGTGAAGAATGGCAGCTCAACGCATCGTCCGAAATGTTAGGGAAAAGAAAATACGGGGCGCATTTGAGGCACTCGATTGCACGTACCCGTACAGAACAGCGTCGCCAGTGACAGCTCGGCCACGGACGGCAGCCGATGTGGTAGTAGCCCATTTCGCGGTATCAAATAACGACTCTTCTCTAGCCGGCGGCGGCATCTACACCAATTCCGGTTCTGTGAGCGTCAGCAGCAGCACGATCTCAGGCAACTCGGCCATTTGTTCGCGAACTGGAAACGCGGCAGCAACGCGTGTTCCGCAAACCGTCGATAGCCGCGCTGTCTGATACCCCGGATGATCTCGACGATTTGCTGGACGCGATCGTCGGCGACGTCTAGAGCGGTCTTCGCGTAGGTGTAGCGGTTTTTTCGTCGTTTTACGCGGTGTTTTACGGCGCCGGAGACGCGAGACGTACGTGCAACTGGCACGAAGCCGACCTCGCTTTTTTCGGTTTCTGCGTGGGTTGGGCAGGAAATCACGTCGTTTTCTTGCCAGCAAAAGTATTGTGTAACATCAGCGAACTTCGATATGATATTAGGACCGTACGACGAATCACCAACAGGAGCGAGGCCATGTTTACGATTCGCGATAGTCGCATGATGCGCGTGTGCCAAGGTACGACCCGGCGCGAGTTCCTGCGTGTGGGAAGTTTAGGACTGGGTAGTCTGACGCTATCCAGTTTGTTTGGTGCCGCGGCCCGGGGACGTGACCGCAGCTTCATTCGTGATAAGTCGGTGGTCTTGCTCTTCTTGCAGGGAGGTCCGCCGCAGGTCGAGATGTTCGATCCGAAGATGGAAGCTCCCGCGAAGATTCGCAGCTGTACGGGCGAGGTGCAAACGCGAATTCCCGGTGTGACGTTTGGCGGTACGTTCCCCAAGCTGGGCCAAATGGCGGACCGCATTTCGATTGTGCGCTCGTTTGCCTCCGGAGACGGCGGTCACAACCAGCGTCCCGTTTTGACGGGTGGCAGTATGACCGAAGCCACGATGGGTTCGCAGTACGCTCGGATTGCCGGTGCCAATCATCCGGTCACGGCGATGCCCACGCACTCGATCGTCCTGCCCGAGCAGGTGCATCCGAACCTGAAGTTGGGCGAACCAACGGGACCGTTCAGCTACAACTACATCAAACAAAATTATCCGGCTGCCGGAAAGCTGGGCCGGGCGTTCGACGGATTGTTGCTGGATGGCGGTGAAGGACTGACCGACAATCTCAACCTGAATCTACCGCGCGAACGTTTTGACGATCGTCGCCAGTTACTGAACGAACTGGACAACATGAAGCGTCGCTTTGACGCCACGGGCGAATTGGAAGGCGCGGCGGCCGCGGACGAGCAGGCGGTGGAGGTTCTGTTGAAAGGCATCGCAGAGGCGTTCGACCTGTCCAACGAAGATCCCAAGACCATTGCCAAGTACGACACAAGTCACTTGTTCCGCATGGAAGATTGGCACCAGGGCGGCAAACACTACAACGGTTTGCGCAACCAGTCGCGCGTCACAAATCTACTCGGCAAACAAATGTTGATGGCGCGTCGTCTTTGTGAGGCCGGTTGTGGTTTTGTCACGGTGGTCGACGGCTGCTGGGATTTTCATGGGGACGGCAACAATCCTCCGACGCCCGTTGGCATGCCGCTGCTGGGACCGCAAGTGGATCACGCCGTCGCCGCGTTCCTGCAGGATCTGGAGGACCGCGGTTTGAGCGACGACATCCTGTTGCTGGTCACCGGGGAAATGGGCCGGTCTCCGTCGAAGGGAGGTCGCAACGGTGGCACGGGCCATTGGGGTAAACTGACGCCGCTACTGGTCGCTGGAGGTGGCTTGAAGATGGGACAGGTCATCGGCAGAACGGATGCCAGCGGCGGTGAAGCGACTTCGCAGCAATCCCTGCCGCAGCATTTGCTTGCGACGGTGATGCAGACGCTTTTCGATCAAGGTGAAGCGCGCCTGGTGACAGGATTACCTAATGAAATCGGTCGCGTCATCACCAATGGCGAGCCGATTCGCGAATTGATGACGTAACAGAGGAGCGGGCGCATGCTGACGGTTTTGGCAGGACGTGGTGCACGTGATTGCGGCGGGACGTCGAGACGTGACTTCCTTCGTGTTGGTGGACTTTCACTGGGAAGCCTCTCCCTGGGCAGTTTACTTCGCTTGCGTTCGGCTGCGGCGGCTCGCCAGGCTGACTTTCTCAATGACAAGTCGATCGTGCTGCTCTACCTTTCCGGTGGAGCCAGTCACATCGAAACGTTCGATCCGAAGATGACGGCGCCGGACGGTACGCGAAGTGTGACGGGCGAAGTGAAGACGAAGCTGCCGGGCGTAACCTTCGGCGGTACTTTCCCCGAGCTTGCGAAACACGCCGACAAGTTGGCGGTCGTACGTTCCTTTACACACGGCGTCGGTTCTCACGAACAGGCCCATGTTCATGTCCTATCGGGAGGAACGGATCCGGAAGGGCGGCAAGGCAGTGGTTTCAGTATGGGTTCGTGCTATGCGCGGTTGCGTGGAGCGAATCATCCCGATACAGGCATGCCGACCTATGCCTTGTTAACAGAGAAAGAAATTGACGGGCAATACAGCAAAGAACTGGGACGTGTAAACAAGGGTTCCTGGCCCGGATCGCTGGGATCGTCCTATGCTCCGTTCAATCATCAGGTTGGCTGGGACGATTCGGGCAGCAAATCGAAAGCCCCCCAAAGCAAGCTCGCCGAAAACATGCAATTGAATCTTCCTCAGGAAGTGCTGGAAGATCGTTTGCAATTGCTTGATTCGATAGACAAGTTCAAGCGTAAGATCGGCGCGAACGGATCGTTAGAAGATGTTGACAAGTTTAACGCTCAGGCAATGAATCTCATTCTTGGCGAAGCGGCCGAGGCGTTTGACTACAAGCGCGAGGATCCGCGACTCGTGGAGCGATATGACACCAGTCACATCAAGATCGGTTTTAAGAAGTTTCGGCCGTCAACCTTAGGCAAACAGCTGCTCGTGGCGCGGCGTCTGTGTGAATCGGGTTGTGGCTTTGTCACCGTACACAGCGCGGGTTGGGACATGCACGCCGACGGCAACAATCCCGGCATGGACATCGGCATGGCGATGTTGGGCCGCAGTTTGGACAAGGCGGCTAGCGCGTTTCTGGAAGACGTCGATCGGCAAGGACTCAGCGACAAGATCTTGCTCGTGATTACGGGTGACTTTGGCCGCACTCCTCGCCTAAACAAGAAGGGCGGCCGCGATCACTGGGCAAAGCTCGGTACGCTGGCGTTCGCTGGTGGCGGATTGAACATGGGACAAGTCATCGGCCAGTCGGCCCGCGACGCGGGAACACCGGCCAGCGATCCCATTTCGACACCTGAGTTGATGTCAACACTGATGCACACGCTGTTTGATGTGGGGCAGTTACGTTTGGTACAAGGCTTACCACGTAATCTGACTCAGCTCGTGGAAAACGGCCAACCCATTCAGCAACTGTTCGTCTAACTGTTTGCCTGAGGTGTTTTTTTGGTGTCGGTTCTTTGGGACTGGGGCGGCCTGACGCTCAGCAGCCGCTCGCAAGTACAAGCGAGAGTCGTTGGATTCCTTCTCTGCTGGGATTCCGGCGACAATGACGGCACATCGATAACCGGCACTTTCTTGTTAAGTTCAACCGCTTTCGCGGCGCGCGTATCCGCTGGGTCGTGACCTTTCTTGCCAAAATCCAGAATCCAACTTTTCGCGGCCGTTGGAGTGGAAAGCTCGACATCAGGCGAATTGAAGCTGCATTCGTGGTGACGCGAGTTGGCGCGAGGTTTCCTCGGCAAAGCTTCCGACGGTCAACGCTATACCATCAGCAAGCCCGGCCAGTCCGGTGTCCAGTCCCAATTTCATCTTTGTGGGCTCCGTAAGGAGCCGTAAGTCTTTGCGAATTGCATCCCGCTCACGGCGCTGGCGCTCTTCGCTGACAGGTGGATTTCAAAATCGTGACTGTCTTGCCGCCGGGGCCTTCCATTTCTGATGTAAGCGTGAGCAGGTCTTCGGACTTGAATTCCCACGTGTTGCGATACTTGAAATTGCCCGGCAAGGTGGGATGAGGCCCTTCGGAGTCAACCGCCAATTTGTTCTCGTCCGCGTCGCCTTGATAATGCCACAGGATCGGCGACACGGAATCTGTCCATGTTCCGATGTATTTGTTCTTCCGCGAATCGAAGCCGTATGTTGCCCGGCCGTGGTACGGTTTCCCACCGATTTCGGCCTTGCGGTCGATGACCACCCAGAAGTTCCCGATCATGTGGGCCGTCATTGTTCCCTTCGTGGTCACAGACTTTCCCGGTCCGAAGGACGCCTCGGTCGTGCACTCCCACTCGCCGACGAACCGCTTCAGGAACTCACGTTCTGCACGGGTCTTGGCCGGCTGCGAGGGATTTGGCTCTGCGCCGAGTAAGTGAGACACGAAAAGAACAGAAGCGATTGTCACAGAGAGAGGTGCCTTCATAATTCACTCCGCACGGGCTCGTCACTCCGCACGGGCTCGTCACTCCGCACGGGCTCGGGGAAACGTGCCAGTTCGTCCTCAACGCGGGCGTCGGCAATCCGGTATGAAAAGAGTGCGGCCGATCCACGCGTCGACCTTGCACTGCGTGATCTCTCCAGACAGCCCATGCTTTGCAAAGCAGTTGTAGTCCGAAATCACACACAGTCAGGGTCAAGCCACGCCTTGACGACGCGTTCCGCAGATGTCCAGAATTCCTGTTCGGTATTCAACCTTGCTGTGGAATGTTGCTTGTGTCGCAACCGATGTCAAGCGGGCGGCAGAGAGATTGACTCGATTCGTTCGTCCGGACAAGGGAGGCGACGTGGAACCGTACGAATACGACTACGCGAAGGAAGACGCAGCAATTGAGGCGAATGATTAGCCACCGAAACGACGCGCCATCGTTCATCGACTTGAGTCGCAAACCGTGTCCAGGCAGCGTTTCACGTCGAATTAACTTTCGCTGCGGCAGATGTCAGATTTTGCCGGGACTTGTGTATAAAGGATGAGAAGCGTGAAAGACCATGAACTCAAGTCCCGAAACGCGAGCCAGTTTGTTGATTCGCGTCCGCGATCCGGCGGACCAGGCGGCGTGGCATGAATTTGTCGAAATTTATCGCCCCGTCATCCTGCGGCTGGCCCGGCAGAAGGGCATGCAAGACGCGGATGCCGAGGATGTCGCTCAGCAGGCGTTAGTGGCCATCGCCAAGGCGGTCGAGCAGCGCGAACACGATTCGCGGCGGGCCAGGTTTCGTACCTGGCTCAATCGAGTTGCTCAGAATGCCATTCTCAACTTCCTGACTCGCGGCAAGCGGGATCGAGGTTCCGGTGATTCGGGGATGCTGGCGGCGTTGCATCAGCAGGCTTCGGCGGACGGTCCTGATTCGGATTTGCTGCGTCTGGAGTATCGGCGTGAAGTCTTCCGCTGGGCGGCTTGGCAAGTCCGCAAGGAATTTCAACCGCAGACGTGGGAAGCGTTCTGGCGGACGGCCATCGAGGGCGAGGATTGCGACGCCGTCGCAAAGCAACTCGGTAAAAACCGCGGATCTGTTTACGCGGCGCGGAGCCGTATCATTCGTCGTATCCAGGAGAAAGTCGCCGAGTATGAGCAGTCGTGAAGGCGTTCGCGTGTCAGATATCGGCGTGCGATGTGTATAGTTGTTAGGAGATAATGATGTCGAACCGTCCCATCGCCTGTGAAACTCGCCGAATCGAGCTGTTTCTGCAGCAGGAATTAAGCGACGAAGAGCAAGCGGATTTCGAGGTGCACTTGGATGGCTGTGATTCCTGCCGTCGGGCTTTGGAGCAATCGGCGGCAGCAGAAGATGTTTGGGCCGACATTCGGGAATCCTTGGTGTCAGCTGGGGCGTCGCTGTCGCAATCCGATGGTACCGCGGACGCGGACTCCGCGTCCGCCGACAGCGAATCGACGTTCGCCGCCGATTCCGTGCTGCAGATGCTCGCTCCTACGGATGACGAGCGGATGCTCGGACGACTCGGTACTTACGAAGTCGTCGGGGTCATTGGTTCTGGTGGCATGGGTGTCGTGCTGAAAGCGTATGACTCGTCGCTCAATCGGTACGTCGCCATCAAGGCTCTTTCGCCTCATCTGGCCAGCAGCGGCGCGGCCCGCAAGCGGATTTCGCGCGAAGCACAGGCTGCCGCCGCGGTGGTTCACGACAATGTGGTCGAAATTCACGGTGTCTCCGAAACGAAGAGTCTTCCGTACCTGGTGATGCCCTGCGTCCGCGGGCCTTCGTTGCAGAAACGACTGGACGACAAGGGCCCTCTGTCGCTTGTCGAAATCCTGCGGATTGGGAAGCAAGCCGCCGAAGGACTCGCCGCCGCCCACGCACAAGGCCTGGTGCATCGTGATATCAAACCCGCCAACATCCTGCTGGCTGACGGTGTCGAACGGGTCAAGTTGACCGACTTCGGGCTGGCCCGAGCCGCGGATGACGCCAGTATGACAAAGACCGGCATCATCGCCGGCACGCCGCAGTTTATGTCGCCCGAACAAGCCCGTGGAGAGGCGGTTGACCACCGCAGCGACTTGTTCAGCCTGGGCAGTGTGATGTACGCGATGTGCACCGGCCGTCCGCCCTTTCGCGCGGAAACCAGCTATGGCATTCTCCGCCGCATCAGCGATACGCAGCCGCGCCCAATCCGCGAGGTTAACCCGGATGTTCCGGCCTGGCTGGCCGCGATCGTCGAGCGGCTGCATGCGAAAGATCCCGCCGAGCGATTTCAATCGGCGGAAGCGGTAGCCGAATTGCTACAGCACTGTCTAGCTCACGTGCAACAGCCGACCGTCGTGCCGTTGCCAGAATCCGTGCCGTTGCCGGAATCCGTGCCATCGCCGGAATCTGTTGACCAGCCTGCGGGTCAATACCAGCGGCTACTAAAGCCGTACATGCGGGTTGTCGCCGGATCGGTTGTCGCTGTGCTGCTTGTCATTGCCACGTGTGTCGTAATTTCAACGCGTAACGCGAACGGGCCGGAAAACGATCCGTCGCAATCCTCTACACCTGCGGCTTCGGCAACGGACATTGGCAATGTCTGGAACGACGGGATCGCAGAAGAACTCAGTGGGCTAAGCGCGGATACAAGTGAAACCGAACGCCGAGCAACGCTTCTCTGGGACGACCCGGCAGCGGCGTTGCTGCAAAGCACGTCTTTGCAAACGGATCAATCACGAACACAGGAGTCGATGCAATGAAATACGCGGAATTTTTCTGGCGCGGCGCGGTGGAATACATACAAGCACGCAGCGCAAGGAAGTGGGTTTTTGACTCACTCGCTCGCGCGTCGTGCTTATATATTGGCGGGAATCCACGCTCTGGCGAGCGTAGCTACAGCACGGTCCTAGTTGGTTGGGGCATCGCAACATTTCTATTCTTATTCGCTTCGATTGCAATCGCGCAACAGCCACCGAGCGATTCGGCATCCAACGTCACGGTTGCTCCGATCGATAAATCCAATGGCACTGGCGACGTCGAACGAATCCCCGCGGGATTCCAGTCGTTCACGGTCGACGTGCTTTCCACGATGGACTTCGCGCCCGACGTGCAACCGGGCGAGCAGGCGGCGTTGAAATACGTTGACGGCGATCTGCTCTTGGCGCGAAACACCGTCTTTGCCGTCGACCGCAAGCCGTCCGGCAACATGCACGTCACGTTTTTGGTCACGCCGCAGCAGGCCGAAGTACTCGCCGCCGAAATCCCCGAAGATCACGGCGACCTCCACTTATTGAAACCAATCGATCGGTGGGCCAAAACGCCATACCATGTCGCGACGGGAAACATCATCGTTTCGGTTTCCGAAACGGGGCGAGCCGTTTGGGGCTTCAGCAAGACGACCGGCAAGTGGTCTGGACTCACCGTCGACCCGGCGGCCACCGTGGGCTTACGGACGCTCGGCGCTGGCGATCTGGCAATTGTGTTTCCAGAGTCGAATCAAGCTAACCGCGTTTGGAGCTTTAGCAAGACGACCGGCAAGTGGGCAGAGCAACGGATTCAGCCGCCGTCGGACCAGCGGTTGAATCCGATTGCCACCGGCAAGGTCGCCGGTCTGCAAGTCGGCAACAAGTTTTACGGCTACAGCGAAAAGCTGGGGGCATGGGACGTGCTTTCCCTTCCCGCCGGTCGTGAGGCGAAGATGGAAGTTGGCGACGTCGTTGTGGTCGATGATGGCCAGACGGTCTACACCTTTGCCAACGCCAGCGGCCAATGGAGTGCGCCTGTGGAGGCGGTCGCCGAGAAAGCCGCCGGCATTGAAGGAGTCAGGTTCGAGTACGCGGATGTCGTTTCGATGTGCGACTTGTACCGCCAGTTGTTTCAGAAAGTGACTTTTGCGCTCGACGAGACAACAAGCACCGTCTGGGTCCGCGACGCTACTGAGGAGCAAATGCGGGATATTGCCAAACTGCACGAAAAACTCGATCGGCCAGCGACCGGATCGGAGAACGAACGGCCGCGAAGCGTTCAATCACATGAAGTGGACGAATTACGGGAGGAATTCCAACAGAGCGAGCGGCGGGCTACGGAGACAGCAAAACAACTTCGTGCAGTGCAAACCGCACCTGCCGATGATCGCGAGACCCCGAAACTACGTTCGTTGGAAAAGCAACTGCACGACGAAGTTGCCACGGCTTTCGCTTCGCGCCAGCGGCTACAGAGCGCGGAAGCACGTCAGCTTCAACAGCGGTTGGACCGCATCCAGCAGTCGATTACGGCCCGCGAGCGGATCAAGGAGAAAATCGTCAAACACCGTGTTGCCGAACTTCTCGACCCGAATCTCCGCTGGGATGAGGCGCAGCCGGACGTCAGCGGCATACCGGAGCCTGCGCGGATTGACTCTTCAGCAGCCGTGGCGAGCAGTGAATCGAAAACGAATACAACCCCGCACAGAGCACAAACCGACGCTACGGTTCTGCCGCAACAGAAGTGATCGAACAATAAGAAGTCGCAATTGGAGATGTGAAATGATTGCAGGCAGTAAACGGAATCGGCGTCTTGCTTGGCAAGCCCTTGTTATAGTATTTGCAGTATCACCATGCCTTGCTTCAAACGCAGTTCCGCAAGAGCCAAAGACCTCGGCCGCCAGCCGCGCTGCACGGGTGCTGCACTTTCCCAAAGACCGTGCGATCGGCCGGGTTTGGCTGTACGACGCCGACGCCGGTCTGTTGGACGGTATGGGTTTGAAGGCAAAAGACGCACGTGAAGCCAAAGGCGACGTCAAGGTGCCCGCCGGAAAACTCGTGGGATTGCAGTACGTTGATCCGAAATTCAAGAACCTCGCGGCAGATCAACCTTGGGACCTGTCCCCGCTGGACGAGTTGCGGCCTTCCGATTTGGACATGCTCACGTTCGCGTTCGCCCGCTTGCCCACCGACGAAATCAAGCGTCTCGCGCGGCACACTTCCCTACGAACGCTTGCCATCGGCCAAAGCGAAATGCACGAGGATGCGCTCAAGTGGATCGGAAAGATCTCGTCGCTGCAAGTGCTCAGATTCGGCGAAATCAAGCTCTCGGACAAGGGCCTGAAACATTTGAAAGACCTGGAAGACTTGCGAGTGCTGCAACTCGCCAGTGGCGGGATCACCGACGACGGTCTGCCGCATCTGGCCAAGCTGATCAAGCTCGTAGAACTCGATCTATCGTGGTCGGCGATCGCCGATGAGGGTTTGGCTCATCTGGCGCACCTCAAGAATTTGCGCGAACTACGTCTCCAACGCACGAAGG
>CALBSZ010000203.1 GCA_937967665.1 uncultured Planctomycetaceae bacterium
ACCGACAGCCCTTGACTCGCAACGAGTTTTCATAGAAGCCACCCTTCCCCGGTTTCAAAACAGGACCCAGTACTACAGCGCAGGGTTGACGGTAGCGAAAAGGGGACGTCGCTACTGGTCCGTGGCGGGCAGCGTGACGCCGGCGGGCAGGAATTGAACATCGCGATCGTTTGTCAACGGATCACCCGGAGTACAACGGCCGGCGCGAACCTGCTGGTCCAGCAGACGCAGTAGCGCGGCGACGCGTTCCGGGTGCGATTTCACCAGGTTCCTGGTTTCGGCGGGATCGTCGGCCAGGTTGTAGAGTTGCATTGGAGGGAGCCCTTTCTTCTTTGCTTCCGATTCGCGCGGCGCGCTCCAGCCGCCACTTCCCGCGCAGAGGCAAAGTTTCCAGGATCCCTGACGAATGGCGAAAGAACCGCCGATCGAATGACTGATCAGCGTGTCCCGCGCTGAGGACTCGGCGCCCCGAAACACCGGCAGCAGGCTGAAGCTGTCTTCCCCGCCAACCGCTTGTCGCTGCTGGCCGCTGATTGCTTCGAGTGTCGCGTAGATGTCCGTCAAGCAGGCCAGTGCCGTAGTGGATGTACCGGCTTCGATCTGTCCCGGCCAGCGCGCGATGAAGGAAACGCGGTGACCGCCCTCGTAAATGTCCGCCTTGTGACCGCGATAGCCGGCGCTGGGATCGTGACCATGTTTCTTCAATAATCCAAAATTTGCTTCCGGCGAGCAGCCATTGTCGCTGGTGAAAATCACCAGGGTGTCGTTTGCCAGGTCAGCTTCGTCAAGCGTTGTCAGTAGCTGTCCCATGTGATGGTCGACCTGCATCACGAAGTCGGCGTAGGGATTCAGGCCACTGGCGTCTTTGAAGGGGGGCACCGGCACGATCGGCGTATGCGGTGCGGGCAAGGCCAAATAGAGAAAGAATGGTTTTCCCTGTTTGGCGTCCGCAGCGCGCGCCTTGACATGCGAAATGGACTTGTCGAACAGGTGCGGCAGCACTTCTTCGATGTGGAAATCGGCGCCGATGGGTCCTTTGCGATACCAGCCGTAGCGATCCTGACTCTTGCTGACTCCTTCTTCCCGGTCCGGCGGCGCCGTGATCCGCCCGGTATCGACCCAGACATAGGGGGGCATGTCCAGCGAGCCGCAATGGCCGTAGTACTGATCAAAGCCATTAATGTCCGGGCCGTTCTTAACCGGTTGTGTGAAGTCGATCTTGCCATTTTTCTTGTGCCAATCCCAGCCGAGATGCCACTTGCCAATCATCGCGGTGTGGTATCCGGCGGTTTGCATCAGGTGCCCCAGCGTCGGCCGGTCGGCGGGGATCAGGTGTTCGCTGGTGCCGCTGAGTACGCCGCGGGCGAGTCTCGAACGCCAGTTGTAGCGTCCAGTGAGCAGGCCGTAGCGCGTTGGCGTGCAAACGGAGCTGGGAGTATGGGCGTCCAGAAAGGTCAGTCCCCCGGCCGCCAGCTTCCGTAAGTGTGGGGTCGCGATCTTGCCGTTTGGGTTTGTGGGCGAGATGTCGCCGATACCCAAGTCGTCCGCCATCACCACGATGACATTCGGCATTTCGGCTGCTTGCGACAAAGGGCCGTTGCCCACGTGCCATGCTGCCAGCAAACTGGCGATCAACAGCAGCGCACGAGCATACCGTGATGGAAACTTCCGCTTCATGGTTTTCTCCGAGCTAACAACGGGCGATGTTCAGGCGACTTCCCAGCCAGCCCGGTACTCTTTCTGGACATACTTGGCGGCCGCTTCGCTATTGGTTGCCTGGAGCGCTTTGGCATCCCATTCCAGCGACTCGCCCGTGCGATAGGCCACGTTGCCTAGCAGCACGGATTCGGTGAGGGCGCCGGAGTAGTCGAAATTGCAGGTGGTGGGGGAACCGTCCTTGCACGCCTTGATCCATTCGGCATGGTGTCCGATGGAGCGCGGAATGGTGGGTGCGGGCGGCTTGTATCCGACGAATTTCTCCTGTGGGAACAACCGGTAGCTGCCGTAGTCGGCAAACATCTGCCCTTCGGTGCCGATAAACATGACACCACTGCCGGGAACCCGCTGTCCGGCGACTTGCTTGGGAATGAGGTTGCCGTCGTACCAGGTCAGGTTCGTGGCGACCAGGCCTTCGCGTGCGGGGAACTTGTAGCGGACGATCAGACCCAGGGGGCAGGTTTCCGGATGCACTTCGGGCCCTTGGGCTGCGCAGTGCGTGGGATGCCGGAGCTTCAGCGCCCAGAACGGCAGGTCCATGTAATGGCAGGCCATATCGCCCAGGGTCCCTTGACCGAAGTCCCACCAGCGTCGCCACTGGGCGGGATGATAGCGACCGGGCCAGAAGGGACGTTCCGGCGCCGGCCCCAGCCACAAATCCCAGCTCAGGTTCGCGGGGGGCTCCATGCCGCCTTCGGGTCGTTCGCCGCCGCCCCAACCTTTGCCGACCCAAACGTGGACGTCGGTGACGTCGCCGATGACCCCGGACTGAATCATTTCGACCACGCGGCGATAATTTTCGCCGGCGTGGATTTGCGTCCCCATCTGCGTGGCGACTCCAAATTCCTTGGCTGCTTCGGCCACCACGCGGGCTTCGTGAACGGTATGGGTCAACGGTTTTTCGCAATAGACATGTTTGCCCGCACGTATGGCTCGAATCGTCGCGGGGGCGTGATTGTGATCGGCGATCCCCACGACCACGGCGTCGATCTTGTCCGCTTCCTTCTCAATGAGTTCGCGATAGTCCGCGTAGGTGCGGGCCGTAGTGAATCGTGCTTTTGCCCTATCGAGGTAATTGGAATCGACATCGCATAGAGCCACGATGTTCTCCCCCGCCACGCCATTCACATCCGCAGCCGCGCGATTGGCGGTGCCGATGCAGGCAATGTTGAGCTTCTCGTTCGCGGCCGTCGATTCCTGGGCGGCAACTTCGCCCCTGGCGGCCGCCGCGCTGGACGTAGCGAGAAAATCGCGGCGGTTATAAGTTGCTCTACGTTTCATGGGGAGGTTCCTGGTGGGTGAGTGAATTCGTTCAGGCTGGACCTTCAAATGATACTTGATCGGCAAGCTGACTGCAAACAACGGCGAAATCGGCGGGTCCCCGCTGGCCGCTCATGTGGGCTTCTCGACAGGCAACCAGGAAATTCAAATTGGATGGCCACCCAGCCTGGTCAAATCGCTTAGAATAGAGAGTCTCGAAAGAACGGCGAGTGGTGAATTTGGCGCCGAAAGCAAGAGGGGATGTATTGTCCGATGCAAAGACAATTCTTGGCAGCGATCATCCGCGGCTGCATGATCCTATCGATGGCGACCCCTGTTGCGGCGCAGCCGGCTGTCGCTCAATACGGCGACGTGCTGCCGGACGGCGCGGTGCAGCGATTCGGTTCGTCGCGCTTTCGGCATGGGCGGGATTTGTTCGCGCTGGCATTTTCTCACGACGGCCGACAGATTGCTTCCGCCGCCGAACGGAGTTTGCGGATCTGGGATGCTTCCAGCGGCCAGGAGCTGGCGGTGGTTCCCCAGCCTGATTCCGCGGCCTATTCCATCGCCTATTCGCACAGCGGCAAGTGGATCGTCGCCGGCCTGAAGGACGGTTCTGTCTGGTTGCGCGATTCCCGCGGCGCGCTGATGCGGCAGCTGAGTCAGGGTGGGCGAGCGGTCATGAGCGTCGCGTTTTCACTTGATGATACCGTCGTGATGGCCGGTATGAACGACGGCTACGTGCGTTTCTGGAATGCGGGTTCGGGCGCAGCCGTGGGGGAATTGCAGGTCGGCGCCAGCGGTGTCAACGGCCTGGCGCTGTCGCGCGACGGTAAGTGGCTGGCGACCGGCAACACGGGCGGGGAAGTGAACTTGTACGCATGGCAGCCTGGCGAAGGCCGGCTCCCGGAACGGATCGCCAGGTTGCATCACGAAAGTCCGGCGTACGCCGTGGCATTTACCCCGGACGGCGCTTATCTCGCTTCGGCCAGCCGGTACGGCAAGATCTTCATTAACGACGTCAAAAAACACGAGCTGTTCCAGACGCTGCAGGGGCATAGCGGACCGGTCTTGTCGTTGGCGTTTTCTCCGGATGGGAAGGTCCTGGCCAGTGGCGGCCGCGACAAGACGTTGCGTTTCTGGGACTGGCGCGCCGCCGCAAATACCAAGACGGCGACGGGCCACACGGGCATGGTGCATTCGGTCGCCTGGTCGCCTGATGGAAGCCGACTGGCCACGGCGGGGCGGTCGATGTCTTTCGACTACGACCGCTCGATCCGCATCTGGAATGCTGCCGGGGACGAGGTTTCTCCTGACGGCAGCCCCGACTATCCGGCCGAGTCGGTAGCGGTCGCTCCGGACGGCCGGCGGATGGCGTCCGCCTGCATCGACGGCTCTGCCACCGTGTGGGCGACGGAATCGGGAAGGAAGCTGGCGTCGTTTCAATACGACAACGGCACGGCCTTCGGCCACGTCGCGTTCTCCCCGGACGGCAAGACGCTTGCCGTGACCGGGCGGGCTGCGGTCTTTCTGCGCGACGCGGAAACAGGCAACGCGCTCGCGCAGATTGACGACATGGGCAACCACCTGCGCAGCGTGGCCTTTTCGCCCGACGGTCGCTGGCTGGTGACGGGCGACATGGAGGGCAACGTGAACGTGGCCAATGTCGCAACACGGCAGCAAGTCAAGAACCTGGCCGCCGAACGGCTGGGCGAAGTCTGGTCGGTCGTCTTTACGCCGGACAGCAAGCGGGTTGCCGCGGCCAGCTGGGCGCCCGGCGTCTATGTCTGGGATGTGGCGACAGGCGAAGTACAGGCCCAGTTCAAGGACCACGAACAATACGTGCGCTCCGTGGCCATTTCTCCCGATGGACGCCTGCTGGCCGCGGGCGGCGATGACGACGTGGTTGCGATTCGCGAATTGGTGACGGGCGAACTCGTTTGCAAGCTGCATTCGCCCGGTGGAGCGCCATGTCTGGCCTTTGCCGCGGACAGTCGCACGGTGGTCGCCGGAACCTATCTTAATGAACTCTACTTCTGGGACTTGGCCGTGCCGCAAGCCGATCGGTTCCTGACGTATTCCGGCAGGTACGGCGGCCGGATTACGCAACTGGCCATGCCGGCCGACGGTTCGGCGGTCTACTCGTCCACATCGGACGGAACGATCGTTGCGTGGGACCTCGCCGCCGTCACGGCCTCGCGGCGGCAGTTGCTCAAGTCACTCTGGACGCAGGACCAGTTGGACGCCTTCGTCACGGAACTCGGCGCCGACGCCGCCACCGCTCAGTTGGCTGTCTGGTCGCTGATCGGCGCGGGGAGTCAAGCGGTCGAGGTTCTCGATCGCTATTTTTATCCGCCGGAAGCATCCGGATCTGAACTTGACGAAGTGCCCGGGTTGATCAAGCAGTTGGATGCCGACCAGTTCGCGACGCGCGAACGTGCCAATCGCCGGCTCGAGAAGATCGGCGTCTCCGCCGAAACGCTCGTTAAGACAGCCTTGGATGCGCATCCGCCGATCGAAGTGCAACTGCGGTTGCAACGCCTGCTTGCAACATGGGGAGAAAGCCGCGCCGGTCAAATCGAATCCACGACGGCCCGCCGTCAGGTGCGCGCGATCTATGTTTTGGAACAGATCGAGACGCCGGCAGCGAGAGGATTGCTTGAGCAATTCGCCAGAGGCGACGAATCGTCCATCGTCACGACATTGGCAAAGCAGGCGCTCGAGCGATGCGAACGCCAGTGATCGGATGGGTTTCTCTCGGCGCGCCGTCCCTGTGAGCTTGTGGCTGCGCGCACCGGCTCCTTGCGCAGAATCTGATTTTCGAGTCGTCGCGTTTCGGTTAGGATGGGTCGGCGATGCCAGCACGTTGTTTGCCAGCACGTGGCTTACGGGCCGGCCGGCCCGCAATTGTACTCACCTCGCCAAGGATTTCGCCATGAAACGGCAGCTCATCGCCTTCAGTATCGTTCTTTGCCTGACCGCCGACGCGGGGGCCCAGGAGTGGACGCGGTTTCGTGGTCCCAACGGTTCCGGCATCAGCGCGGCAACCACCGTGCCGACAACTTGGACCAGCGACGACTACAATTGGGCGATCGATTTGCCCGGCACCGGCGTCTCGTCCCCTGTGATTTGGGGCAATCGGGTCTTCGTGACCAGCGCGGATGAAGACGCGGGCGAACGGCATCTACTTTGCATCGACGCCGGCTCCGGGGAAATTACCTGGCGGCACGCCTTTCCGTTTGCCAAACACAAGAAGCACAAGGTGAACACGTTCGCGACCGGAACGCCCGCCTGCGACGACGACCATGTCTATGTCTGTTGGCAGTCTTCCCAGGAATCCGATTTGTATGCCTTCGATCACCAGGGTCAGGAGAAATGGAAGTTTTCATTTGGGGCTTTTTCCGGCGGTCATGGTCCCGGTGCGTCGCCAATCGTTTTCGAAGATCTTGTGATCCTTTGCCATGACCATGAGGGCCCGAGTTACCGGGTGGCTGTCAATCGGATGACCGGCGAAAAACGCTGGAGCGTCGAACGTCCCGGTCCCCGGGCCTGTTACGCCACGCCGGTGGTCTACAGGTCGAAGGCAGGCGAAGCCGAGATCATTTGCACGCATTCGTATGAAGGCATCACCAGCATCAACCCGGTGACCGGCACGATCAACTGGGATATCAAGCCGTTTGGAACCTTTAAGCAGCGTGCCATCGGTTCGCCGATCGTGGTGGGCGACCTGGTGATCGCGGGCAGCGGTTTTACGACCGCCGAGCGCAATGTTGTCGCCGTGCGCCCCGAAACGACCGGCGCGGGCGTTGTGGGAACGGAAATCTATCGTGTGACTCGCGGCGCGCCTCACATTCCGACGCCGCTGGAATTCGAGGGCCTGTTGTTCCTGTGGGACGATACCGGCATCATCACTTGTGTCGACGTCCAGGACGGCCGCAAGATCTGGCAGAAACGGATTGGCGGGACGTACTTTGGCTCGCCCGTTTGCGTGAACGGGAAACTCTACTGCATGGACCGTGACGGAGTGGTGGTCGTGGTCGCGGCCGCGGAAACGTTCGAAGAACTGGGCCGCGTCGAACTCGGCGACCCGACCTTTGCCACGCCGGCGATTGCGGACGGTGTGATGTACTTGCGCACCGAAAGCAAGTTGTTTTCCATCGGCGGCAAGTGATTTGAAAGTTAGAGATTAGATTCGACAGCGCCAAGTTCGGCTGTCATACGATCACGAAGCGCAACTTCAAAAAGTGCAAGCGATTGGGTCACTTGCATCTCAACACACGTGCTCGCGCTGCGTGCTTGTATCCTCGCGGATTTCCGCAAACGTGGCGCGGTCCCGCTAGGTGCGAATCCCTTTCTTGCACAGCGGTTAATTCCTCGTCCTCTTAGCGGTTTCTTCCGTAGAGCGAGACGAGCCTGAGGAGGAAACCGCCATGAACCTGCCAACCACGTACCTGCTGTATCTGGGAATCAGTATTGCCGTTACCGTGTGGGTCGCTCGTGTGCTCCACCGCCGTGGCCGCGTCTTCCTGGTCAACGCCTTTCACGGAGATGAAACTCTGGCCGATTCGGTCAATGCCTTGCTGGTGGTGGGTTTCTACCTGGTGAACTGCGGTTACGTCGCCCTGGCCCTCAAGTTCGGCGTCAAGCCGACAAACCTGATCGAATCGATGGAGTTCCTGTCGACAAAGATCGGTGTTGTCTTGCTGATCCTGGGTGCCATGCACTTTTTCAATATCGTCGTTTTCACGCGCATTGGTCGTCGCAAAACGAAACAACCGCCCGTGCGTTCCGACGCTTACGGTCGAGCGCGTTGGGAAATGACTTCGTAGGCAGCAACAGCAGAATACATCGTCACCATTGCAGGAGTCCCATCATGTTTGAAAACGTCATGCCCGCCACCCATCTCACCTACCTCGCTGTTGGAATCGCCTTGACCATCTGGGTCGCGCGGACGTTGCGGATTCACGGCAAGGTGTTTCTCGAAAAAGGCTGCAAGGGAAACGATGAGCTCGCGGATTCCCTGAGCCATTTGCTTTCCGTGGGCTTCTATCTGCTGCATGTCGGCTTCGTCATGCTGGCTCTCAAAATGGGAGGTTACGCCACGGGAATGGTGGACGCGATCGAGCTCTTGAGTACCAAGATCGGCCTCGTGCTGGTCGTGATGGCCGTTTCTCATTTCGCTCACATCGCCCTGTACGCGCGCCTGTATGGGAAGCCGCGAGCGAAGTCGGATGCCGCGTTTCCCGTCTCAGCGGAACTCGTCCGCTAGTGCAAGCAGATGGCGGTGCAACGCCCGGGCATGGATTACCTGGGCGTTGCGTCGTGCTAGCTCGGAGCAAATCCAACGGGCCTGGTTGCCAAAACCCGGATCGGCGCCATCGTCGCGAATGCCTATGGTTGTGGCCACGGCGTAACGTCATACTATAGAAGTGTTTCCCGCGGAAATCTTCACGGAATCTTCAAGAAAACCCGGTAGAGTGTGCTCCCTATGTCCGGTGATGCAGCGGAAGTGACCCCCGAACCTGTCAAACCCCCGAAACCGGTGGCGGTGATTGATATTGGCACCACCTCCATTCGCATGGCGATTGCCGAGATCGATTCGGCGAACGGCGTGCGGATCCTGGAAACGCTCAGCCAGGCAGCGAACTTGGGAAAAGACACCTTTACTCGCGGATCCCTGTCCAAAGCCACGATCGAGCAGTGTGTTCGGGTGTTGAAGAGCTACAGCCAGAAGTTGCGGCAGTACCAGATTTCCGAACCCAGCCAGCTGCGCGTGGTGGCGACCAGCGCGGTGCGCGAGGCCGTGAATCGACTCGCGTTCCTGGACCGCATCTACATCGCAACGGGAATTGAAGTTGAGCCGATTGACGAAGTCGAGGTCAACCGCGTCACCTACTTGTCCATTTTGCCGTTGTTGCAGGCGGAGCCGACACTGGCCAATGCGCGGTCGATCATTGTGGAAGTGGGCGGCGGGAGCACCGACCTGCTGCTGGTGAACGACGGTAATGTGATGTACGCGCATACGTATCGCCTGGGTTCGCTGCGCCTGCACGAAACGCTCGAAGCGCATCAGGCTCCTTCGGTGAAGATGCGGCAGATCATGGAGGGGCAGATCCAGCACACGATCCACCAGATTGAAGAACATGTACCGTCCGAGGGCAGTGTCGAAATGATTGCGTTGGGGGGCGATGTGCGGTTTGCCGCCGACCAGTTGCTGCCGGACTGGAATCAGAACGTACTCGCCCGGATCCCAGTCGACCTGCTGGAGCAGTTCACAGGCGAATTGCTGTGCCAGACGGAAGATGAAATCGTCCGCCATTACCACCTCAGCTATCAGGAAGCGGAAACAGTGGGGCCGGCTCTGCTGGTTTACGTCCAGCTGGCCAAGGCCTTGAAGCTGGTCAACGTGATCGTATCGAACACCAATCTGCGCGACGGCTTGCTCAAGGAAATGGCCGTTTCTCAGGTATGGACGAGCGAGTATCGTAATCAAATCATTCGTTCGGCCCTGGATCTGGGGCGGAAGTTTCAGTTTGACGAGGCGCACGCACAGCACGTCGCCAAACTGTGCGATATCCTGTTCGAACAGCTGCAAGACGAGCATCAGCTGGATTCACGCTACCAGCTGATCCTGCATCTGGCCGCGCTGCTGCACGAATTGGGTATGTACGTCAACACGCAAAGCCATCACAAGCATTCGATGTACTTGATCCAGAACAGCGAACTGTTTGGACTGCGCCGGCGGGATTTGCGTCTGGTAGCGCTGACGGCGCGGTATTACCGCCGCGCCACCCCCAAGCCGACTCACGAGGGCTACGGCGAATTGACTCGCGACGAACGAATCGCGGTTTCCAAGATGGCGGCCCTGCTGCGTATCGGTGTGGCGCTGGACGATTCACGCAGCCAGCGGATCCACGAATTCCACTGCGAGCGTGAGAATGATCGCCTGGTAATCTCCTTTCCCAACATTGAAGACCTGTCGCTCGAACAACTCGCCGTCCGCCAAAACTGCTCGATCTTTGAGGAGATATTCGGATTGCAAGTGCAACTGCGAACGGTGCATTCGTAATTGAAGATACAAGAAACGAGTATGAGTCGAAAAAAAGCAACAAAATTTCTCAACCGCGAACTCAGTTGGCTGGAGTTTAATCAGCGCGTTCTGGACGAAGCCTGCGATGTGGAAAACCGCTTGCTGGAGCGGCTCAAATTTCTGGCCATTACGGCCTCCAACCTGGACGAATTCTTCATGGTCCGAGTCGGCGGCCTGCAAGCGCAGGTGGCGCGGGGCAATTCCAGCGCCGATCCTTCCGGGATGACGCCGCAGCAAATGCTGGACGCCATCGGCGACCGCACCCATCAGATGCTGGACCAGCAGTACCGTTGCCTGCTCGAGGATCTGGAACCGCAATTAGCGGCGGCCAATTTCATGCGTCTTTCGCCGGCAAAACTCAGCGACCGCCAGAAACGCGACGTAAAACAGATTTTCGAAAACGAGATCTTCTCGGTCTTGACGCCGATGGCCGTAACCTGCCTCGAGGACTTCCCGTTGCTGGTCAACCAGACGCTCAGCGTCTGCGCGTGCCTGGAACCCACGGCGGGCGAAAAGGAACCGCGTTTCGCCATTATTCCCTTCGGCCGCGGCGCGCGACGGTTTTACACGCTATCGTCGGACGGCGGTTATGCCTTCATCATGCTGGAAGATATTGTCGAAATGTTTATCGACCGGTTTTTCGAAGGCCAATCGGTGCAGCATGCCGCGGCGTTTCGGATCACGCGAAACGCCGATTTTTCGGTTGCCGAAGACTCCGCCCCGGACCTGCTCAGCGGCATGGAAGAGGTGCTGGCGGCCCGCAAGCAAAGTCACTGCGTGCGTCTGGAAATCGCGGCGGGGGCAGGGGCCACGATTCGCGACTTCCTGCAGGGCATCATGCAAATCAGCGGCCGTGACATCTTCGACATTCCCGGTCCGCTGGATTTGTCCGCTTTCATGCAGATTATTGAAACGCAGGGCTTTGATGATTTGCGGATTGAATCCTGGCCGCCCCAGCCTTCGCCGGCCATTGACCTGACCGCCAGTATCTTCGAAACGCTGGCGCGGCGCGATGTGCTGCTCTACCATCCCTACGAAAGCTTTGATCCCGTCGTCAAGTTGCTCAACGAAGCTGCCGATGATCCGGACGTGATTGCTATCAAGCAGACGCTGTATCGCACGAGTCGTTCAAGCCCGATCGTGGCCGCGCTGCAGCGAGCCGCCGAAAATGGCAAGCACGTGACCGCGATCATTGAACTCAAGGCCCGTTTTGACGAAGCCCGTAATATCGAATGGGCCAAGAATCTGGAGCGGACGGGCGTGCAAGTGATTTACGGCGTCAAGGGACTGAAGACGCATAGCAAGGTTTGTATTGTCGTCCGCCGCGAGCCTCACGGGATCCAGCGTTACCTGCATTTCGGGACCGGTAATTACAACGATGCCACCGCCAAAATCTACAGTGACGTCAGTTACATGACCGCCAACGAGGAACTCGGCGCGGACGCCATCAGCTTCTTCAATGCCATCACCGGCTACTCCCAGCCGCAGGCGTACCGCAAGATCGAGGCCGCGCCGACCGGATTGCGCGACGCCCTGCTGGAAATGATCGAAACGGAAACCCAACGCAAGCGGCAGGGGCAGAAAGCGCATATCGCCGCGAAGCTGAATTCCCTGGTCGATCCCAAGATCATCAACGCGCTCTACGATGCCTCCCAGGCCGGCGTCAAAGTGAAACTCAACATTCGCGGTATCTGCTGCCTGCGGCCCGGTGTCGAGGGACTCAGCGAAAACATTTCCGTGATCAGCATTGTCGACCGGTTCCTGGAGCATGCTCGGATTTTGTATTTTTATCATGGGGGCGACGAACGCGTGTTCATTTCCAGCGCCGACTGGATGCCTCGCAACCTGGACAGTCGGGTTGAGTTGCTCGTGCCGGTTGAGGACCGTTCGTCTCGGCGGCGTCTGATCGAAATCCTGGAATGCTATTTCCGCGATACCGTGAAAGCCCGACGACTGTTGCCGGATGGCGGGTATGAGGCGATAAAGCCGGTCGGGCGCCGGAAGAAGTTTCGCAGCCAGGAATGGCTCTACCAGCAGGCGAAAATCGCCGTCAAGCAGGCCGAACAGTCCCGCCGCACGGTCTTTGAACCGCATCGTTCGCCACTGTCAACCGACTAGTGCTCTATTACGTCTAAGAGTTCGGGTTGTCGACATTAGCCGTTTTGGCGTTAGCCACGGTTATTGGTGCACGAATCGCGGCTAACGCCAAAGCGGCTAATCCCAAAACTAAGTTGTCACAAAGCACTAGTCCTCAAACCAGCGAGGTCTGTTGCACCGGGCATTGAAATTCGAAGCACGAATATCGAAAACCGAAACAAATTCAAATGTTCCAATACAAAAATCGGAAACCCTAACGGCGGTTGCATATCGTGTTTCAGCTGAATTCAAGTGAAACGGTTTTGAATTTCGGATTTTGAATTTGTTTCGTATTTCGTGCTTCGGATTTCGGATTTTCCCGATTTTCGGATGACAACTTCGCTTGTTTAGGGACTAGTGCCGGGTGGGTTTCCTGCGCGTCTTAGCTCCGCCCGGAGAGTTGTTCCGCGATCCACTGTTCGAGTTCTTCGAAATCGACGGGGGGGAGATTCGCCAGTTCGGGCCGCAGCTTCTGGGCTTCCTTGATGTAGATGTGGTGAATTGCCTTTTGCGGCCTTGCGGTGTTCCAGTGCAGCAGGATGCGGATGCAGCGTCGGAGCGACCCGGGGACGTCGATTTCATGGGTACAGATCAAGGGAACTTCGATCCAGCCGAGTTGGCGGGCGGCCAACGCCGGGAATTCCGCGTCCAGGTCCGACGTGGTCGTGAAAATCGCACTGCCGACATCCCCCGGTTCGATCCCGTTTTGCCGGATCATCAGTGCCAGCAACTGCCGCGTGGCGACCAGGATGTCCTCGCGGGTATTGGAATCGGCGGTAGTGGCGCCGCGAACGCCTCGACAATGCATCATGGAATGGCGCTGGTTACAGGTTGCTGGCGATGGTCAACCCGCCGCAACGGGACTGTGGATTCAGGGAGTTGGAAAACGTTCGCGGAGTGCGCATGTCTATTAGCATACCGACTGAGGCGGGAAAGCAGAAGTCACTGAGATGTCGGGTCGTGTCGAGGCGTCCGCAAAGGTCCCGGGCGACCTCGCGGGTTGCCAAAAACTCAGGGAAATGGCCGTTTTATGACGAGTCGGAGGAACTTGGAAGATTTTTTTCGTTAGCTGTTGACGAGCCGCCCGAATCCGCTAAGATTTAGGACTCGTTGGACGATAAATCGTTGTCCGAGGAGAAACACTCTCTCTACGGAGAGAACTGTTCTTTGACAATTTGGCAGAGACCTTCGTTAATTGAGAGTCAATACTCTTTTTCAACACAAGACTGTGTTGTCGGAGCTCGGTGCGGTGCAAGCCGGACAGGGTGACGGCTACAAGTTTTTTTCAAACATTCAATGGCTAGTCATCTGTGCTACGGCTTCGGTTGCCACGATTTCGGTCGTGCGACTGCGGCTGGCAGTGCAGTAAGCATTTAAATTGAAGGGTTTGATCCTGGCTCAGAATGAACGTTGGCGGCGTGGATTAGGCA
>CALBSZ010000204.1 GCA_937967665.1 uncultured Planctomycetaceae bacterium
CGACCTGGGCGTGAAGGCGTGTCAGAAACTATTCGCCGAACAGGATGTCGACCCCCTTTCGATCGACTTTATTCTGCTCTGCACTCAAACGCCCGATTACCCCTTGCCGACGACCGCCTGCCTGATGCAGGATCGACTAGGCATGCGCACCTCGGCAGGCGCGCTGGACTTTAACCTGGGTTGTTCCGGTTACGTTTACGGCGTCTCGTTGGCCGACGGACTGATTCGCAGTGGGGTGGCTCGTCGCGTCCTGCTGGTGACAGCGGAAACCTATTCCAAATACATTCACCCCACCGATCGGAGCCTGCGAACGATCTTTGGCGACGGCGCCGCGGCGACGCTGCTGGAAGCGGTGGACCAGCCTACGCTTTCCGGGTTTCAATTTGGCACCGACGGCAGCGGGGCGGATACGCTGCTGGTTGCGAAAGGAGGCGCGCGGCCGCTAAAAGACGCCCATCAACCGCGGCACCGGCACCGCTGGCCGAGCGCGTTGTATATGGACGGGCCAAGTTTAATTAACTTTACGGTGGGGGCCATTCCGTGTCTGGTGGAAAATATCTTGCAACAGGCCGGGGTCGCGCGCGAAGAAATTGATCACTATATTTTGCACCAGGCCACCCGCAAGATGCTGCAGCAACTCCAAGAGTCACTCTGCCTGAACGATGATCAAATGCCCATTGTCCTGGAACACTGCGGCAATACCGTATCCTCCACCATTCCAATCGTGATTGATCAATTGCGGCGGGAACAGAAGCTCACCCCGGGACAGCGGAATGTCATGGTTGGTTTCGGCGTCGGCTGGTCGTGGGCAGGCTGCATCTGGGACGCGTCATAGCGGCATGAAACACGATTCTCCGCGTGAGTGCGCCGCGTTACGCGCTGCAACCATGACGATCGATCGGCGCTTAGTTCATTACAGCGCGTTTCGCGTGAGTGTAGCGGTTTTTTCGCCAGTAGACGCGGTGATTTACAGCGCCGGAGACGCGACACGTCCATGCGACTCGCACGAGGGCGTTCACGCTGCAAAGAACCGTTGGCAGCAGCGCGTCTTTTTCCTGAAATCTCCAATTTCTTGTTTCCCTCGATAGCCCGCACAAGTAAACTGAGCGTAGAGAAAGCGCGATCGATACGAGTGGCGATTCGTCCTGCCGCGGCGGAGGAAGAGGCGAACGCAGGCAGCTTCACGCCGCCTCCTTTCCGGCTCGTACGACGCACGCTGGTGGGGTACATTGTTGTGATGAGTTTGCGCGGACAATTCCTGGTTGCTTCCCCGCATTTGCCGGACCCGAATTTCTATCGTTCGGTTGTGCTGATGCTCCAGCACGACGACGAGGGCGCGTTTGGTGTGGTCATGAATCGCCCGACACCAAGTACGGTGCGGGAAATCTGGGAACTTGTTGCGGACCTGCCTTGCAGCAGCGAGCGGCCCGTGAACCTCGGCGGACCCGTATCGGGACCACTGCTGGCCCTGCACACGCACAAGGACCTCTCCGAAAGCGAGGTGCTGCCGGGAGTCTACGTATCCACGCAGAAGGAATTTCTTAACGAAATCGTGCAGCGTGACGACGCGCCTTTCCTGTTGTTCAGCGGCTACGCGGGCTGGGCCGGCGGGCAGCTGGAGGACGAACTGGAAGCGGGCGGATGGTTAACCACGCCCGCGTCCGTGGACGACATCTTCGTATCGGACGACGAACTGTGGAAACGCATCGTGCATCGCATCGGCAGCGAAATCCTGTCTCCCATGATCAAACGCGGCAAGCAACCGGTGGACCCGTCCTGGAATTGACGATGGCGCTGTCAGCGCAGGGGAACGTTGCGGCGCGCAAAGTCAAGCCAGCTTGCATCGACACAAGAAGATCGGGCCCGAGGCGTCAAGCACGTCGTTGCCCATGTCGACTCCACCAAATGGAGTTCGTCTGGTGAACGTGATCGGCGTGCAATGGCATACCACCACCGTTGCCGCCGTGGATCAAAGCAATTCCGGTATCGGCTTGCCGTGGGCCGCCAGTGGAATGGGGCAGTTATCCAGTGTCGAAAGCGGTTCTCCGAAATCCAGGCCCAGCTTGTGATATATCGTTGCCGCGTAGTCATCCGGGGTGTAGGGCGAGTCGGTGACATAGCCACCGTCGCGATCCGACGCGCCGATCACCTGGCCACCGGGAACACCAGCCCCCGCCATCGCGATACTATACGCGCCGGTCCAGTGATCGCGGCCTTGCGATTTGTTCAACTTGGGCGTGCGGCCGAATTCGGTCACGAAACAGACGAGCGTTTCGTCCAGCAGGCCGCGTTCGGACATGTCGCGAATCAGCGCCGCAAAGGCCCGATCGGTACTGCCCATCATCCACCAGGTGCCAATGCCGTAGCGGCCACGCCCACCACCACCGGCTCCGGGAAGATTGCAGGTGCCCGGAGCGTAAATGAAGTCATGGTGATCCCAGTTCAAATTCGTCCCTCCCGGCGTGGCGCTGGTCAGCGGTTCGCGAACGTCCACCGTGACAAAGCGAACGCCATGCTCGATCAGGCGACGACCCAGCAAGTAGCACTGCCCGCGGTGACCGCGTCCATAGGTATCGCGAACTTTGTCTGATTCGCGTTCCAGTTGAAAAGCCGTTGTCGTCCTCGGGTCCAGCAGTGTTTCCTTCGCTTGCCGAATGGCGTGCTTCCAACCAGCCGTCCCCGGACTGGAGTTCGTGGGCAGGCCGACGTCCAGATTGCTGAGCAAATCCTGGCGATCCAAGAATCGCTCTCTGGCGATATCGCGATTCAGTCCCAGGCCGGGAACCGTCCAGTCTGCGGCAGAAAGGTCGCGTCCACCCGTCTTGAAGACCTGTGCGGTAGGAGGCAGGAAGCCCAACCGGGACTCTTTGGCCTGCTCGTGATTGCCCGGCACCATGATGTAGGGCGGCAAGTAGAGACAATCTGTTCCCATGCGGTGCACGACGACCGAACCAATGTCTGGCATGACCACCGGACCGTTCGGGACATGCCCCGAGAGCAGATACTGGGTACCCGTAGGATGGCCGTTGGCAATCCCCGTCGTGTGATGCATCGAGCGAATGACGCTCAGCTTGTCGGCCACACTCGCGGTGTGTCGCAACAGTTCCGTAAATTGCATACCCGGAACGGTAGTCGAAATCGACTGGTAGTGGCTGGCGTGCTCCGCGAGCGCCCGCGGTTTGGGGTCCCAGGTATCGATATGCGACAAGCCCCCCTGTTCCAAAATCACCAGAACGTTTTTCGCTCTGCCTGAACGCCCACTCGCCTGCGCAGTCGTGGCGTCCGACAGCGCGCTAAGCCCGCCTGCGACTCCCAGTCCGAGAAAGCTGCGGCGACTCAATCTGGCGGGCTTTGGCATGCTGGACCCTTATACGTTATGTCCTTGAACGGTATGTCTTGCGTCGATGCGGATGCGGGGCTGCGGCGCGGGCGGCCACGCCACCGAGCCCTATTATCAAGAGCTTCCCTCGTCAGCACAATTGCGGTTTCACCGTTTTTCTGAGGCACCTTCAGCGGCGTGTGTCCCTACGGTTCGTGGTGTATACTAAACAGCTCGATGTTTAGCAAAGGGATTCAAATGCGCCGAATGTGGTTTCTCATCTTTCTGTTGTGTCTGGCCGCGTCGGTATCGTCGGCCGTACAGCCCAATATCTTGTGGATCTCGTGCGAGGACATCAGCCCGCACCTCGGGTGCTATGGCGACAAGCACGCCATCACGCCGCATCTGGATAAACTGGCCCAACAGGGTGTGCGGTATACCAATGCGTTTACCACCGCCGGTGTGTGCGCGCCGTGCCGGTCGGGAATCATCACCGGCATGTATCAAACCACGATCGGCACGCACCACATGCGCTGCAACGCGAAGTTACCGGAGCAGATCAAGCCGTTTCCGGTCTACCTGCGCAAGGCCGGGTACTATTGCACCAACAACAGCAAGACGGACTATCAATTCTCCGCGCCGAAAGGGACCTGGGATGCGTCCAGCGGTAAGGCGCATGGGCGACGCCGCCCGGCGGAGGCGCAGCCCGGGTGTGCCGGATTCAACTTGACCGGCGGTCAGGAAAGCGGGATCGCCAGCGCGTCCAAATACCAATCGGTAACGCGGAACCTGAAACCGGAACAGCGGCAGGATCCCGCGTCCCTGGAGCTGCCGCCTTACTACCCGGATACTCCGGTCGTCCGTGAGGACTGGAAACGCAACTACGAACTGATCACGGCGATGGACGCGTGGTCCGGCGACTTGCTGGACCAACTCCAGCATGACGGCTTGGACGACAATACCATCGTTTTCTTCTGGTCGGATCATGGAGTCGGTTTGCCCCGAGCGAAGCGCTGGTTGTACGATTCGGGCACGCACATACCGCTGATCATCCGTATTCCGGAAAAGTTGCGCCGCGGCGGACAAGGCCAGCCGGGTACCGTGGACGACCAGATGATCAGCAGCATCGACCTGGCGGCGACGGTCTTGAACCTCGCCGGGGTGGACGTGCCGGGACACCTGCAGTCGCGAGCCTTTCTGGGGCCCCATCTTGCTGCCCAGCGCGACTACGTATTTGGCGCTCGTGACCGCATGGACGAACGTTACGACATCATTCGCTCCGTCCGCGACCAGCGCTTTCGGTATGTTCGCAACTACGAGTCGTTCAAGCCGTACTACCAGTATATGAACACGCCGGAAAAGGGGGCCACGATGAAGGAGCTGCGGCGCGTCCACGCGTTGGGGCAGCTACCGGCCGCGGCGGAATTGTTCATGGCCGACTCTAAGCCGGTGGAGGAGCTGTACGACCTGCACAACGACCCGCACGAAATTAACAACCTGGCCGGAAAGCCTGAGTTCCGCGAAGTGCTGGAGAAAATGCGCCGCGTGCACTTGGATTGGGTGACCGAGACCCGCGATATCGGCTTGCTGCCCGAGTCCGAAATCGCGATTCGCGAAGCCGCCGTTCAATCGCGGTACCATATTCTGGCGGGTAGTGACGGAGAACGGTTGATGACTCGCATCCGCGATGTTGCGGGATTGGCGCTGGGCGGGCCGGAGAACCTGCCGCAATTGATCGCCGCCGCGGAGGACTCAGACGCATCCGTCCGTTACTGGGCCATTACCGGCATCGGCAATCAAGGACGCGAGGCGGTCGCCTACGCCCCGCGCATGAAGGCCGGGTTGAAGGACGACGCGCCCTGTGTCCGTATCGCGGCGGCACGGGCGCTCTGCGCCATGGACCTGCCCGGTGAGGCCCTTCCCGTGTTGGCGGCGGAACTGTCCGGGCCCCACCAGTGGGCCAGGTTGCAAGCCGCCATTGTCCTGGACGAAGCGGGCGAGATGGCACGCCCGGCACTCGCCGCCCTGCAGCAGTGCTTGTCGAAGCAGCCAAATAAGTACATTACCCGTGTCGCGAATCACGCCGTCAACGGCCTGTTGGGAACCCACCATCAGGTTCGTTAGTTGGACAGCGCCCACATTGTGGCAATCCGCAAGAATCGAAGCATGCAACGCAAGCAAGCGTATCCGGACGTGAGTGCCCCGATCGCTTGTGCTTCGAGCTCATATGACGACGGAACCTGACGCTGTCGGACGAGTCGTCTGGGCGGAGCGTCTGCTTGAATTCGCGTGACACCGGACCGTAGGAAAAGTCAACCATCGAATTCAACCCACAAACGGAGTTACATTCATGAAATGGTTATCGACTTGCGTGAGTCTGATGTTTGCCTGCTGCGGATGTCTCGTCGCTTCCGCGGAAGAGGCCGACTTGCCATTGCCGCGGGTGAAGCACGTGATCGACACGCACATTCACCTGTACGACACGCGCCGTCCGGAAGGCGTCCCCTGGCCACCCGCGGAGGATACCGTGCTGTACAAGCCGCACTTGCCCGCCGAGTATTCTCGGATTGCGAAGGCTGCCGGGGTCACGGCCGTGGTGATTGTGGAAGCGAGTGATCGGTTGGCGGATAATCATTGGGTGCTGGACCAGGTGGCCGGTGATCCGTTCTACGTGGCGCTGGTGGGAAATATTGATCCCAATCGAAAGGATTTTGAGGAGCAACTGGAGCGACTGCGAAAGGACCCGCGGTTCGTGGGAATCCGAGCGCGGGCAGCCAGACCGATCGATTATACCGACCCGCAGGTACTCGCGAACTTCCGGTTGCTGGAGCAGGCCGGCCTGTCGCTGGACATCCTGGCCAACGGCAAAGGCGTGCCGGGAGTACAAGAGGTAGAAGTGCTGGCGGGGAAACTGCCGAAGCTACGCATTATTGTCGATCACGTCCTGGGATACGACATCGACGGGAAACCGCCGGGACAAGACTGGCACGAAGCGGTTGCCAAACTGGCCGCCCATTCGAATGTTTACTGCAAGGTGTCGGGGCTCTACCAGCGCTGCGTCCAGCAACCCGCGCCCCACGACGTGACGCACTACGCAGCGGTACTCGACATGCTGTGGCAGCAGTTTGGCAGCGAGCGGCTGATCTATGGAAGCAACTGGCCGTGCACGAAGAAGAGTGGCGACTATGCGAGTTTCGTGAAACTGGTGAATGCCTACTTTTCCGCCAAGGGACCAGAAGCCTGCGAACGCTACTTTTGGAAAAACGCCGTCATCGCCTACGGACTCGACATCCGCTAAACTCCAGCCGCTGCGTCGCGATGTACCACCTATTTAGAAAAGCGGCAGTTTGGCAGGCGCAGAATCGGAATGATAACAGAAATGAAAGATAGAAAGATACGAAAGATAAGGACAGGCAAGAGTGACTGGCGTGTCGTTTTGCATGCAGTCGGAAGTATCTTCGCGGAGGGACGGAGATGGTTCGCGACAAAGGGCCCGCTGGGCCCTGACGGGCTTTGCCTCCGCGCCTCCGAGACACCAACTGGCTGTGAGACGTTGTCGAAAGCGCGACCATGCCCCTCGTCCGAGCCGGGCTGTTCTGCTTAACCACAACTCGGCAAATCACCTGTCGCCAGCAAATAAGCTCTGGATTAGTTCGCACACAGGGCCGTAGGCGGATCTGGGGAGGCGTTCGCGTCGACGGGCACGGATTTGTCAGCACAAACAAAAAAAGGGCCTACGCCGTGGCGTCAACCCTTGTTTTTCAAGAGGCGCCGGTCGGATTCGAACCGACGATGGTGGATTTGCAATCCACTGCCTTAGCCACTTGGCCACGGCGCCCGAGCACAAGAAACTTAGAAAATCCTGACTTGCCGGTCAAGATGGATAGCGAAGTTTGGCAATTCACGAAGACCTTGCCGGTTATCGCTCTCCTGTCGCTTGTTTGGTTCAAAATGAATCGGTTATTCAGATGGTAAAACATGACACTATCTTGACCATTTTGCCCATGCGAATCACGTGTTACCGTCCTGACGGAAGTGAAGAAACTGCCGCTCGTAATCGATTCGTATAGTGGCGACTCGCGTTGGTCGCACGAAAACCGGCTCACGGCGGCTGGGATCTTTACCGACCCTTGCGGTCGGAAAAACGTCTGTTTCGCTCCAAAATACAGGAAGAGTTTACTCATGGCATGGTTCAGTATTTTCTCGTTGCGTTCTTCAAGTTCTCGAAATGACCAAATCGCAGAAGAAATCGCCGGATCCTGCTATAACGCCGTCCAGCAGCGACTCTCCCACGACTGCTTTGCCATGAACCCCTCCGAAGCCCGTGGCTACGTACGGGCTCGAGCAACGGCGGTCGTTCACCGTGAACTGCAGCGATATCTAAGCCGGCACCCGCAGGTGCGAAAAAGCCAGGCAGGGCCGATCCTGACGCTGGCGATGGAAGAGGTTGTCCGATCCACCCTCTTGCGGCTGCGCCGCTCCGTTCCCATGCCCAGCCTGCGTCAAGCGGCGTAGCAGGGCGAGTGCTGGCGCAAGGTTCCTTGAAAAGCAGCCTTGGGGGAACCCGATGTGTTGCCACGGCAGCGCCTGTCGGCCTGATCGAGTGCAAGTCGGGATTCCTTTTGTACGACAACACGGTCTCACTCGAATGATCGAAAAGCGGGGTATAACGCCCGGGTCGGGGCCGGGGCAGTGTGCTCAGGATCCAACCCAACTGGCCGTTGAATGGGAATGTATCTGCGTTAAAATAACCGGTTTGCCATGATCTTCTGATCCGGCCGCGTGCGTGACTATCGTTTTCCCATTGTCCCCCGCCATGACGGTCGTTCGTCTGAATTCGTTTTTTTTGGGTTGATTTCGCATGAGAGCTAAGAACCTTGTGGTAGCGCAGAGTGGCGGCCCGAGTCCCGGGATCAGCAATACCGTCCGCGGCGTGATCGAAGCCTGCCGGGACCTGGACAACATCGGGACCGTTTACGGCGCCCGGCACGGCATTGAAGGTGTGCTGAAAGAGGAGCTGCTCAACCTGTCGGAACAGTGCCCGCAGGAGGTTTCGCTGTTACGTTACACGCCGGCGGCTGGTTCCATCGGCACCTGCCGTTACAAATTGAAGGAGCATCAGAACGAGGATTTCGACCGGGTGATCGAGGTGTTGCGGGCTCACGACGTGGGTTACTTCATCTACATCGGCGGAAATGATTCGATGGACACGGCCAACAAGATCGCCAAACTGGGGCAGGAGCGCTGCCTGGACCTGGTGGGAATTGGGGGACCGAAAAAGATTGACAACGACGTCGGAGACAGCGAGTTCAAGCTGATCGATCACACGCCCGGATACGGTTCCTGCGCGAAGTACTGGATGCACGCCGTACAGAATGCCAATGAAGAGAACCTCGGCTCATGCCCGGCCGATCCCGTCCTGGTGCTGCAGGCCATGGGCCGCAAGATCGGGTTCATTCCGGCGGCCGCGCGGCTGGCCGATCCACACCGTGAAATGCCTTTGCAGATTTATCTGGCCGAGAGTCCCTGTTCGCTGGAGCAGCTGGCGGACAATGTCAACGATCAATTGAATCGCGACGGACGTTGTATCGTGGTGATCAGCGAGGGGTTTGATGTCGGATCGCTCGGCGAAGTTCGCGATTCATTCGGACACGTGCAATTCAGCTCCAGCCAGACCACAGTGGCGCAAAGTGTTGTGAATGACGTGAATCAGAACGGCCTGGCGGCCAAGGGCGCGGCGCGGGGCAACGTTCCCGGGACCGACCAGCGGCATTCCATGGCCTACGCCTCGACGGTGGATCTGGATGAATCGTATGGTGCCGGGCGGATGGCGGCGTTGCTGGCCTCGCGCGGCGAGAGCGGGCACATGTCGACAATCCTCCGTAATGAAGGGGTCTACAGTGTGCGGTTCGACAAGGTGCCCCTGGATCTGGTCGCCAACAGCGAACGCACCTTCCCGGCTCAGTGGATCACCGCAAGCGGCTGCGACGTCACCGACGACTTCGTGCGTTATGCCAAACCGCTGGTAGGCGAAGGCATGGTGAGTTTGCCGATGATCGACGGCCGCCAGCGGCTGACTCGATTCAAGCCTCTTTTTGCCGATCAGAAACTGCCCGCGTATGTCCCGCAAGCGGACCGCTAACGGAAGGGCTGATACGTTGTTGTTACTCAGAACTTTCCCCTCGGCCAGATAACACCCATGTACGAAATTTCTCCCCAGCACAAGTTTCTTGTCGGCATCGATTCCGACGGTTGCGCGTTCGACACTATGGAACTCAAGCACAAAGAGTGCTTTATTCCCCACACCATTAACTGCTACGAATTGCAAGCGGTCAGCAAGTACGCTCGTGAAGCTGCCGAGTTTGTGAACTTGTACTCCAAGAGCCGCGGGATCAATCGGTTTCCGGCGCTGGTGGAAACCCTGGAATGGCTGCAGAAGCGGCCTGAGGTCGCGGCCCGCGGGGTCACGATCGACATTCCCGATTCGCTGCGGCAGTGGATTCGCGAGGAAACGAAACTCGGCAATCCAGCCTTGGAGGCGAAGGTGGCCGCGACGAACGACCAGGCGCTCCAGCAGGCACTGGACTGGTCCCTGAAAGTGAACGCCACCGTCGCGGGCATGGTTCGCGGCTGTCCCCCATTTCCCTTTGTGCGTGAAAGCCTGGAAAAGCTGGCAGGGCAGGCAGACATGCTCGTCTGCTCGGCCACGCCGAATGAAGCCCTGCAAGCGGAATGGGAGGAACACGGTATCGACAACTACGTGGTCGCCATTTGCGGTCAGGAATCGGGCAGCAAGAAGGAGACGTTGCGAAACGCTGCGAAGTACGGCGAAAACTGCACGTTGATGATCGGCGACGCTCCGGGCGACTACAACGCCGCCGTCGCGAATCACTGTTTGTTTTATCCGATCAATCCTGGTCACGAAGAGGCCAGTTGGGAACGCTTTTGCCGCGAAGGCGTCGAGCGGTTCTTGAGTGGCCAGTTTGCGGGAGACTACCAGCAAACGCTGCTCGACGAATTTGATCGCCACCTGCCGGAACGACCACCGTGGCCCGTGAATGCCTAAAGGTCCGCCGCGGGCGGCATGCCGGTCGCGCGGTCACCCCGGGGCGGTAACGTCCACGTGGATAACCTCGCCAAGCTTCAGACGCGAAAAGTACGAGCAAAATGACAAGTATGAGGAAACGATGAGCAAATCGGAATGTGATATTGGCGTTATGGGGCTTGCCGTGATGGGGCAAAACCTCGTCTTGAACATGGCGGACCACGGCAGCACGGTCGCCGTGTACAACCGCACGACCAGCAAGGTGGACGATTTCGTGCAGAGCCCGGAAGCGGCGGGAAAGACGGTCGTCGGCACGCATTCGCTCGAAGAGTTGGTGCAGAGTCTGAAACGGCCTCGCAAGGTCATGCTGATGATCAAGTCGGGCGATGCCGTTCCGGCACTAGAAGAGAAGCTCTACGCCGAATCGAATGCCGCCGATTCGGTAATCGCGCAATTGATCGAATTGATGGAACCGGGCGACATCATCATCGACGGCGGCAATACGCACTTCAGCGATACGGAACGGCGTACCAAAGTCGTCGAATCCAAGGGCCTGCTGTACATCGGCACTGGCGTTTCCGGCGGCGAAGAAGGAGCGCGGTTCGGGCCGAGTCTCATGCCGGGTGGTTCGAAAGACGCCTGGCCGGCGGTGCGCGACATATTCCAGGGAATTGCCGCCAAGGTCGGCCCGAACAACGACATTCCCTGCTGCGAATGGGTCGGACCGCGTGGCGCCGGGCACTATGTCAAAATGGTCCACAACGGCATTGAATACGGCGACATGCAGCTCATCTGCGAAGCATATTTCATGTTGAAAGAAGCAGCCGGGCTGACCAACGACGAACTCTACGACGTCTTCGATACCTGGAATCGGGGTGACTTGCAGAGCTACCTGATTGAGATTTCGCGCGACATCTTCAGCGTCAAGGACCCGGACGGAGATGGATATCTGGTAGACAAGATCATGGATATGGCCGGTGCGAAGGGAACCGGGAAGTGGATGAGCCAACTGGCGCTCGACTTGGGCGTGCCCAGCACGCTGGTTACCGGCGCGGTCTACGCGCGGTGCATCTCCGCACAGAAGGAACGGCGGGTCCGGGCCAGCAAGGTTCTTAACGGGCCCGCGGTGAAAATGGATTTGGGCGAATTCGGCGGTCGCGACGGCTTTGTCGAGGCGGTGCGGCAGGCCCTTTACGCGTCGAAGATCTGCAGTTACGCGCAGGGATTCGTACAGCTTCAGGAAGCGGCGGCGGAACACGACTGGTCGTTGAACTACGGCGATTGCGCGTTACTGTGGCGGGGCGGCTGCATCATTCGCGCCCAGTTCCTGGACCGCATCAAGGAAGCCTTTGACGAGGATCCTCAACTGGAGAACCTGCTGTTGCATCCGTTCTTCGAGGCCGCGGTCGAGAATGCTCAGCAGTCGTGGCGCAAGGTGGTCGTGGCGGCCACGCAAACGGGCCTACCCGTACCGGCATTCAGTACCGCGCTGGCCTACTACGACAGCTACCGGCGGGCCTTCCTGCCGGCCAACTTGCTGCAAGCACAGCGAGACTATTTTGGCGCCCATACCTACAAGCGCGTGGACAAAGAGGGCACTTTCCACACCGAGTGGCTGGAGTTGCGCCGCCAGCCCCGCGATTGAGTTTTCCAACCGCCAGTGGCCTGCACTGGCAGTTCCACGTTACTTTACCTTGAGAAAACGTTACTTTGCCTTGAGAAAGACGACTGGTGTCGACAGAATATCTTCAAAAGCTTTTCGGACTGGATGGCCAGACGGCCATTGTCATCGGCGGAACCGGCGTCCTGGGTGGCGCCTTGTGTGACGGACTTGCAGGTGCCGGGGCGCATGTCGTCGTCTGCGGGCGGTCCGAGGAACGTGGGCAGGCCCGCGTCGCGGCCATTGAGGCCGCGGGCGGCAGCGCCGACTTCAAGCAGGTCGACGCCGCGTCGCGCGAATCGTTGGCGTCACTGAACCGGGGGGTGGTCGAGTCGCGGGGGCGCGTCGACATCCTGGTCAATTGTGCCGGCGTCAACTCGGCGGTCCCTTACGAGGAGATCACGGACGAAGACTGGCACAAGGTGATCGATGGCAATCTGACCGCCACGCATATCGCGTGTCAAATCTTCGCGGCGCAGATGTCCAAACAGGAAGAGGGCGGCGCGATCCTGAACATTGGCAGCGTCACGGCCCACTTGCCGCTATCCCGCGTCTACGCCTACTCCGCGTCGAAGGCGGCTGTCGTCAACCTGACTCGCAACGTCGCTCGCGAGTATGCCACCCAGGGGGTCCGCGTCAACGTGCTCTGTCCCGGTTTCTTTCCTGCCGAGCAGAATCGCAAGATCCTGGACGAGCAGCGGGTGGCCAACATCATGGACGGCACGCCCATGAAACGCTTTGGCGAACCCGAGGAACTGATTGGCGCCGTCCTGCTGCTGGTTTCGCGCGCCGCCGGCAGCTTCATCACGGGTGAAGACCTCTACGTGGACGGTGGTTTCACCGCCATGCGATTCTAACGCAGAATGCCCACGCGATAATCTCGATGGGCAAGCGGATCTTGGCAATTGCTTTCCGCGCGAGAGTGTCCGACCAATTGAGTTGTTCAAGCGCGGGAGCCACGTCGCGCAGCCCACCGTAATCCGCGCGGCTATTTCTTGAGGCCGCATCGTACCCAAGATGCGCACCGTCGATCATGGGCAGCGGATTATGGTGGGCTACCGCTCGCGTTTCAGAATGGACTGAGCCTCCGCGATTCAAGCCGGTTCGATGTCAAATCATGTGCACCGCCGCGCAGCGGCCGCCCTACGTCGCGGCATTCGCTGCGCGGGGACGTTATACAGGGCGGGCACTTCCTGGTACAATCGCTCTCGTTGTGGACGACGTCGTGGTGGGAGCGGCCTTACGGCCGACTTCGCGCTTTCCCCATGCTCCGTCGAATGGGCCGAGAGTAAGAACAATGCCGCATACCATCGTGATTTTTGGTGCTTCGGGGGATTTGACCAGTCGCAAGCTGATCCCGGCGCTGTTTCGCCTCTATTGCAAGAATCGCCTGCCGGAATACAGCCGCATCGTGGGCGTGTCGCGAACCGAGTTTTCGCATGAGGCATGGCGCGAGCAACTGGCGGCAGCAGCGGACAAGTACCTGGGCCAGGAATTTGACTCGGACAAATGGCACACCTTCGCCGAGCAGGTTTTTTATTTTCGCGGAGATATCGAAAACGCCGATGACTTCGGCGGGTTGGCCCGGTTCCTCGACGAACTCGAAGGATCGCCGAAATCGACGCGGCTCTATTACTTGTCCACCATGCCCCAACTCTACGCCCTAGCCGCTGATCAGCTGGGCAAGGCCGGTATGGCCGACGAAACCTCTGGTCCGCGTCGCGTGATTGTGGAAAAGCCGTTCGGCGTTGATTTGAAGTCGGCAAAACAGCTCAACACGGATTTGCAGCGCGTTTTTGACGAGCGGCAGATCTATCGCATCGACCACTATCTGGGGAAGGAAACCGTACAGAACCTGCTGGTGCTGCGTTTCGCCAACAGCATTTTTGAACCGATTTGGAATCGCAACTACATCGATCACGTGCAAATTACGGTCGCGGAAGAAGTGGTGGTCGGCCGCCGCGCCGCCTATTACGACAACAGCGGCGTGCTGCGGGACATGTTCCAGAACCATCTGCTGCAGCTGATGATGATCACCGCCATGGAAGCGCCGGCACGCTACGACGCCAACCTGGTTCGGGATGAGAAAGTAAAAGTGCTGCGCAGCGTCCGTCCGTTGCGAGGCGGAGATTTCGCGCGGGATACGGTACGCGGGCAGTACGACGGCTATCTGCAAGAGGAGGGTGTTCCGGCGGAAAGCGAAACGGCGACGTTCGCCGCGCTGAAGCTGCACGTGGACAACTGGCGATGGAAAGACGTCCCCTTCTATCTGCGCAGCGGCAAGGCGTTGTCCTGCCGGACGACGCAGATCGTCGTGCAGTTCCGGGAACCCCCGCACATGCTGTTCGCCGAGGGGCATCGTCAACGGATGGACGCCAACCGGCTGGTAATACAGATTCAGCCGGCGGAAGGCATCCAGCTGCATTTCCAGACCAAAGTGCCGGATGCCGGCATGAAGCTGCGCATGACGGATCTCGATTTCAGTTTCCGCGAGGAGTTCAGCAGTTCGCTTCCCGACGCCTATCAACGCCTGTTATTGGACGCCTTGAATGGGGACGCCAGCCTCTTTGCACGTAGCGACGAAGTGGAGCTGGCCTGGGGCATCATCGATCCGATCATCGCCGCCTGGAAAAGTCCCGCGGCACCAAATCTGGAAGTTTATCCCGTCGCCTTGTGGGGCCCCGAAGGTTCCCGGCTGTGGATGGAAGAGCAGGGGCGGAACTGGTTCGATATCTGCCCCGTGATCGGGCATTAACGGCGACCGGTGGTGGCGCTGCGCTTACCACCGGCTAATCGCTTTGACCGCTCCGCGGTATTCGTCTCCGCGGTAGCTGTTCTCGGCGGGCGGTATCCTCCGGAGTTGCCTATCGGCTATAATCAACGGCGAACCGCATCCCTTCCTTACATGCGAGGCCTGCCATGCTACGTCCTTTCCTCCCCGTAATGTGTGTTCTGTCCTTCACGACAAGCCTGTTGGCGGCAAATTGGCCCACGTACCTGAATGGGAACGCGCGTGTGGGTGCCACCTCCGAGTCGCTGCCGCGGGAACTCCATCTGCAGTGGATCTACGAAGCGCCGGGAGACGCTATCGAGCTGGCCTGGTCGGGACCGCGGGCGGAACCGATTGAAGGGCACGTGATGCGCCATCGCGTCGCCTTCGACTCAGCCATTCAGGTGGCCGCTGTCGGCGATCGCCTGTACTTTGGTTCGTCGGTGGATCATCAGATCTATTGCGTGGATGCCCGGACGGGAACGACCTTATGGAGTCGTTTCACGGAGGGGCCGATTCGACTGTGTCCTACCGTGTGGGACGACAAGGTATACGTTGGTTCCGACGACGGCCATGTTTACTGCCTGCGGGCCGCCGACGGAGAGTTGCTGTGGAAGTTTCGCGCGGGACTGGCCGACGAACGAATTCTGGCTCGCGGCCGCATGATTTCGCGCTGGCCGGTGCGGACCAACGTGTTGATCGACAACGGTGTGGCCTATTTCGGCGCGGGCGTCATCCCCCACGAAACGGTCTTCCTCTGTGCGCTCGACGCCCTGACGGGAGCGGTCGTCTGGCAGAACGACCACATCAGCCAGGAGGACGCCGGCCGGAACGATCTTTCTCCGCAGGGATACCTGCTGGCCACCGACGACCTGCTGATTGTTCCCTCGGGCAGGAATCTGCCGGCCGCTTTCGACAAGCGGACGGGGGAGCAGGTCCATTCCCGCAAGTACAGCTGGCGCACGACGGCGGGAGGCGTGGTGGGTGGTTCCAAAGCCATGCTCGCCGACGGGCAGATTTATGCCTCGGGGCCCCATCATTTTCTGGCCATGGACCAGCAGACCGGAGCGGTCGGCTACGCGTACGTCACGGGTCGGCAGATTACCTTGTCGGGCGAAAAGGCGTTTGTGGCAACCGGTCGTGAAATTGTCGCTCTCGACCGACCGGAACACGTCCGCGCCACGCGGCAGCGGCAGACAATCTTCTTACAGCAGCGCGACTTGCCCAGCCAGCGCGGGAAACTTTCCGCCGCCGAATATCGCCAGCGTGCCGAAGAGCTCGACGCGGAATACAATCGACTTTCCAAGATCGGCAACTTGTGGACCGTCGAAAGCACCAGCGACGCGGCGCTGATCTGTGCCGGCGATGCCGTCTACGCGGGCGGTCAGGATGTCGTGACGGCTTACGACGCCGATAGCGGCAAGCAGCGCTGGCAACAGGCTGTCAGCGGCACGGCAAACGGACTGGCCGTGGCCAACGGATTCCTTTACGTCAGTACCGACCAGGGCAAGATCTATGCGTTCGGCGCCGCACCCGCGGAAAAAGTCGTTCGCCACCGCGTGGAACCCCACGATGTGTTCGAAAGGGACGAGAAGACGGCAGTTTACGAGGCGTTTGCCCAACGGACACTCGAACGAACCGGTGTGCGCGACGGCTTTTGCCTTGTCGTCGGCAGCGAATCGGGCCGACTGGCCGCGGAATTGGCCAGGCAGTCGAACTTGCGGGTCTATGGAATCGAAGCCGACGCCCAGAAGGTTGCCGCATCGCGTGCCGCGTTCCAGCGTGCCGGGCATTATGGCCGGACGGTCACGATCCTGCACGCCGATCCGGAGCGCCTGCCGGTTTCCAATTACTTCGCGAACCTGGTGGTGTCCGAATCGATGTTGACGACCGGTACTTTTCCGGGCGACCTGACGGACCTCTGCCGGCGCGTGAAACCTTGTGGCGGGTTCCTCTGTTATGCCGGCCGGAATACGGAACTGCTGGAAGACGTGATGAAGGCCATGCCTTCCGAAGAGCCGTTGCACGTCACGGCCGATAGCGAACTGACCGTGGTGCGCCGCGGCAAGTTGCCCGGTGCCGGATCCTGGTCGCACCAGTACGGCGATCCGTCAAATGTCTGCAACAGCTACGATTATCGAGTCAAGGACGGATTGGGCGTTTTGTGGTACGGAGACCCGGGCCCGGCCAAAATGGTCAACCGCCACGAAGGCGCCCACGCGCCGCTGGCAACCAACGGCCGGATGTTCATCCAGGGGATCGACAGCATCATGGCCTACGACGCCTACAACGGCACTTTTCTGTGGGAATACAAGAATCCGGGTGCCGTGCGGACGGGCGTCTTCAATAATGAAGATACCAGCAACATCGCCGCTTCGGATGATCACGTGTTCGTGGCCGTGGAGGACAAGTGCACCGTCCTGGATGCCGCGACGGGGGAAGCGGTGGGTGTCCATGCAATCCCGGAACCGCGTGACAACTTGCCGCGCGGCTGGTCGTTTGTGGCACATTACGACGGACTGCTGATGGGGGCCAGCGCGATTCGCTCGGAGTTGGAAAGGTCCTTGCGGCGGCGCGGTCTAACAGTCAAGAACACGACTGACGCGGTCTTCGCGGTGGACACCGCGGCGGGCGAGCGGATCTGGGAGTACCGCGGCGAAAACATCATGCACCAAACCATCGCCATCGGTGACGGTCGCGTATTCTTCATTGAAAGTACGATCACGCAAGCCGAACGGGAAGCGTTGCTGCGACAGGACAAGACGGAACTGAAAAAACTCAGCCCCGAAGAGGCCGCCCGGAAAGAAGCGGAGCTCAAGAAGATCGACGCTCGCACCGCCGTCGCGCTGGACGTCCGCACGGGCGAGAAGCTGTGGTCGGTTCCTGTCGACGTGACCAACTGCAGTCGCGTGAGCATTGGCGGCGGGCAGTTGACGCTGATGTACCACGATCAGCATGTCTTGATCTGCGGAGCGAATGCCAACGGACACTTTTGGCGCCAGTTCCTCAGTGGCGACTTCAGCCGCCGGCGGCTGCTGGTCCTGGATGCCAGCGACGGCGCGAAGAAGTGGGCCAAGGACGCGGACTACCGCCATCGGCCCATCATCGTCGGCGACGAGATCATTGCCGAACCATGGGGCTTCGACCTCGCCACCGGCAAACAGAAGACTCGCCGCCATCCTGTCACCGGCGAAGAGACAGCATGGCAGTTCAGCCGTCCCGGTCACCATTGCGGCGCGATCAGTGCGACACCCAACATGCTGTTTTTCCGCAGCGGCTTCACCGCCTACTACGACCTGTACGGCGACAGTGGTGTGAGTCACTTTGCGGGACAGCGCACCGGCTGCTGGATCAATGCCATCCCCGGAAACGGGTTGCTGATGGTTCCGGAAGCCAGCGCCGGCTGCGTCTGCCAGTTTTCGCTGGCGGCGACGATCGTCATGGAACCGCGCACGGATCGCGAGAATTGGCGCATTTTCAGCGCGGCGGGACCGCAGCTTCCCGTCAAGGAACTGGCCTTGAATCTGGGTGGCCCGGGAGATCGGCGAGACCAGTTCGGGCAGCTGTGGCTGGCCTATCCCCGCCCGGCCCTGGTGGGTCGGCTGGAATACGATTTCAAGCTCGCCACGGAATTCTCACCGACAGGGAAGTTTGTCGCGGGGAACGCCGAAGCGGAACCGATCGAAGGTGTCGACGTACCCTGGCTTTATGCGTCCGCGGCCCGCAACCTGCAGAAATGCGTGATACCATTGCTTGGCGAAAAGGACCCCGCTGCCAGGTATACCGTCACACTGCACTTCGCTCCGGCAGTGCCGTCGGCGTCGGGAGCGGTCCAAATCCGGCTGCAAAACGCCACGGTCGAAACGGCCCTCGAGGCCAGCCCCCGTCCGCTATGGCGAGTTTGCACCGACACCGCCGTGGAAAGCGCGCTGGGCGTGGAGATCACCGCTCGCGAAGGCCAGGAAGTGAATCTGGCTGCGATCGAGATCCAGCGTTTGGAAAAATAGTCTCCTCGGGATGCAAGATTTCTCCGGTCCGAGCGAATAACCGGGGAGCCGCGGCGTCCGTTTCGCGGCGCGATTTCAGGGCATGAGCCGGTGCAGACAGAAAAAAGGTGAAGCGATCATGTTTGGCAAACCGGAATGGTTTCGAAAGAAGCGTTTTGGTTGGGGCTTACATCCCGTCACGCCGCCAGGCTGGATCTACGCGGCGATTTGGGGTGGAGTCATCAGCCTTCCCGTTGTAATGTTGGTGTCACGGCAGCAGACGCCGGAAGCCTTGATCTGGTTCGCGCTTTCGACGGGAGCGCTGATTTGGGACAGTCGCCACATCATGAAGCAAATGGACGACGCTCGACTGGCTGAGCCGCCAACACCGGAACAGCCGCACGCCACCGCCGATTACGACCTTTACATCGGCGACGACGATCAGGTCGCGTAGATGTTTTCCAGGTGTGGCCGTTTGGATCTCTCGTTCCCAGGCTCCTGCCTGGGAATGGATTGTTTGTGAGGCTCGGCTCCCTTCTGTGGCGGCAGGCAGAGCCTGGAAAGCAAGGGGTGCCCAGGCAGAGCCTGGGTACCAGTTCACTGACAGACGTGCGACGGGCTGGAAGCCCATCCTACTGACAAACTGCGACGGGCTGGAAGCCCATCCTACGGGGCAGTCAGTTTGACGGAAAGAAAGGTGATCGGAAAATGAAAGTACATCTTCGTTACTGCGCGGCTTGAAACTACGAACCGCAGGCCGTTAGTCTAGCGGCCAAAATTCTGAATCAGTACAAGCGGCAGCTCGCCGGACTCGAACTGGAACCGTCCAGTGGCGGTTGTTTTGAACTCAGCGTTGACGGGAAACTGATCTATTCGAAGCTGGAAACGGGTAGTTTCCCTGACGAAGACTCGATGCTGTCCGAGATCGGCCAGCGTCTTTAGGCGCACGGAACACAAGGTGCTCGCGACGCCACCTGTCACGCCAGAGCAGGCGGTCGTGCGGGTCCGGGCACAGCAAGATTGCAGGCCGGAGTCTCAACGACTCCGGCCTGCTGAGCGCGAACAGTTCTGATTTCCAAAGGGCTACTTTTTCGCACCGCCTTTGTTGCCGGGGTTGCCGGGGCCGGTTCCAGGACCGTCATTCACAGGCGGATTGCCAGGCGGCTGAGGATCCTCGCCATTGCCGACGCCGTTATTGCCCTTGGGTTTGGCATCCGGCAATTCTTTCGCGTCGTCGTAGATCAACTTCGGAGGTGGAACTCGCGCCGCCGCCTCGTCCGATGCAGCCTCCACTTCCTCGTCGATGGCACTTGCCGAAAGGCTGCCAGAGACTTTGGTCCAGGTGCCGCGGCCGATAAAGGCAATGGCTTGCAGCAGGTCATCATCCGAATCGAAGCCGACGGAGATGGTATTGATGAAGATGCCTTTGTCGCGTGCCAGCGTAGCCTCCCAGATAGCATACTGTTTGTGTTCGTCGGACGTCACGTAGTCGGCCGCGCCGTCGCGGTCGTAATCGGTCCACTCGTTCCAGTCGAAGTTCAGGGGGATTTCCCAGCCGTCGGGGCTACCGTTTGTCTGCCCGTCGGAAATGACCAGCATCGTCGGAACGGCTCCGTAGCGTGCACTGCTACTGATCCCCGCGTCCTCGTCGCCGACAAGCATTTGACGGGCAGTTTCGATGCCCCGCCCGAGTCCACTTCCGCAGGATTCGTGCCCCGCCTGTTTATGATCGGCCAGCGTTGCGATTGCTGCGAAGTCGCTTGTAATCAGGTCATCACCCAGATTCACCGTAGCGTCGTCGGCAACAAGATAGGATTCGCTGCGCGCTGTTGCATCGAAGGTCACGAGTCCGAGCTGGTCGTTCAGACCTAAATCAGTTAAGAAGTTTATGTAGCGGTGGAGTGCGGATTTGGCGGTCGTCATCGGATAACTTGACGTTTGCCACAAATCGGGTGTGGCGGCGTAATGCGGCTGGATTTCCAGCAGGAAGTTGACCAGCGTCAGGCCGCCGTACATCTTGCGGTAGCCGGCTTGTTGAACCGCCGTATTAGTGCGGCAGTAGTTGAAAAAGTCGGTCCAGCTTCCGCTTTCATAGGGAAAGTCGACGTCGGTGAGGCCGAACCAGATGAGCACATTGTCGTTGGTATCGTCAAACGGCTGCGAAGAGGAAGAAGACGCGCGTTCCAAAGGATTGTCGAATCGTTCCCCGTAACCAGGACCGTCACCGCTCTTGTTATTACCAGACTTGATCCAGCAAGTCGCGATTTGCTTGCCTGTGTCGTCACCGATTCCTGCGAATGTTCCGCTTTTTCCCGACAGGCCGTCGAACTTGTAGTGCGTGCCGTCGTCGAAAGCGAGCACCACATTCGACAGGTCTTTGCTTGATGTTACGTAGATCGAGTCTCCGTAAAAAGTGACCTCGATCTGCGGTTCGCTATTCTTTGTCGGCGGTTTTCCCACCACGGTCGCGCTGCTTTGGCAGCCGGCGTTCACAACCCAGGCCGAGACGATCGCCTTGCCCTGGTTGTCGCCGGTGCCGGCGACCGTGGCAGAAGTGGCCCCGATGCCCGTAAAAGATTCCGTGCTGCCATCTTCAAATTCGACGTCGATTTGCTGGATTTCCTTGTCCGACGCGGCAAAGATCGCGGTATCCATGAACGTCACGTAGCTGAGTGCTTCACAGTCGCTGGTGGGTTCCTCGCCAACAACGGTGAGCCATTGAGGGGTGAAGCTCAGCGAACCGAGTGGCGGCAAGTCGAGTTGGCTATGGATTTCGTCCAGATTCGCCTCGATCGCCGTCTGCCCAAAGTTGTCGACCGACTGCAGTTCACTGTCGTCGTTCATGGAACACGAGGTATCGATAACCGCGACAATGTCACGGGATTCGATGTAAGCCGTCGCCGTCGCCACGATGGAGACGGCATCTTTCCCGACCGCCCACCCAAAGGCCAGGTTTAATCGGGAATCAGGCTGCCCCTTTTCTGAGTTTTCTCTACGGGCAGTCACTTTGACAACGTTGTACGGTGTTGCCCCCCAGTCGGTGCTCCATGAATCGGTACTCGACGCATATTGTCGGTTCCCGAACTCCACGCCGGTGTTTGGGTCGATGTAGACCCCATTGCGGCTCGCCACTTCAGCCGCGATCTGGCGTGCCGCTTCTTCCACATCCGGGTCGTCCGTGGTGTTGGCGTCGCCATACACTTGCCCCGCTGTAAAGACGGCATCGGCGAGTTCCTGCGCTGCGGCGAGTGCCGCGGCATCCACGGCGTTTTGCATCTCGGTTTCCGAGAGCACGATGCGGCCCGTGTCGACGGAAAACGCGGCGAAGGCGAACAGTCCAATCATGATGAAGGCCGCCAGGATCATGACCGCGCCGCGACGCTGTCGCGCCTGACTGCGAGTTCGACGAGGGTGGTGACGGAAGGCTGCCATGATACTGTCTCCTGACCGAGGATTCGGGTTCGAAGCGTCGGAAAATCAAATAGGTTATGATTGGGCTTTGTTCTAGATTTCGCGTTGTTGTGCTGGGTGGCCGGAGGTCGAGTGAAGCGAGCCCCCGGAAGCTAAGGTTCTGTGGGGTCGCTTCGCTCCACCACAGCCACCCGTCTCCGGTTTTAAAACTGAATCTGGTCTACTGCGTCTGCTAACGACGCCTCGCCAGGAATCCGGTTCTTACTGCACCAGCGACGCCCGGTTGTTGCGGAACGTCAAGTCGGCGGACAAATAAATCTCGTCGGCATTGGGGAGTTGAATGTAGTTGTTCATGGCCCCGTACGGCAGTTCGATCGTGACCTTGAACAGTTCCAAGTCGTTGTCGGGGTCGTCCAGGTCGAATGGAATGAGGTCGTTATCGGGATCGGTGATCGATACCGTCACTTCGTCGCCCGCGAATCCGTTGGCCGTGAGGAAGTTTTGTATGTCTTGAATGATCTTGTCGTTGGTGGACATGCCTTGCGGCACAATGCCCGAGCGATCCATGGACGCCAACCTGGCTCCTTCGCGAATGGCATTGGCCAGGATGTTTTGCGTTTCGTACAGGCAGCTCGCCTGCGCCACGCCCAATACCACCGTCAGCAATACAGGCGCGACAATGGCGAATTCCACCGTCACGGCACCTCGGCGTTGTCGCTGCTTGCGTCGATAGTTTCGTTTCATGTCATCCCTTCAATGGCGCGGACGGTGCGGGGCCCGTGTGGATTTACTCGTGCCTCATAAACGCCTGACCGGTCAAGACCAGGTTTTGCGTGTACGGTAGGGAAAGCAGCGAGATCTGGTTGTAATTGACGGTGGCGCGGACCAGGAACAGCTGCCGCGGTTCGGCATCTTCTAACTCAATGTCGTCCAGGTCATTGAACTCGTCTGACGAGTCCGGGAGGTCGGAAGATTCAGAGTCCCAGGCGCCGGCGTTCTTCACCAGAATCGTGATGTAGTCCGAATCGACCACCGGCGACAGCTTCGCTTGCACGATCCCCATCACCTGGCTGGTGGTAACACCTTCGATCGATCCGGTGCGGGCGGCCGCTCGCGTGGCGGTCTTGAGCAGGTTGACGACCATCTGCGCGTAGCAGACTTCCACCAGACCGAAGATAAATAGCAGAAACACCGGCAGGATCGACGCGAACTCAACCGTCGCCGCGCCTGATCGTTTGCGAGTTTTCCGGTGTGCGGATTTCATTCTGTTTGAGGTGAGCTAGTCGTTGGCTGTGTGCAAACTGCTGCATCGCGAATCCCGCAAAATCGCGCACGCCGAGTGGTCAACCTGGCGTTGCGATCTGATGTGCTCGAACGAGCCTGCTGTGAAATCCGAAAAGGTGGTCTGCACGACAAACACGCTGCCCCGCATGTAGCCGCTTTTTGTGCCCCATGCCGTGCCGGACCAAAAGTAAGCGTAGGTCAGATTTCCTGCCGCGGTCGTGTTTCCGCGGATGAGCGAAAGCGAAATTCCGCAAACTCTCCGATCCGCGCTGTGACAGCCGACACAGCCGTTAATTCCGGACTGTAATCCAGCAAAGCTGCGGTTGGGTACCGACATCTTACAAGCACGATGCGCAAGCAAGTGGGTACCGCAATAGAAAGCACAAAACCGACTCGCTAACGAGTCGAGCTTGTGGGGTTCCGCCTGCGGACCAGCACGCGCGCGTTACAGTCCGAGTTCTTCTTTGGCTGCGGCAAAGCACTGCAGGGCCGTTTGCAGGTCGCCGTCGGTGTGCGCGGCAGAGATTTGCGTCCGGATGCGGGCCTGGCCTTTCGGCACCACCGGATACGAGAAGCCGATGACGTAAATGCCGCGGTCCAGCAGGTTATCGGCCAGCTTCGTCGCCAGTGACGCGTCGCCCAACATGATCGGTACGATGGGATGTTCGCCAGGCAGGATCCGGTAACCGATCTTGGCCATCCCCTGTCGAAAGGTCGCGGTGTTCGCCATCAGCCGGTCGCGCAGCGCGGTCGAGGAAGTCAGCAGATCCAGGGCGCGGAGCGACGCGGCAACAATGGGGGGCGCGACGGAGTTCGAAAACAAATAAGGCCGCGAACGCTGACGCAGCATCTGAATGATTTCCTTCCGACCGCTGGTGTAGCCGCCACTGGCGCCGCCCAGCGCCTTTCCCAGAGTTCCGGTGAGGATGTCCACGCGCTGCATGACGTCGTGGTATTCGTGGGTGCCTCGACCACGCGCGCCCAGGAAGCCGACGGCGTGCGAATCGTCGACCATGACCAGCGCGTTGTACTTGTCGGCCAGGTCGCAGATGTCAGGCAACTTCGCGATGTAGCCATCCATCGAAAACACGCCGTCGGTAGCGATCAGGCGGTAGCGGGCGGACTGGGCCTGCCGCAGCTGTGCTTCGAGTTCGCTCATGTCGCTGTTCCGATAGCGATATCGCTGGGCCTTACACAGCCGCACCCCGTCGATGATACTGGCATGATTCAGCTCGTCAGAAATCACCGCGTCTTCGGCGGTGAGCAGCGTTTCGAACAGGCCGCCGTTGGCATCGAAACAAGACGTGTAGAGGATCGTGTCCTCGGTCCCCAGGAATTCGCTCAACTTCTCTTCCAACAGCCGATGGACTTCCTGCGTCCCGCAGATGAAGCGCACCGAAGAGAGCCCGTATCCCCAGCGCTCCAGGCCTTCGTGAGCCGCCTGCACGACGTCCGGATGGTGGGAGAGTCCCAAGTAGTTGTTGGCGCACATATTCAATACGGAATGTCCGCCTGCCACTTGGATGTGCGCGTCCTGGGGCGAACTGATGACACGTTCGGACTTGTAGAGTCCTTCACGCTCGATCGCCGCAATCTGGTCGGCCAGGTGCTGTTGAAAGGAACCGTACATGTTGTTTTCGCATCCCCTTGGGAAAGACTTACGACCAGTTCAGGATCACTTTGCCGGATTGTCCCGACATCATCACTTCGAAGCCGGCCGCGAATTCGGTATAGGGAAAGCGATGCGTGATCACCGGTGAAATATCGAGTCCACCCTGGATCATGACCGTCATCTTGTACCAGGTCTCGTACATTTCGCGGCCGTAAATCCCTTTGATCGTGAGC
>CALBSZ010000205.1 GCA_937967665.1 uncultured Planctomycetaceae bacterium
GGTTGATGATGCGGCGATACAGGTCGTTCAAGTCGCTGGTGGCGAAGTTGCCCGAATCAAGCAGCACCAACGGCCGCAAGTCGGGAGGAATGACCGGAACGACGTCCAGGACCATCCACTCCGGCTTGTTGTCGCTGTCGCGAATCGATTCGACGATCTTGAGCCGATTGATGAGGTCTTTTTTCTTCTGCTTCGAATTCGTTTCCGCCAGCGCCGTACGCAGGTCCTCGGACAGCTTGACCAGATCCATGCCGGTCAACAGCTTGCGAATCGCCTCGGCACCCATATCCACTTCGAAGGTGCCGTCGCCATACTGTTCCCGCGCCGCGCGGTATTCGTCTTCCGTCAACAGCTGCTGCCGTTCCAGATCGGTATCGCCCGCATCGATGACAACGTAGTCCTGGAAATAAATCACCTTCTCCAGGCTCGTGGTCTTCATGTCCAGCAGGTTGCCCAGACGGCTCGGCATGGCCTTAAAGAACCAGATGTGAACGACCGGCGCGGCAAGTTCGATATGCCCCATGCGCTTGCGGCGGACACGCGAGTGCGTGACTTTCACGCCGCAGCGATCGCAAATCATCCCCTTGTACTTCATGCCGCGATACTTGCCGCAGGCACATTCCCAGTCCTTCTCCGGACCAAAGATCCGCTCGCAGAACAGGCCGTCCTTCTCCGGACGATAGGTCCGATAGTTAATTGTCTCGGGTTTTTTCACCTCGCCAAACGACCAGCTACGAATATCGTGCGGCCGTGCCAGGCTAATCTTGACGGACGCGTAATCGTTAATTCGATCATAAGTGCCTTCGCCAATTGTCATCTACCCGTGCTCCTTAATAAATACCTGAAACCAGTTCAGCGTTGTCCAGCGGAGAAGTTCGCAGCGTCTTATCGAACTTCGGTGTTATTTCTTTCGCAGCGCCGGCGTCCTTGAACGTGCGGCGCGTCGCTATTTGTTATTTGCTATTTGTTCCACGATTTGTTTCTTTGAAAAAGCCGGCCTGTCACAATCACTCGTCCCGCAAGAGTCACCCACCCGCGGCGCTGGGCCGCGGCCGGCGAACGGTCCGGCGCCGTGACACGCGTCACGTGCTAGACACGCCGCTTTTCCAATTGCATGTTCAATGCCAGGCCTCGGATCTCGTTCGTGAGCACGTCGAAGCTGGCCGGAGTGCCGGCCTCCAGCGTGTTCTCGCCCTTGACCATCGACTCGTAAATCTTCGTACGTCCTTCCACATCGTCGCTCTTCACCGTCAGCAACTCCTGCAGGATGTACGCGGCACCATACGCCTCCAAGGCCCACACTTCCATTTCGCCAAAACGCTGACCGCCAAAGCGGGCTTTTCCACCAAGCGGCTGTTGCGTGATGAGCGAGTAAGGTCCGGTACTGCGGGCGTGCACTTTGTCGTCCACCAGATGGTGCAACTTCAACATGTAGATGTAGCCGACCGTGGTTTCCTGTTCGAGTGGCTGTCCGGTGCGTCCGTCGTGCAACCGCGCCTTGCCATGAGTCGGCAGTCCGGCTTCGGACAGAGCCTGATTGATTTCCTCTTCGGAAGCTCCATCAAACACGGGCGTGACGGCCTGGAAGCCCAGCTTCGCGCCGGCCCAGCCGAGGTGCGTTTCCAGAATCTGGCCCACGTTCATACGACTGGGAACGCCCAGCGGGTTGAGCATGATTTGGATCGGCGTGCCGTCGGACAGGAACGGCATGTCTTCGACCGGCAGGATCTTGGCGATCACACCCTTGTTCCCATGCCGGCCCGCCATCTTGTCACCCACCGAGATGACGCGTTTGGTGGCAATGTAGCACTTCACCATTTGCAGCACGCCGCTCCGCAACTCATCCCCCCGCTTCATGCTGTTCAGCTTGCGGTCGCGCGCGTCAATGGCGGCTTCCACGTCCACCCAGCGCGACTTGTAGATTGACTGCAATTCGGCGATCTTGTCTTCACTGCGCATGTTCCCGGTGACGGAATTGAGCCGGAAATTGGCTGCGTATTCAGCAATGAACTTGGGATCCTGATCTTTCGTCAGCGGCGTCCCGTCCTCGTCCGTAATCGCCCGGCCGATGACCGCTTCCATTTCCTGGATCATCGCGCCAAACGTCTGGGCGATGCGGCCGTTACCATCCGTTTCGGCATCTTTCAATTCCTTTTCGAACGCCTTGCGCTCTTCCTCGGATAGACTCATCCGCCGCGAGAATTTCTGGGTATCGATCACGATCCCCTCGATCCCGGAGGGCACTTCCAGCGAATCGTTCTTTACGTCTTCACCGGCCCGGCCGAAAATTGCGTGCAGCAGCTTTTCTTCGGGAGTCAACTCCGTCTTCGACTTGGGCGACACTTTGCCGACCAGCACGTCGCCCGGTTTGACGTACGTGCCAATGCGGACGATGCCGTTTTCATCGAGATTGCGGAGGGCCTTCTCACTGACGTTGGGAATGTCGCGAGTGAACTCTTCACGGCCGAGCTTGGTTTCGCGAATTTCCACATCGAATTCTTCAATGTGAATGGACGTATACGTATCGTTCTTCACCAACTCTTCGCTGATGATGATCGCGTCTTCATAGTTGTAGCCGTCAAAGGACATGAAACCGACCAAAACGTTCCGCCCCAGCGCCAATTCGCCCCGGTACGTCGCGGCGCCGTCGGCGATCACCTGCCCCCTTTCAACCTTGTCGCCAAGGTTGACGATCGGCTTTTGATTCAAGCAGGTCCGCTCGTTCAATCCGCGATACTTTCGCAGTTCGTACACATCGCTGCCGATTTCAATCCGGTTCGCATCCACGTAGCCGACCTTGCCGGCGCGTTTCGCGCGGACCACCATGCTGGAGTTCCGCGCAACGTCCACTTCCATGCCCGTGGCCACAACCGGAGGTTCGGCGATCAACAGCGGCACCGCTTGCCGCTGCATATTCGAACCCATCAACGCGCGGTTGGCATCGTCGTGTTCCAGGAACGGAATCAACCCCGCCGAAACCCCCACCATCTGGCTGGGAGCAACGTCGATATAGTCAACATCTTCGGGCTGCACGATTTCAAAGTCGGCCCGGTAGCGGGCAATCAGACTGGGACCGGGCTGGATTATCCCGTCCTTCACCGCGGTATCGGCCGGCGCGACGTAAGCTTCCGATTCCTCGTCGGCCCGGAGCCAGACGACTTCATCGCTCAACTTCCCCTTGCTGACCTCGCGATAGGGCGTGACCAGGAACCCGTAGTCATCCACGCCGGCATAGATCGCCAGGCTGGAGATCAACCCGATGTTGGTACCTTCCGGAGTTTCAATCGGGCAAATTCGGCCGTAGTGAGAAATATGCACGTCGCGCACTTCAAAACCGGCTCGCTTCCGATTCAAACCGCCGGGGCCGAGTGCCGAGAGGCGGCGTTCATGTGTGAGTTGCGAAAGCGGGTTGGTCTGGTCCACAACCTGCGAAAGTTCGCCACGACCAAAAAAGTACTCGATCGCCGCGGAAATGCTTTTCGGATTAATCAGGCTCCGCGGCGTCATGTCCTCCTGGTCCTTCAGGCTCATCCGTTCCTGCACGGTCCGACGCAGCTTGAGGAAGCCCTTGCGCAGTTCGTCGCACGCCAGTTCGTCAATGGTACGCAACCGCCGATTGCCGAGATGATCGATGTCGTCGATTTCCGCTTCCCCCGCCACGGACAACTCGACCAGGTACTGCACCGAAGCAATCAGGTCTTCGGGCCGCAACGTCATTTCCTTTTCGGAAACGGGCAGGTCCAGTTTGCGGTTGATACGAAATCGACCAACGCGGCCGAGCCGATAGCGGTTGACGTCGTAGAACTTTTCCTGGAACAGGGTTCGCGCCTTTTCCAACTGCGGCGGGTTGCCCGGCCGCAGCCGCTGGTAGATTCGCAGCAGCGCCTCTTCGTGACTCGACGTGGCGTCTTCGGCCAGGCTGTTGAATATCAAGGGCGAGCGGGGTGCTTCCATCACCTCCACTTTCTTGATGCCTGACGTGCAGATCAATTCAGCCGCGTTCTTCGTAATCTTCTGGCCCGCATCCACCAGGATCTCACCAGCGCGGTCGTTGTTTGACGGGTAGACAATATCGTCAACCGCGATCTTGCCTTCCAGTTTCACCACACTCCGACCATCCACGACCTTCTCCACCGACGTCTCGTAGAAGGCCCGAATAATGTCCGAATCGGTGCTGTATTTTTCTCCCATGGCGCGAAGCAAGGTCATGGCGCTGAACTTACCGCTCTGGTCTATCCGAATGCTCAACACGTCCTTCTTGGTGACGTTGATTTCGATCCAGCTGCCCCGTTCGGGAATCACGCGGCAACTGGGCAACTTGCGGTCCGAGGTCGTATCCTGCTCCATCACAAAATCGACGCCCGGACTGCGATGCAACTGGCTGACCACAACTCGCTCGGCCCCGTTGATAATGAATTCGCCGCCACCCAGCATGACGGGAATATCGCCCAAGTAAACTTCTTCCTCGATGGGCTGTTCCTTGTTCAGCCGCAACCAGACCCGGAACGGACGGCCATAGGTCAAACGCAACTGCCGGCATTCGTCGGGGGTGTAGCGGGGTTTGCCGAGTTCGTACTTGAGGTATTCCAGCGTGATCTGCTTGTCGTAGCTTTCGATGGGAAATATCTCGCGGAGCACGCCTTCCAGCCCTTGCTGCGGCTTGCGTTTTTCCGGTTCCACCTCCTGCTGCAGGAAGGCCTGGTAGCTCAGCGTCTGAATCTCGGTCAAGTCAGGCGAGACGTGGAACGAGCGATCACTACCGAAACGACGGATCTCAGTTAGCTGCAAACGTCGAGAAACTGGGGTAGCCATAAGCGAGGTTACTCCGTAACAAGGAAAGTGCCGGCGGCACGGACTGGTATGGATCCAAGGCGAGGCGGCCGCGCCGCCCAATCAAACACGGAAGCAGACGATGCGCAACTCAGCGCCGACGACAAGGAGCACATCGCATTGGGCGCGCAACCTCGCCACAGTTGACTCAAGCACAAACAGAAGTCGCCTGGCTGAGACTGGTAGGCCGACAGACGTAAACTTTCCCGTAGCGCCGCCCGCCGCGAAGGGCGAACAAGACTACTCGGTGGGAGTCAAAAGACCGAAGGCCGGCTGAGTCAGCAGAACAGAGGCCGGGACGCGCGAGACTTGGCTTACTTCAGTTCCACGGAACCGCCAGCTTCTTCAAGCTCGGCTTTCATCTTTTCAGCATCTTCCTTCGACAGCGCCTCCTTAAGGGTGGCAGGCGCGCCTTCGACCAGCTTTTTGGCTTCCATCAAGGAGAGACCAACCAGGTTCTTGACGACCTTCACCACGTTCAGCTTCTTGTCGCCGAAACCGGTGAGCACGACGTCAAATTCGGTCTTTTCCTCGACCGCTTCGCCACCATCGCCTGCAGCCGGGGCCATCATCACCGCGCCGCCGCCGGCAGCGGGTTCGATCCCGTATTCGTTCTTGATGTAGTCGCTCAATTCCTTCGCCTGCTTCAGCGTCAGGCCCGCAATCTTGTCGCCCATTTCCTTGAGCTCGGGAGCGACTTCCAGTGTTGCTGTATCTTCGGACATTTTAGGTTCCCTTTCGTTTGGGTATTTGTGTTATGTATTTGCAGGTTCCGGCGATCCAACGTCGGCCGCCGGGCGTCGCTTTTCGCCACGCACCGTTATTTACTCGTCACCTTCGGCCTTCTGATCAAGCTGGCTGACCAGCAGTCCACCAGGGGCATTGATTTGGGACAGCAGGCTCGAGCCCGGCGACAGAATCTGACCCAGCAGCAAGCTGAGCTGTTCTTCCCGGCTGGGCCACTTGCTGATCTCTTTCACGCGATCGGCATTTAGATGTTCTCCATCCATCACACCGCCGCGCGCCTCGAACTTGGCGTATTTCGCCTTGTCCTTATCGAGCCGCGTGACTTCCTTCACCAGCGCGATGTAGTCCTCGCCACCCCAACAAAGGGCCAACGAACCTTCCATGTCGTCGAATGCCGGAGCCAAGGAAGTGCCCTCGGCCGCGCGGCGAGCCAGACTCGTCTTGACGACCATCAAGCTGATATCTTTTTGCCGCAACTCCTTGCGGAGCTCCACCGTCGCATTTGCATCCATGCCGACCACATTCACCAACACGGCGTCCTGGACGCCGTCGAGTCGCTTGGCGATATCTTTCGTAACCAGGTCTTTGACAAACTTACTCATCTTCGATTCTCCGCTTAGGCTGCGACCCGGACCCCGGGACTCATCGTCGCCGCGAGGCTGATACTCTTGATATAAGTACCCTTCATCGCTCCCGGCTTCAGTCCCACGATGTGATCGATAAAGGCCTGCACGTTGTCAACCAAATTCCCGGGCTCGAAACTCAACTTGCCAACGACGGCGTGAACGTTGCCACCCGAATCGTTGCGGAATTCGACCTTCCCCGCCTTGTACTCCTTGACCACGCGGGCCACATCCGGAGTCACCGTTCCGGCTCGCGGCGACGGCATCAGGCCGCGAGGCCCCAGCACTCGCCCGAGTGGACCGACCAGCCCCATCATGTCGGGAGCGGCGATACACGCGTCGAAATCCGTCCATCCATCCTTGATCTTTTTCGCCAGATCCTCCTGGCCCACTTCGTCGGCGCCCGCTTCCTTCGCGGCCTCCGCCAGGTCTCCCTTGGCGAACACCACAACGCGCTGCGTCCGACCGATCCCGTGAGGCAACACGACACTGCCGCGAATGATCTGGTCCGCCTGCTTGGGATCGACTCCCAGGCACATATGAATCTCCACGGACTGATCAAACTTCGTCGTGCCAAAACCCTTCAGGATCGCCACGGCATCGGCCAGTGACTGAGGCTCGTCAGTCCTTTTCTTAGCCAGCGCCGTGTAACGCTTCGATCGTTTTGACATAGCATTGCTCCTGCTACTGAGGTTCTCCCGCCACTACCCGGAGCCAACGGTGAGGGCGGTAAACGAACTGTGCCGCGCGACGCCGCGCGGCAAACTAATCCACCACCTCCAGACCCATGCTGCGGGCCGTCCCCTCAATCATGAGCATGGCGTGTTCCACGTCTCGAGCATTCAAGTCGGCCATCTTCTTATTGCAGATGTCGGCCACTTGAGCCCGAGTAACTGTCCCCACTTTGTCCTTGTTCGGAACTCCCGAACCTTTGGCAATCCCCGCCGCCGCCTTCAGCAGCGAGGCCGCCGGGGGACTCTTGGTCACGAAGTCGAAGCTGCGATCGTTATAGACCGTTACGATGACGGGAATCGGCGTGCCGCCATATTCCTTCGTTCGATCATTAAACTGCTGCACAAACTGCCCCAGGTTGATCCCGAACTTACCCAACGACGTGCCAACCGGAGGCGCGGGGGTTGCTTGCCCGCCCGGCACCTGAAATTTTGCTTGTCCCGTTACTTGTTTTGCCATTTCCGCTCTTTCTCCACAACGCAGCCGGCTCGAACGCGGCACACAAAACCGGCGATAGAGCCACACCCATTGATGCGTAATTTGCCACCCTGACGAGCGGCCGTGAGGCCAGCGCGCCAAACCACCCGCCGACCTGCCGGGTTACACCGATTCAATCTCCCAATGATTCAACTCGACGGGCGTCGAACGGCCGAAGATATTGATCATCACCGTGACGCGACCATTCGTCTCGTCAATCCCTTCCACCTCGCCCTCAAAGTTCTCGAAATGCCCTTCCTTGACACGCACACGGTCTCCCGGCTTGTACGGAATCGACGTCTTCAAGGTGGACGATTCCTCCTCTTCGGGACGCGTCTTCTGCAGGATCCGCTCGACTTCGTGGTCCTCCATCGGCGTCGGCTTGCCTGCCGAACCGGTGAAGTCCCCGATACCGGGCGTTTCGCGAACGATGAACCAGGTGTCGTCGTTAATATGCATCCGCACCAGAATGTAACCCGGATAGAGCTTCCGTTTTACAATCCGCTGCTTGCCACTCTTGGTGAACTCCTTGACATCCTCCGTGGGCACCACGATATCCTCGAAGAAACGCTCCAGCCCTTCAATCTTGATGCGGCGGTCCAGCGCGTCGCGAATCGAATCCTCACGATTCACCTGCACCTTCAGGATGTACCACTGCATCGTCAGGTCGTCGTCGTCATCTCCCTCTTCGATCAACTCCAACGGCGGCCGATCGGGAACGTCTTCCTCCTCATCCAGATCGTCGTCATCCAGATCGGCGTCCGCGTCGTCCATCTCGACCGCGCCGGCGTCCGCACCACCCTCCGCGGTCGCGGGTGCATCGTCCGTCGCAGCGGCGCTAACATCACTGTCATCCGCCACAGGCGCCTCGGCCGCGTGCTCTTCCGCCGCGCGCTCTTCCGCCGCACGGCCGTCCCCCGCCGGCGAATCTTCGACTCGCGTCTCCGCGACCGAGCCGTCTAACGACTCGTCGACCTGCGATTGCGGTTCGCTGGAGCTGCGTGGCTCATCCATCAGACACTAACCTTTTTGAAGTACACCGATGGCCTGGAACACAAACCTCCAGACCACGTCAAAACCGAACAACACGGCCGCCAGGAAAAAGATCACAAAAATCACCACCAGCGAACTGCGAACCAACTCCGGCTTCGACGGCCAGGAGACTTTGTACACCTAGGCCTCAACGGCAATCAAAAAATCGGCGAAGCGAGGATAGTTTACGGCCCAAAAACTGCCCACCAGGCCAACCACCAGCAACGCCCCGGCTAACCAGTAATCCAAGGCGTACTGCAGAGAATAACTCCTCAGCAGCAAATGAGTTTTCCAGGAAATCAGAGCAAAACCCAGCACCAGGAAGGCAAAGGTCACCTGACGCGTGACCCGACCTTGACTGCGCTTATAGAGACCGAGTTGAAACATGCCAGGAACTACACCTGCCGCAGCAGCTTTATCTTTGGACATCGCGACAATCCTTTGATCTACACCGAGTGACACGGGCCTCCTACCCGCAACCGCTACATACCGACACCTACACGCCGATGCCGCACCGAGCGGCCAATCGCCGAAACGACTGGCAGCCGACGCGAACAACTATGGCAGGGGCGGAGGGTTTCGAACTCTCAACCTCTGGTTTTGGAGACCAGCGCTCTGCCAATTGAGCTACGCCCCTCTATTTCCAACGCGGCCCGTGGCAGGCAGATCGTGAAACCCGCCCGACCAGCGACCGCATCCTAATGACACCATTCACCACCTGACTCAATAACCTCGGTTACTCAATAACCTTGGTCACCACGCCGGAACCGACTGTCCGCCCACCTTCACGGATGGCGAAACGCACGCCGTCGTCCATGGCGATCGGCTTGTGCATTTCCACCGTAACGCGAACGTTGTCGCCCGGCATGCACATTTCCGCGTCAATCAAATTGGCGGTTCCCGTCACGTCCGTCGTACGGAAGTAGAACTGCGGCCGGTAGCCACTGAAGAACGGCGTGTGACGGCCGCCTTCATCCTTCGACAAACAGTAGACTTCCGCTTCGAACTTCGTGTGCGGCGTGATCGAACCCGGCTTGGCCAACACCTGACCACGCTCGATCTCTTCTCGCTTGACACCTCGCAGCAAGCAACCCACGTTGTCGCCAGCACGGCCTTCTTCCAGCAACTTGCGGAACATTTCCACGCCGGTGCAGGTCGTCTTGCGAGACTTGGCATGCAAGCCCACGATCTCCACTTCCTCGCCTACCTTGACCACGCCGCGCTCGATACGCCCCGTCGCCACAGTTCCACGACCTTCGATCGAAAACACGTCTTCGATCGCCATCAGGAACGGCTTGTCGACCTCGCGCAGCCGCTCGCAAATCTGCTCGTCAATCGCGTCCATCAGTTCGCCAATGCAGGCATTGGCCGTATCATCAGACGGATTCTGGTAGGCCGGCAGAGCGGACCCGCGCACGATCGGAATGTTGTCGCCGTCGAAATCGTACTTGCTCAACAGCTCTCGAATTTCGATTTCAACCAGATCCAACAACTCTTCGTCGTCCACCAGGTCGATCTTGTTCATGAACACCACGATCGCCGGTACGTCAACCTGACGTGCCAACAACACGTGCTCCTTCGTCTGCGGCATCGGACCATCCGCGGCAGACACGACCAGGATCGCGCCGTCCATCTGGGCGGCTCCGGTGATCATGTTCTTAATAAAGTCCGCATGCCCGGGACAGTCGATATGGGCATAGTGACGCTTTTCCGATTCATACTCGACGTGCGCCACAGCGATTGTCACGGTCTTGGAATCGTCGCGAACGGTACCCCCCTTGGCGATATCCGCATACGACTTGAACTCAGCCAACCCCTTGGCCGCTTGCACCGCGAGAATGGCGCCTGTAAGCGTTGTCTTTCCATGGTCAATGTGGCCAATCGTGCCAACGTTGACGTGAGGTTTCGTACGATTAAATGTCTCCTTGGCCATTGCTTTCTACACCCAATTTTCTTGTGTAAAGGAACGTGTAAAACGATATCTACTACTTCAAGCACTGCCGTCACTCAACGAACAACGCCTTCCAACTTACCAGCCTCAGACCCACCGCATCGGCCGCCTCCGCGACCCAACCCGATTCGCCTGATCAGTTTACCCTATCCGCCGACAGGCCAAAAGCTGCTGATGGGACTTGAACCCATGACCTCGTCCTTACCAAGGACGCGCTCTACCACTGAGCTACAGCAGCAACCCCTTCAGGCGGCTCGCCTCAGACAACCAACTGAAGACGTATACTGCAAACGTCAGAGCGGGTGATGGGAATCGAACCCACATGACTGGCTTGGAAGGCCAGGGCTTTACCACTAAGCTACACCCGCAAATGAGCTACACCCGCAAACCATCTCCACCGAAACCATCTCCACCGAAACCATCTCCACCGAAACCATCTCCACCGAAACCACTCCGCGCCGCACTCCTCTTGAAAAAAACTGCTATCCGCAACTCCCGGCGGGCAAGCGCCGAGGCATTCGCTGTTCTACTCTGCAGTGGGGGGTGCAGGATTTGAACCTGCGAAGGCGTTGCCAACGGATTTACAGTCCGTCCCCTTTGACCACTCGGGAAACCCCCCCAAGCTAACAATCCTGTTAATCAATCCGTCTCTGCTTTAAGCCAGCGGAGGGGCTCGAACCCACGACCTGCGGTTTACAAAACCGCTGCTCTGCCAACTGAGCTACGCTGGCGCGTGGTACTAGCGCCCTGTAAAAACTGGTAAATATACCGAATCCCCCTACCCTTACAAGTCCAAATCACCGATGGGCAAGTCCAAATCACCGATGGGCAAGTCCAAATCACCGATGGGCAAGTCCAAATCA
>CALBSZ010000206.1 GCA_937967665.1 uncultured Planctomycetaceae bacterium
AACCAGGGATTCCGCGAACGGAGTCGCGGAACTACAACCAGGGATTCCGCGAACGCCGTCGCGGAACGACAAGCAGGCAACCTTACGTCGGCCGCATCCCTTCGACCTGGCTGGCGACCTTCCCTCCCTTTTTCCGCGCGCCGGCGGCAAAAAGAGACTCCGCTTCGGCAAAAAAGAAGTCGACGGCGCGCGGCGCGAGCGGGCCTTCCGCCGCCGGCGGATCGTTCAAATAATTGATCACCAGCAGCGCGTCGATGGGCAGGACCATGCCGTCTCCGTTGACATCAAAAAAGAGTGGCGGAGGGTCCGGAGCGGGACTAGGGTCGGGGAGGACCCGCGGACCTTCGTCGTTCAGCGTGTTGATCACCAGCAAGGCGTCAATCGGGAAAACGGTACCATCCCCGGACACATCCTCGGGCAAGTTGACATTCTGCCATGAAGTCGGGCCGACGGGAACGATGGTGACCGAGACTTGGGCGCTGGCCGTGCCACCGTTGGCATCGCTGATCGTGTAAGAAAAGTTGTCGCCGCCGAAATAGCCCGCGTCCGGGGTATACACAATCAGGTCGTCCGCCGTCGTCTGCGGCGTACCGTTATCGTGGACCGTCGCGGTGCCGTGCGCTGGGTCTCCAATCGACTTGATCGCCAGAGTCTCGCCGTTGTCCGGCCCGGCATCGTCATTCGCCAGCACGGCAAACTGATTGCCCGCTGAATCTTCGTCGACCGTGTAGCTGTCGTTGCGGGCCACAGGCGGGTCGTTTTGCGAGATGACGGTAACGGTCACGGTCGCCGAATCGGCAAGGCCGTTGCCGTCGCTGATCATATACGTGAACGAGTCGGGTCCGTGATAGTCTTTCATTGGCGTGTAGCGAATTACATCGTCCGCAGGGTCATCGTTCCCACCGCCATCAAGCGTTGCCACGCCATGACTGGGCATTGAAACAACGACGATTTCCAAGGTTTCCCCCGCGTCCACGGTGACATCGTTTTGCAGCACATCGATGGAGCGATCCATACTGTCTTCGTTCACCGAAATCGTATCGGGCTCGGCCTGCGGGGGGTCGTTGACGGGAATGACGTCGAGCGACACGTCGGCCGAAAACGATTTGCCGTGGTGGTCCATGATCGTGTACGTAAATGAATCGGCTCCCGCAAAGTTGGTGTGCGGGCTGTAGCGAATCGCCGCGCGCGGGGGATTTCCGGTCGCCGCGGGAACGACTGTGAGGGAACCGCCGACTGGCGATGTCGTCGACATGATGGTCAGCGTCTGGGGAATCAGGCTGTCGTCGTCCAGCACATCCAGCAACTGCGGGCTGCTGTCTTCCTCGAAGGCAAACGAATCATGACGTGCCCGCGAGGTGGTACCGGGTGTCGGCTGCTCCCCATCCCACGAATCCGGGTCGTTGCCCCAGGCCCCGCTGTTTTCGCGCTGCAAGGTATTTCCTGTTCCATCGGGACTTTCCGGCCAGGGAGATTTGTCGTTGTACTTGACCTCGTCCTCCAGCAACTGCGGAAAGAACGATGGCTCTTCAAGAGGCGGTTCGTCCGCCCGCAGCAACTGGACGGTTTCGCCGGCGTTGTTGAGCTTTCTCGAGTAGCCGCCGACCATGAACGGTTCAGCCGTCAGGCCGAAGTGATTCAGGAAACCGGCCTTCAACATACTGTTTGCTGGATCGTCGGGATCGAAAGGCAAAATCAGCAGCGTTTCATGCGAAGGTAACGACGTGCCGGCCGCAAAGTCGAAATCAACACCACCCTGGATGTGCCATTCGGTCAACACGACCGCCTGGCTGGTCGGGTTGAAGATTTCGATGTATTCAAGGTCTTCCGGAAGCACGCCGTTGCCGGGGTCGGGGGGATTGTAGTTGAGTTCGCTGATGATGATCGGACCAACGCGAGGCCCGCTGTTCGCCGCCCCCAAAGTTGTTGAAGTCATGGGATAGATCTCGCCAGTAGCGTTGGGCCAACGACCAAGACTCTCGCTATTGGCCGCGGCGCCGAAGACGACGCTGTCAACGAACTCGGTGATTGAGCCTCCCACCGCCTTCATCAACCACACTTCATCACCGTGCGCGCTGCTGAACGCGAAATGATTCGGCGCCGGATTCATGCCGAAACTGGGATTGAAATCGTGCTCGTCAAAAACCAGATATTCACCCGGCTGCAGGATCGTATTGGCCGGTATCTGGAATTTTTTGAACTCCTCGTAGTTGTCACTCAGGTACCAACCGCCCAAGTTAACGGCCGCGCTGCCGATATTCAAAAGTTCGATGGAATCGAATGCGGGCGGATCGGTGTGAGTAAGAACTTCGTTGACGACGATACTGTTCGCGGCCGCGATCCCGGCGCGTCCCGGACTGCCCAGGAACTCGGTGCTGCCCCGCCAGCTCGTACCGCTGCTCGGATCGTCGTCCGGATCCTGGAGTTGCAGCGTGGCACCGCGTCCGTCGGCGCGAATGGGCCAATCGCCGGAGGGCATGTAAGAAATGTCAAACAGGGTGGTGGCCCCGTCCATCACAACTAACTTTTCGCCGGCATTGTTCAAGTTACCCGAGGCGAATTGTCCGGCGATAGGCAGACCGGACCCGTAGCGCGATTCAAAAGCCGTGAGGTTCTTGACAACCAGAACAAATGCGTCCGGGCCAAGCGATGTGACGCCGCTGCCGCTGAAGCTGAAATCAATAGCGGACGAGATATGGACGCCGCTCAAGTCCACGGGCGACGTACCGGCATTGTGGAATTCAATGAATTCGAAGTCCTCGTTGTCGCTGGCAATTTCCCCCGGAAGAATCTCGTACGGATTGTAATTCACTTCCGCAATTACCAACTGGCCCGTCAAAAGCGTTCGGTCTTCCAGAGACTCCAGACGGAGTTTCCGTCGCATCGCGGCGCGACACGGGCGTTTTGTATTGTTGTGTGAGCGTAAGGGCATTGCCGGAATGACGTTCGACGACGGGCCCGCGGCAGGACCAGATGCACTTGACCAGGAAACCGCTTGATCCTGGCAAACGCGCGTAGGCTTACGGTCGGAAAACCGCCAACCGGCACGTTCCTTTGGATGTGAAGATAGTATGAACCAGAATTCGGCCGATTCCAAGAACTTTGCGCCCGAATCGTCGAATGGGAGCTGCTTAGGGACGCGGTAATTCCTCGGGCACGGCGCTAAGTGTCAGTTCGTTGCGAACTTTGGAAACCCCTGGTTCCAGCAGCGCGAGTCGTTCAACCAGCCGCCGCTGGTCCTCCGTGGCTACGTTCCCTTTCAACACCGCCGTACGCTGCTCCATTTCCACCACGACCTGAGAATTCCTGGCGAACTGTGGCAGCCGTGCAAGTCGCGTCTGCAGTTGCGAACTGACTCGGGCCGGCGGAGCTCCGGCGTAAGCAAACCCCAGCTTGATCGGCACCCGCAGCGCTTCGCGCTGGTTGAAGTTATTGGCCTGGTTCAGCTGGTTGATGGCGTTGAAGAAATTGAACGCGCCCTGATTCCCGAACCCGCGCGCGGCGTTCGCGGCGCTGGGTTGCGTCTGCTGCTGGTCCGGGTCTTCGATGAGTCGCAATTCCTGGTCGATTTCGCCGGTCGTGCCCAGTTGGAAATCGGAAAACGAGCCGTCGGAGGGGGCGCCAGACGCACTTCCGGCATCGTCGCCGGTATTTGAATTGTCTATCTGCTGGGCGTCCACGCGGGCGACCAGGACGATCCATACCAGGAGTGACAGAAGCAATCGACGGTACATGGAAATACTCCCTACGAACACGCTGGCACGGCTTGGCCAAAGTTCAACACTTGTATCCTACGACAACGGCACTGCAAATGCTATCGTCGCCGCCCCCCTGAAAACGGTGGAAAGAATACAAAGGTAACGGTTATTCAACTCACTCCCATTCGCCGAGTACCACGTTCTTGGAAAGCGATTGGCCGCCGCGCAGGAGTTCCACGGTGGCTTTTTCGCCGCTGCTGTTCTCGGAAATCATGGCCGTCAGCGTTTCGAAATCCGGTACCCGTTCGCCGTTGTACTTCACCAGAATATCGTTGGGAAGAAAACCCGCGTCGTGCGCCGCGCTCGGTTCGTGAACCTGGGTGATGAGGCAGCCCAGGGGATGCGGCGCGCAGCCAACGCCCAGGAACGCGCCGCGGCGATAGTCCACGCGTGTGGTCGCCAACCCGCGAACCAATTCGTCCGCTCCCGCCCGCGTGATCTTGCCGCCATAGACGCGGAGGTACACCAGCGTGTGCATGGTCTTCAAATCGTCGACGCATTGGTCATCGACGGGATTGTACATCAGGCTCAGTCCGCGGATGCTCTTGGCGTCGGCCAGGCGAGCGATGCCGGCATTCGTGATGGACGCGCGTTTGACAATCAGATTCTCAAGTCGATCGAAGCGGGCCAGGCGTTCAAGCCACGCGTCCGTGACCTGCGCGCCTTCGATCGTCAGGTAGTCGATACTCGTTAGACGCCCGAGCTGATCCAGATCGCTCAAGTCGCCGGAAAACGTCTTGTCGATCTCGACGATGGTTTCCGTATGCAATTCAAAACCGAACGGATACTCGCGGACATGGACACGGACCCCCAGCGGCTCAAGCCTTTCCAGCGCGCGGTCGTGCCAGAGACCGCGGACCAACTGCAGCGCCGCGCGCGATTGCTGGCCCGCCGAATTCTGCTTTTCCAAGGCAATCGAGGTCAGCGCTGATGACGCGGCGAGTTCGGTTGCATCGTCGCCACTCAATGATAGCGTTTGCAGCACGTGGATCCCGCGTGTGGCCGCTTCCAGGCTTCCGCGGCGCACGACGCGCGCGACCGGCTCGACCGCCGGTTCTCCCGCCGCGGTAAGGTACTCCATGGCACGCTTGCGACGGTCAAACTGCTTGGCATTCAAGTCGCGCACCCAGCGCTGGATCTGTTCCGCGGACGGAGCCGGACTGGCTTCGCGGCTCTCGCCCGCATGAAGATGCGGAGCGAAAAAGAACACCAATATCGCGATAACGGTGTACAAACGATCCATGAGGTCCCAGGCAGTAGGCGGTCAAAAAGCCATGATGCGTTGCGAAGTAACAACCTTCGCTACATTTATTGTGCCAAAGAACACCGGTCCTACGCCAGACGTAAATTGCGGGAAAGGTGCCGGTTCCACTACAATATTCCCGAAGTTTCGTCTTGAAGCCCCCAGCCTCTTGCCCATCGGAGACGCTCCTCGCCATGAAAATCACCCAGCTGGACCATGTCGCCATCCATGTTCACGATGTCCAACGCAGTTGCGAGTTTTATGAAAAGGTGTTGCGACTCAAGGCCATACCGCGACCCGCCTTCGACTTTCCAGGAGCCTGGTTTCAATTGGGCGAGACACAGGAACTTCATCTTATCGGCGAAAGAACGGCGTCCGTCGTCTCGGCCAGTCGCGGCAATCACTACGCGCTGATGGTCGACGACATGGACACCTGGGAACAGTATTTTCAGCAGCACGGAATCGCCTACGAACCGCGGCGGACGCGGCCCGATGGTGCCTATCAGATCTATGTCACTGACCCCGATGGACACGCCATTGAACTCTGCACGCCACCCGGGATGGCGAACAGTTAGTCCGACAGCGCCAAGTTCCGTCGCTTATAAGCTCGAAGCGCAAGGGATTGGGTAACTTACGACCGGATAACTCGTGCTCGCCCTGCGCGCTCGGATTTTGGCGGATTTCCGCAAACGCCGCGCTGTCCCATTCGTAGCTGCCCCCTCCCGCCGGCAGCGAATGTGAACATAGGCAAGATACAGCCAGTTTTCGGATTATTCCGATTTTGACGAAAGTTCGGATTGTAAGGTGTCCGATGATGTCGCTATCACGCTTCTCCAAAGGGTGAGAGCTGTGTGGCAGGCAGGCATCAATAGGACATAAGCAGATGAATACGACTTTTCGCGGACGATCCGGCTGGATGATTCCCCTGATCTTGGTAACGCTGTGTTCGGCACACGCGGCGTCCGCCCAAACGACTGGCAGGTCCGGGCCGGTATCACGACTGACGACGTTCGGCCTGTTTCCGCCTCAATTGCACGCACGCGGCTACGTTCCCGGTCAGCGGAAGGTGCATCGACAAACCACCGTCCGCCAGGGTCCTGAAACCATGATCCCACTACCGCAGGACGTCGAACTGCCGTCGCACGCGGATCAGATGACGACCACCGCCATGTGCACGGCGGACGCGTGTACGGGCTGCGACGACGATGGTTGCACGGCCACTTGCGCGTCCGGCGGTTGCGGGTCCTGCAGCTGTCCCATGTGCTGTTGGATCCAAATCCCCATCCCAACGCTGCCGCTGGATTGCGTCGAGGTGTTTGGGGGCGTGCAAGGCTTCACAGGACCAACCAATCGAGGCAGCACGGGCAGTTTTGGTTTCCACGAGGGTGCCAATTGGGGCTTCGCCTTTCCCGGTGGTCCCTGCGGGCAGCTCGGCAGCCAGATCGGCTTCCGCGCCACGCACAGCAACTTTTCGGGAGCGGATTTCACCGACGACAATCGAAATCAGTTGTTCCTGACCGGTGGTGTCTTCCGCCGCTGCGACTACGGCGTCCAGTGCGGGCTCGTCCTGGACTACCTGCATGACGACTGGTACTTCAACGGCGATATCGTTCAACTGCGCGGCGAGGTGAGCTGGGTTTACCCCTGCCGCCATGAACTCGGCTTCTGGTTCAACGCGGGTACCAATCGCGACACCGTTCCCACGGTAACGCTGACCGACGGCGTGCAAAATGAAGTGTTCCAAGCGACGGATATCTACGCCTTTTTCTATCGCCACCGCTTTAACGAATGCGGCGCGAACGGCAGGGTATTCGCCGGTTTCTCGGGCGAAAGTGATGCCTTGATCGGGGCGAACTTCAGGCTACCGCTTTCCGATCGCGCGGCACTCGACGCGGGCTTCAGCTACCTGCTGCCGGAAGAAGCGACCGGAGCCGGAGGCAACATCGGCGAATCCTGGAACATCGGCCTCAGCCTGGTCTGGTATCCCGGTCGCCGCACAGCCTACGGCCACGACCACACGCGTCCTCTGTTCGGCGTCGCCGACAACGGCAGTATGTTCGTCGATCGCAACTAGTGCGAATCGCACTAGGCTTTGTTTTAAATCTCGCGTTGTTATAAAGGGTGGCCGGGGTCGAGTGAAACGAGCCCCCCGGAATCCAAGG
>CALBSZ010000207.1 GCA_937967665.1 uncultured Planctomycetaceae bacterium
TCGCTTCGATCCTCGCCTTTTCCGCGCCCTGAGCAATGATGGTCCCGTTCCAACCTGGTTCGCCAGCCTGGCAGGTCACGCCCAGCAGCAGGCAGAATCCAAGGGCAATACTACGCACGGCGATTCTCAACATGGTGGTCCAGCCTTTCGGTTCTAAGTATCAGAAGTGTGATTGTCAGGCGAATCCGCGATTGCCGGCGGCGTCGCGGGCGGGATTGCTTGCAATTCGGTTTTCAAACCGCCATAGTGGCACCTGATTTTCAAGTATTGTTTACGATCTCCACGAGGGCCCGTGATTCATGTCCAGTATCCGAAACCAATCCGTATTCGCATCGTCGTCCAAGTCCGACAATTCGCAAAACCTGAACCTCCCGCGTCGCACATTCTTATCGGGGGCGGCGGCCCTGGTTGCCGGCGCGGCCACCTGCGGCTGGGCGCGGGATTACGGTCCGAACGCGCCGCCTCAGCGCTATCCCGACCCGGACATCGTGGTGTTGGATGAACGCTTCAATAAATACAAGCTTGGCAACACGCCGATTCGTCGGATCTATCACAGCAAGGACATGCTCTGGGCCGAAGGTCCTGCGTGGAATGGTGTGGGGCGGTACCTGCTGTGGAGCGACATTCCCAACAACGTGCAGCTGCGGTGGCTTGAGGACGATGGCCATGTAAGTACGTTCCGCCATCCTTCGGGCAACAGTAACGGCAACACGTTCGACTATCAGGGCCGCCAGATCTCGTGCGAACACGGCAACCGCCGCGTGGTCCGCTACGAGTACAACGGCAGCGTCACGGTCATTGCCGATCGGTTTAACGGCAAGGAATTCAACGCTCCCAACGATGCCGTTGTGCATCCGGCCGACGGCGCGATCTGGTTTACTGATCCCGGCTACGGCAGCCTGATGCACTACGAAGGCCAGAAGGCGGACAACAAGTCCGTGCAGCCGCACCAGAAGGAAGCTATTTATCGCGTTGATGCCAGTGGTCAGATTACTCAGGTGGCGGACGATATTTACAAGCCCAACGGCCTCTGCTTTTCGCCGGACTACAAGAGACTGTACGTGGCCGATACCGGCGCGTCCCATTATCCTGAGGCCGATAAAGTGATCCGTGTGTGGGATGTGGTTGGCGGTACCAGGCTGGCCAATGGCCGCGTCTTCGCCTCAATGGAATTGGAAGTGGAAGGCGAAACCCAAGCGGGGTTCGCCGATGGCATTCGCTGCGACACCGACGGCAACGTCTGGGCCAGCGCGGGCTGGGTGGGCGACGGCTACGACGGCGTCCACGTGTTTGCGCCCGATGGCGTTCGCATCGGTCAGATCCTGCTCCCCGAGATTTGCTCGAATGTCTGCTTCGGCGGACGCAAGCGAAACCGCTTGTTCATGACCGCCAGCCAGTCGGTTTACGCCGTCTACGTCGAAGCCCAGGGAGCGCATATCAGCTGAGGCCGCGTGAGCGGTTGTTGGCTACGGCACGAGTTCGAACACCAGGCCCGACGTGGGCTGGTCGAGGATGTTTTGCGTCAGCTCCGTGGTGTCGTTGTACCGCGCGGGAATGAATTGCTCCTGCGCCGCCGCGCCCATGGTCGGGTCGACTTCACCCGTGGAACGCGTGGCATAGATGGCGATCTTCTTCATGCCCGGTTTGACGTCGACGGTGAATTGGCCGTCGGTGATCTTCCCGGCGTCGGGAACGCCGCCGCCGTCCACGGGGTGGAACAGGATGTCGCCGCTTGCCAGCGGCGCTCCGTCCCAGCGAACCGTGCCCGACACGGGGACCGTATGCGGTCCGGACGGCTGGCAGCCGGCGAACAGCATCAGGACCACGAGCCAGGGAGCGCACTGCCCCATTCGAGCTGCCGCAACGGCACTAGAAATCGCCAATTGTTTCACCACCATCCCGACTCCCGGATGCTTTGAAAACGTTTTGTTCGACCGTATCGACCAGGAACTTGACAGAACCATCGGCCATTCCCAGGTTCACGCCGCCTTTGTGGTAGCTGCGCGGCGAAACGAACATGTTGGTTCCCACCCAGATGCAAGGCGCGCGTTTCACCGGCGTGCTGGAACACCAGTTGAACCGGTCCGGAACCATCGTGTTCGGCGGGATACGCGTGCTGAACAGCACGCCGCCGTGGGCCGGATTGTAGTAGCGGCCGCGAATATCGTGCGACGATGTATCCGGACTCAGAATCAATTCGCTCACCATGGCCGTATTCGAAGCGCCGTCGGTGATTTCCGGCATCCGCACCTTGGACTGCGCGAAGAACAGGCCGTTGAGGCGAGCGCTATTCACCACGCCGCCGGAATTGAAGTAATCGTCGCCGGCGCACACGATCAGGTTTCCGGAAAAGCCTTGCGTAGGTGTGCCGATGCCGCCCCAGAAGGTATGGCGTTTCACCGTGTGCATGTCGGACGGGCAGAGTAGTACTTCAATGACGGCATCCGATTCCGGAAAGGCCAGCGCGCTGGCACCAGTGCGCATGTGCTTTTCACAGCGATCGAACAGAGCATCTTGTTCCAGGTAGGGAAGTGTATCGTGCATCCAGCAGCGCCGGTCCTGAGTGTTGTTGTAGGGCGGCGGCGTGGAAAAAGTGCTGTCGATGTAGTTGTAATTGCCGTGAGGTAGATAGCGTTTCGTATCGTGATGGTCGTGCAGCGCCAGGCACAGTTGCTTCATGTGGTTCACGCATTCCACGCGCCGCGCCGCTTCGCGAGCGCTCTGCACCGCCGGCAGCAGCAACGCCACCAGGATGCCGATAATGGCGATGACGACTAACAATTCGACCAGTGTGAATCCGCGGGTGCGCAACATGATGAGAAGCCTGTCGAGTGCCGAGAGGGGACTCCTGCAGTATAACAGGACTGGACTGGAAACGAAGGGAGTTCAGCCGCTCGCCGTGTGCTCGACCGTCACATTGGTGGTGATCCCTCCGCGAGCGCTGAATTGGGCCAGCAGTTTTAAGCGGCGTGGTTGCAGCACGGCCACCAGGTCGTCCAGAATCCGATTCGTCACGTTTTCATAGAAAATGCCTTCATTGCGGAACTGCTGCAGATACATTTTCAGGCTCTTCAGCTCAACGCACCTGGCCTCCGGCACGTAAGTCACGGTCAGCACCCCGAAATCAGGCTGACCCGTTTTGGGGCAGACCGAGGTGAATTCCGGGCAGATGATTTCGATGCTGTAATCGCGACCCGGATGCTGATTTTCAAAGGTTTCCAGGACGTCGCGGAAGTTGTCGGACATGGCATTGCTCCTTTTCGCTGGGATCAAATTCTGCCATGATGCAGTGATCGTCGAAAGGGGAGCCGCGAACTGCTTTGCTGACAGGAAACCGGCGCGTGCGAATCGCAGAAATCTACAAGTCGATGCAAGGAGAAGGGTTTCTGACCGGAACCGAAAGCGTCTTCGTGCGCACGTCCGGTTGCAACCTGCGCTGCTGGTACTGCGATACGCCGTATACGTCGTGGGAGCCTGAAGGGGACGACTGTTCGGTTGATGACATCCTGAAGCAGGTCGCCGAATTCGACATCCGTCACGTTGTCCTGACGGGCGGCGAGCCGATGTTGTTTGCCGAGCTGATTCCCTTGTGCCGCGGTTTACGCGAACGGCACTTGCACATCACGATCGAAACGGCGGGCACACTGCATCTGCCGCTGGAATGCGATCTCATGTCGATCAGCCCGAAGCTGAGTAATTCGGCGCCGGCGGTCGCTTCGTTTCCCAAATGGCACGCGCGTCACGAGGCCACTCGGCACCGGCCGGAAGTGATTCGGCGACTGGTCGCGGATCACGACTACCAGATCAAGTTTGTGGTGGACCAGCCAGGCGATTGCGACGAAATCGCGGAATACCTGCGGGACTTGTCCTTCCTGGACCGCCGGCGCGTGTTGCTGATGCCGCAGGGGACGGATCCTGCTGGCATCCAGGAAATCACCTCCTGGCTGGAACCCTATTGCCGGGATCACGAACTGCAATTCTGTCCCCGCCGTCACCTCGAGTGGTTCGGATTTTCCCGCGCCACCTGAGTTCCTTGGCGGGCCTGGCTTTCCGGCTGTTTCTCTACGCCTGGCAAGCGGCGAGCGCTGAAGAAGTTGCTCAAAACCAAGCGTGGCTGGGGCCGAGCGCAGCGAGCCCCCAGTTTTTCACCTCCGGCGCTGTAAATCACGGCGTCAATTGGCGAAAAAACCGCTTCACTTACGCGAAACGCGCTGTAAATCGACTTCTCCATCAGCCCCCTGCGGCGAGTGTGGCGGCGGCGAGGGCGGCGGTTTCGATGCGGAGGATCCGAGGTCCCAGACATAGCAACCGCCAATCGTGGGCGAGTCCGAGTTGGATTTCCTCGTCGGTGAAGCCGCCTTCGGGTCCGATGGCGATGAGGATGTCGCCGTGGGGGGCGAATGGTGCCGCCGCCGCGGCGTCTTCGGGATGAGCCACCCAGCGCTGCGTCTGTTCGAAATCACCATCCGCCAGCTGCGACCATGGCTGCGGTGCCGCGACTTCCATGAGCCGGTTGCGGCCCGACTGCTTGGACGCTTCGATGACCGCGCGCTGTAACCGATTCAGGACATTGCCCGCCGGCTGAACCACACCGCGATCCGTGATCAGGGGGACCAGCTTTGTAACACCCAGTTCCGTGCATTTTTCGATCAGCCAGCGACTGCGATCTCCCTTCGGCAAGGCGACGGCAAGGGTCAGCTGGAACGGCAATTCGCGATCGACCGCTTCCGCGCCGAGCACTTCCAGTTGGACCTGGCTACGGCCGATTTCCGTGATGGCGGCGACAAATTCCTTTCCGCTACCGTCGAATAATGTGATCTGCTCGCCTGGCCGGGCACGCATCACGTTTTTCAAATGGTGTGCTTCCTGGTCGACAAGGACCGCACGCGAACCCGCAATGGGCGTTTCCGAAAAATATCGTTTCGTCATTTTCCAAGCCTGTCCATCCCAGGGCGAATAGCAGCGGTCGAGCCGTTTGAGGAATCCGACTCGATCGCGGCCGGTTCCGAAACTACTCTGGTTTCCGCGTCAAAGTTAGCTAGAATAGGCGGCTTCCATTTGCCGTACCCGCGAAGATCGTTCATGTCGCAAACCTCTGAAAAATCGATCGTCGTCGACGATTCTATCGAAGTTGACCTCAGAAATCCCTACCTGGGCGCGCTGCTGGCATGGCTCATTCCGGGAGCCGGCCATCTGTATCAGCGGCGGTACGCGAAGGGCGTCGTGTTCATGGTGTGCATTTTGAGCACGTATGTCTTCGGCCTGGCCATGGGAGGTGGACATGCCGTTTACGCTTCGTGGCGCGAGGGAGATCGGCGCTGGCAGTACGCGTTTCAAGTGGGCGTCGGGATTCCCGCGTTGCCCGCGCTGATTCAAACGGCCAACGTGCGTTCTGGCGGCGAACCGATCCTGGATGACATGATGGCACCGCCGCGCGATGTCAATCCGCGCGGAGACGACGATCTGGCTCGCTGGAACCTGGAACATCATGCCTATTTCGAGTTTGGGACACTGTACACGATGATCGCGGGACTGCTTAACATCCTGGCGATTTATGACGCCTACGCCGGCCCGTTCGTGGCTGAAGAAGAGGAGGACAAAGACAAGCCGCCTCCCGATGATGAACGGGCGTCGGGCGCATAGCCGATCCCCTTTCCCGCCGAACCCCTTTGCCGCCGAACCCCAAGTAACCTCGCCCATGATGACATTCGCTCTGCTGCTGGCCTCCGCCCCCAACCACCTGTGGTACTACTTGCCGCTGATCGTTGTCGTCAGCCTGGTTTACGGTGCCACGCGACATGAACTGATGGGGCCGATCCTCAATCACGCGGTACGCGCGGGGGTTTGGATTACGGGCTTCATGGGAATCATTCTACTGATCCTGCTCGCCGTTTCCTGGCGACTTTGATCCGTGCGCTCTGTATTCGCGGTCACGGTTGGATTACGATTCGTGATGGCACGGTTTCCTACGAGTCTCATCATGTTCGCGCGAATCACGACCACTACGTTTTTGCTGATTGCTTGCGCCGCCAGCGAGTTGCCTGCCGCGTCCGAAAGTCCGCTTGATCGGCTTGCGGCACTCGTCGCCGATTCCGTTGACGATCTCAGCAGCGATCGGGCCGCCGAAGTCGCTCGCCTGGCGGTGGAAGTCGAGGCGTGGGCGGCGGCGATGTCCGACGGTTTCGCCGACGCGTCGCCTGCCGAAATCATCGCGACGAACCGAAAGCTGCTGGAACTCAAAGCGTCCGTTGACCGGTTGTTGGATAAGGTCCTGGGCCTCCGCGGCCGGCTGCACCTGTACGAACCCGCCGCATCGCGCCAGGAAAAAGCGAATGCGCTGCTGCTGACGACATCGCGGTTGATCGACCTTTCCGGACGGTTGCGGTACCTGCTGCGCGACGTCGTCGATCAGTCCACGTATGCTGTCGAAGCGGATCTTGCCGCTTTCGACCAGTACGTCGACTTGCTGACAGAATACCGGTCGTCGATTGGGGCCGCGGTTGTCAGCTACGTCTTGTTCGACCCGCTCGCCGGGGAAAATACCGCCCCGCTTCCGGAGGCAATCAAGTTCCCAGACGCAATCAAGCTGAAGGTGTTGAAGTTGATGGCCGCCGCGAACCAGGCCGACCTGCTGCCGGACCTGGCCGCGTACGTGCGACAACCCGGCCAGACGGCGGCGCTGACCTTGATCGCCGCGAACGTGATCTGGCAGATCGGACTGCCGCAAGACGAGCGTCCCGGCAGCGATCCCACGCTGCCAAAACCGGTGATCACGGCGAACGAGCTCGGGGATATCGTCGGCGGCCTGCGGATTACGGAATTGAATCGCGTGGCGCGGGTCAAACGCCGGGAACTGCTGACCGAACTGCGACAGCGCCGCGACCGGGGCGCCAACGGTGCGCTGTTTCGTTGTAACGGTTTCGACATTCGTGAAGGGGACTGGTTACTGATGCGTAATCCGTCTCCGTACAACTTGTTCAGCGACTTGTCGCCGGGATTGTTTACGCACGTAGGCGTGGTTGCGGCCGAGACGGGAGTGGACGGCATCCGTCGCTTCGTGATTGTCGACCTGCCCGAAAAGGGCCGTCACATTCCCGCGACCAACGTCGATCTCTTCCTGCAGCGCACTCTTCATTACACGTTCTTGAGGCATGAAGATCCCGCGGTCGGCAGGAAGATGGCGGATGTGGCGCGGCAGGTGATCGGTAATCCGTGCCGGTTCGACTTGAATTTTCGCACGCAGCGAGTCATCCAAGAAAAGGGCCAGCCGCTGTCCGGTCGTGAAATCCATACGTACTGCGCCGGATTCCTCATTTTGTGTGCCCAGGAGACGGGTGTCCCGCTGGAGCAGTTCTTTGCCTTGCCGGAGCAGGCCGCCGGTGGAAAGTGTGCGGCGAACCTTCAGAAGCTGGGACTTTCGATCGGCGACGATTTTGTCTCGCCCACCGGAGCTCTCTTTTCGCCTCGCCTGCAGATCGTCGGGCAGCGCGAGCCGATGTACAGTCCCGCGCGGGAAATCAGCGAGTCGGTATTTGATCATTTCGCGCATTGCATGATTCACCAAGACCTGCGGCCGTCGCCGACCGCCTACCAGCGGCTGCGCGAGACGCTGGCTCGGATGTCGAAAGACAATCCGCTGCTGGCGCGTGCCCTGGCTGCGGCCAACGATGTCAGCGAAGCCACCGATCTCGAAACAGCAGCGAAAGCGGCGGCGGTGGTCGAGTCGCTGGACGAAATCGCCTTTGGCAGCCGCGACGAGTTCTTGAGCGCGCGCCGCGCCTTAATGACCCCCGTGTCGGCGCCGCCAGACGCCGACGCAAAACAGAGTGAAGCTCTGGAGCGTTTTCGCCAACGGCATGATGCGTTGTATCAAAAGTGGCTGGCGGGGACCGTCACGCCACGCCAGTTGCGCATCGAACTGGTGGAATACTACTCGCGGGAAGGAAGGTCGCAACTGGAGCAACGCTTCTTTTCAGAAGCCCGCTGAGGCCGCTTTGGTTTCCTCTAAACCTGTTGCGGCCGGGATCTCCGCAGTGTCCGACGCGGCGGGCGCTTTCGACACACGATGGGCAAAGACGGTAATCACGCCCACAATCAACAGGAACGTGGCCCCGGCCAGCCAGCGATTGTAATCTCGACGGACAAACACGTTGCTGGCTCCGACCTCGGCGAGTCGATCCTGGGGTGTCTTCAGTCCGTACTGCTGGCACAATGCGTTGATTTGGCCAAAGTGCAAGACCGGGGTCTGCTGGCGTACGAAGCGGTACATCACCCCATCCACGTCCCCAGAGCCGGTTGGAGGTCGCAAATTCAAGCCGGGACGGATCAGCTTCTTGCCGAGGCTTCTGCCGACGCATACCGTACCGCCCCCCCCGTTGATATAGGCCTGGATCGTCGCAGTTTCCGCGTACTGCCGGTAGAGGGCCATCCGCTGATCCACCGAATCCGTGAAGGAATCCGCATCGATCAGCGGCAGTTGGTTGCGCGAGACAACTTGTTCCAGCAGGCGGCGGGAATCCTCGGACATCCCGATGGCGCGGTCTTCATATCCGCCTCGGGAAGCGGCCACGCTGCGAAAGGAGATCCGTTCCTGGTCGGACAGGACACGTTCCATATCCAGCCACATGAAGTCCGGCAGGTTCGCGCCGTACTGGGAACTCGTCACGCTGGAAATCACAATCGGCCGTGCTTCCAAGGTTTCCAGCGCTGCGAAAACACAGGTGTTGATGGCGGGAAACGAACCGGAACAACCGACCGCGACGACATCGCCCGATTGAACCCCGGCCTCCGCAAGCATCTCGACCGCGACCGCGGCAAAGTTTGGATTGACCGACGCTTGTTTCGCCCCCAGATGTCCCGCAATGCTGGTGACCGGCGTCACTTCGGCGCCGACCAGTCCGGTTCCCGCCGGGTCGACCGTGAGATCGACCGGATAGCCTCGTCGTTCACGTTCCTGCCGGAGGCACTGCATGGCCTTCAAGGCCAGTTCGGTGGCGGCGAGTTTTGTGGCGTAGTTGGGCTGTCTCACCTGCTGCCGAAACAGTTCGACCGCCGCGACGGAAAGGCACGTCAGCAAAGCGACCAGGAGGACTGCGTGACGTGGTACTTTGCGACGCGTCCAATAGAGTTCCTTCATGCCATCAGCTCCAATCCGAACATGACCAGCAACAGCCGCACAAGACCACTCGCCGTCAATACGATACTCAACGTCTCCCAGACTCCTTGCCGATCGATCCAGATCGCGATTAAACCCGGGATGATAAAACCGATGACGGAGAAATCCGCAGCGTTCACGAACGCATCGTCATCGCTAGGTCCCCATATCGATTGGGCTGCCAGGCGTATGCCCGCGCCGAGCAGGAAACCGATCAGGATCATCATGGTCGTACGGCGTTTGCCATAGATGATCATTACCTTGGAAAGGCCGCGAACGATGGCATACGTGATCAGCGCCGCCAGGATCGTGGTGACGATCAGCAACGGGCGATGGAAGAATAACGGCAGATAGCCGGGCACAAACATCCCGCCCGCGGCCAGACCACACAATTAGGAGGCCAGCATGGTGGCCAC
>CALBSZ010000208.1 GCA_937967665.1 uncultured Planctomycetaceae bacterium
AAATGGGCGTCGCGCGCCGCTTACGGTTGTGCCGGTACGATCCGCGGCCGGATCGGCTCCGCGGCCAGCATCCCGTCGTCGTGAAGTAGATTGGCCAGGGCGATGCCGCCGAGGCCCGTGGACAACTGGTTCAGAAAATCGCGTCGAATCCTCTTGACTGCTCTTCTATCTACGAGACGAAACTGCCTACGGTACAAAGACAAACTCGTTGGCATTGAATAACGCTCGACACAATGCCGGCCAGCCATGTGCCGCGGCGAATTCCGCGGCCGCTTCCGCTTCGTCCGCCGCCGCCGGACGACCAAACGCCAGTTCGAACGCCAGCGCGGCGCGGCGCGCATCCGGCTCCGGCGCCGCCGACTCCAGCCGCTCCGCAAACAACGCGGCCTGCTGCAGCACGAACGTGCTATTGAGCAAGTTGAACGCCTGCAACGGCGTTGTCGAGCGGCTTCGCTTCGGCGCTACCTGACTCGCGTCTGGGCAATCGAACGCGCCAAACACCGAATCCTGCTCCTGGCGAACCTTGGTCATGTAGATCATGCGCCGCCAGTCTTCGGGACCGTAGCTCTGTTTCGGGAAGTAGTGACGGACGTTTTCCAATTGGACTTCGAAGGCGCTGAAACCCGGCCCCCCCATGCGCAGGTCCAAAACGCCGGAAACCGCCAAAATGCTGTCCCGAATCGCCTCGGCCTCCAAGCGTCGCGGCGGGAATCGCCAGAGCAGTCGCGACGCGGCGTCCACGGCTGCGGCGTCGGCACGCGGACGGCTGTCCTGCTGCCAGGTGTCGGACAACAAGATCAACCGATGGATATGCTTGAGCGACCAGTTGTTTTCCATGAGCTCGGCAGCCAGCCAGTCGAGCCGCTCCGGATGCGTTGGCCGTGTGCCGTTCGCACCGAAATCGCTGGGCGTGTCGACCATGCCTTCGCCAAAATGATGCTGCCACATGCGGTTGACCATGACACGGGCCGTCAAGGGATTCTGTTTACTTGCAATCCACTCGGCCAGCGCCAATCGCCGCTGCTGTTCGGGCGCGTTGTCTTCGAGTTCCAGAGACGCGAGCGCCGCCACGGCATCAGGGCCAACGACCTCGCGCCGTTGATCCGGTTCGCCGCGATAGAGTCGGTGGGTCGCTCCCGGCTGCGAGAAATTACCCACATAGGCTTTGTTCGCGTTTTGCAGGTTCGATTTCTCGCTGCGTGCGGATTCGATTCGCGCCAGCCACTGCTTGCCCTGCGCGACATCCTGTTCGGGGAATCCGCTGAAGTCGTAAACCGGCTTCGCTGGTTTTGATGACTTCCCGTCAAACGGCTGGCGGTCCCGCGAACTGGCAATCAGTTGCCAATCGTCCAGGCTGGTCGCGCATTCAATCCGATATTGCACCGCCAGGCGATCGCTGTACGCTCCTTCGCGATCGCGGGCCCATTGGATGCGGTCGATCCGTACGGGCTGCGGCAGTTCGATTTGAACCCAACCTTGCGGCTTGTCGCAGATCCAGCTGTGCGAGTTGCCGTACTTGCCGTCGTTGATGTGCTCCAGCTTGTGAATGTCGTAACCGGAAAGAGAACCGGATGCCGTGGCCGTCGCGCCGTCGCGGGCCAGGGCCACATTCTGGCCAGTCACAAATATTTCGAGCTCGTCGATGCATGGCTGGCTGCTACTTACCGCGTCGATACTGAATCGCACATACTTTGCGAGTACCGGCTCGAATCGTTCCACATTGCCTTGCGGGTTGACCTGTGGCCGCGTGGCCGGCGCTGCTGTCGCAACAGCCTGTGGTTGGCGGGGCAGGAATCGCGTCAGCTTTTGTGTCAGGTCGGCAATCTCGTCGTCGAGCGCCGCGATCCGCTGTTGCATTTCGGGTGTCGTCGGCAGCGTGCGATCGCCGTGATTCACGCCGGCGAAAATCGCCTGAATGGCATAGTAGTCGGTTTGAGTGACAGGATCGAACTTGTGGTTGTGGCAGCGAGCGCAACCCAGAGTCAGACCCAGAAACGTGGTGCCGGTCGTGTTGATCATGTCGTCCAGTTCGTTCATGCGCTGGACCACGGCCAGGTCACCGCCCCCTTTCACTACGTCATAGGGTCCGCCGACGAGGAAGCCGGTCCCGATCGGCGCGCCCAAGGCATCACCGGCAATTTGTTCGCGGACGAATTGATCGTAAGGCTTGTCGTCGTTGAATGACTCAATGACATAGTCGCGAAAGGGCCAGGCGTTGGGGCGCTCCCGATTTGTCTCGAAACCCTGAGTTTCGCCGAAACGGATTAGGTCCAACCAGTGACGCGCCCATCGTTCGCCGTAACGGGGGCTTTTCAGTACTTCTTCGACGGTGCGCTGCCACGCGTTTGAGGAATCGTCACGGAGGAATCGCTGCAGCTGTTCGGGAGTGGGAGGCAGGCCGTGCATGACCAGGTACAACCGGCGGATCTTGGTAAGTCGTTCCGCGGGGCGCGACGGCTGCAAATCGTGGGCGGCGAGTTTGTCGACGACGAAGGCATCGATCGCGTTTCCGGTAAAGGAACTTGCTGTCGATGGCGGTGCCGCCTTGACGACCGGCTGAAACGACCAGTGGTCCCGGTCGGCGTCCGCGGGATCCCCTCCCGCCAGCGCGTCCGGCATCTTCGCCCCTTCGTTGATCCAGGTTCGAATGATGGCAACTTCTTGATCGGTTAGGCGAGGCCCTTCTGGCGGCATGGTGAGGTCCGGGTTCTTCCCGGCGACGACCTGCACAAGGAAACTCTCGTCGCCCTTGTTTGGAAGTATGGAAGGCTCGCCAAAGTCGCCGCCGCGCAACAAGGACGCCCGACGATCGAGGCGCAAATCGCTTTCCTGCTTGTCGGGGCCATGGCACTTGATGCAATGTTTCTGGAAGATCGGCTGCACGTCCGTCTCAAATGAAACAGGCTCCGCAGCGGCGGAACGCAACAGGATGCAGCCGCCGAGGATAACGGCAACGGCGATTTGCATGCGGCTTATCCCGTCGCTGTGGATCGCATCGAGTCGGCGGCGGGCTTCAAGCTTGTGCTTTCTCATGATTCGCCTTGAGCAAAATGTAAACAAAGTCCATTTGGCGTGATTGCGAAGCCAGCAGCGTTACCGCTGAGGGCGCGAATTGCGGAGTGCTGTTGGCGAGTATTCGTCGGGGGGCTAGTACTACAGCGCAGGGTTGACGGTAGCGAAAAGGGGACTGGCTCCATCGTTGTGTTTGGCTCGTCCCGGAAAACCCAGTGGATCGATGGTGCCTGTCCCCTTTCGCGGCACAATGTCACTGGTGGCCTGCGAAAAAAGGGGACAGGCACGGCGGACGCGACGTGATTGTCGAGCTGGTAACCGTTTGTATCACCGAGCCAGTCCCCTTTTGTCTGTCCATGCGCTGTAGCAGTAGTCTTTGTTTTAAAACTCGCGTTGTTGTCATGGGTGGCCGGGGTCGAGTGAAGCGAGCCCCCGGAATCCAAGGTTCTGTGGGGTCGCTTCGCTCCACCACAGCCACCCTTCCCCGGTTGTAAAACAGAACCTAGTCATATTCTACACGAAATCGTTCGTGACTGTGAACTCGGTTGTTGATTGAAAACGCCGTTTATTTATTGGGCACGAGCTTGATTTGTACACCCAGCAGCGGATTCCGGTGGGCTGCGCTGATCTTCGCGTTGATCTTCGCGTTGATCCAGTCGAGTCTCGATTGGAGAATGATATTTCCGGGAACACGCTTGTTGCAAGTCCGCCCAACAACTAAAACTAGCCCGACGGCGCCAGGTTCCGTCCTCATACAAGCTCGAAGCGCCGGCGAGTGGGTAACTTTCGACCGCATTCCCTTGCTCGCGCTGCGTGCTTGTATTTTCGCGGATTGCCGCAAACCTGGCGCTGTCCAGTTAGTGTCGCAGGATCGATTGATACCGTTCACGGAACTGTCGTTATCGAGGACCGCACATGTTTGCGCATTTAGGATTACCCACGAGTCGCGGCGCGCGAGCGTCGCTTTGCCGACGACGCCTGCAGGCTTGCCGCTATCAGACACTGTTCATGCTAACCGTGATCCTGGGAGCCACATGGATTGTGCCACGTTGCGGTCCCGCGGCGGCTGCCGCGCAGACGAGCAGACGCCCCAACATTGTTCTGGTAATGGCGGACGATCAGGGTTGGGGGCAAACGGGCTATTACAATCATCCCGTCTTGAAGACTCCGAACCTGGATGCCATGGCCGCGAACGGATTGCGGTTCGATCGCTTTTATGCGGGCGGGCCGGTCTGCAGTCCGACGCGGGCCAGTGTGCTCACGGGACGGACGCACGATCGCACGGGCGTCTACAGCCACGGCTATGCGCTGCGCGATCAGGAGCGCACCGTTGCTCAGGCCCTGCGAAAGGCGGGCTATGCGACCGGTCATTTCGGAAAGTGGCATCTCAACGGCTTGCGCGGACCGGGGGTGCCGATCCTGGAAACCGACACGCATCATCCGGGAGCATTTGGATTCGACACCTGGTTGTCCGTCACCAACTTCTTCGATCGCAACCCGATCCTCAGTCGCGGCGGGGACTTCGAAGAGTTCATGGGCGATTCTTCGGAAATCATCGTGGCCGAAGCGTTGAAGTTCATTCGCAAGGTATCCAGACACGAAACGCCGTTCTTCACCGTAATCTGGTACGGCAGTCCGCACGGACCGTGGATGGCGAGCGACGACGACAAAGCGGCGCTGGCGCAGTTGAACGAGCGATCACAGAACCACTACGGTGAACTCGTGGCCATGGACCGAAGTATCGGGACCCTCCGCGCCGGGCTGCGTGATTGCGGCGTCGCGGATGAAACACTGGTCTGGTACTGCAGCGACAACGGCGGGCTTCCCGGTTTCACCCCGGGAACGGTCGGGAACCTGCGCGGCTTCAAGGGAAGTGTTTATGAAGGCGGGTTGCGCGTGCCCGGGATCATCGAATGGCCGGCTGGAATTCCCCAGCCGCGCGTCACATCGTTTCCGGCCGGAGTCGTGGATATATTTCCGACGCTCGCCGAGATCGTCGGTTTGCCTGCGGAGAGTATGTTGTCGCCGCAGGACGGCCGCAGTTTGACGGAACTGTTCGACAACGACCTGAAACGCCGAGAAAAGCCGCTTTGCTTCCGGTTCCACAAATCGCTGGCGATGGTTGACAACAACTACAAAGTCGTGCTGCATGCAAAGGGCAAGACGACCACGCTAGAAGTGTTCGACCTGGACGAGGACCCCGGCGAGTCGCACAACCTTGCCGCGGCACAATCCGAACTTGCGGCTCGGTTGCAGAAAACGCTGATGGACTGGAATACTTCGGTCGATCAAAGTGACGCCGGAAAGGATTATCCTGAAGGGAGCGTGAACCCGAATCAGCCGGAACGCCGGATGTGGAGGACCGTCAAGGCATACGGACGGTATTTTCCCGAGTGTATGCGGCGCCCCTAATACCGCTCGGCCATCAAGTAGCCGCCAGCACGCGAGGGATCCCACTATCCGTAGTTCCGCGACTCCGATCGCGGCCTTCCGCGAGCGGAGTCGCGGAACTACGGGCAGGTAGGCTCTCCTCTGCCGCTCGCCGAAAAGAACGCGTTTTTGCGAAAGGCGACGTTGATGCGGCGTCTCTTTAGCGGCGAACGGAACCGCGGTCGGTCATGCCCATGCGCGGCAAATCGCCCTCGTAGACCGCCACGCCCCCATAGCGGCTGCCCTCCAGCGGCTGCGCCGCTGGAAGTCCATTAGCACGTACGGTCGATGCGGGCGCGACGGTACGCGTTGTGGTGACGACCTGCCGGGTCACCGAAGGGTCGATCGCGATCCGCTTCTCCACCTCTTTTTCGGCACCGGGGATGCCTTGCGGGTCCGGCACCAGGATGGTGTTGCGCTGCCAGCGCCGCTGCCGTCCGCGAATGTGGTTGTAGCCCATGTTGGTGGCCGTGCGGTACAGCCACGCCCCAATGTTGTGCTCGCGATTACGCTTGAGAAAGCGGCGGCTAAAGGCATGGTCATGCAGCTTGAGGAACACTTCCTGAGTCACGTCTTCCGCTT
>CALBSZ010000209.1 GCA_937967665.1 uncultured Planctomycetaceae bacterium
AATTTTACCTAAGCTCCGCAGATCGCGCCACATCAACGCGCAGCGCGCTCTAGCGTTCCTTCTGTGACGATCAGATCGACGGTTTGACTGCGGCCCTCGCCGTGCCAAGCACGGTCACGTTCTTCCCAGTGGTGAATGTAACCGGGACAGAAGTGGAGCGTGAGCGAGCCGTCAGTCATCGACAACTCAACCCAGGAGTCATGGAGTTCGAGAGCGTCAGTCATCTTCGCCTTCGTAACGCTGTAGGCCAGCGATCGCCGCCGACATCGGCTCCAGTACCACAGGTGGCTACTCACCGGTTTCGCGAGCGATGCGTTCGACGTAGCCCTTCGGGTCATGCGCAAATTTCACCGCACTCGACTTTGCCAGATGTGACAGTAATAAATCCACATCTGCGGCAACGATCTTCTGAGTTTCCATCACATAAAGATGGCACTCCAGAGCGATCGCCAACTTCGTCAGTTCGGCAATAGAGTCGCGAACGGCATTACGCACATCAACACGAACGCTGATTCCTTCCAGGGTGTCATCCGCAAGAAATGCCTCGACAAGGATGGCGTCTTCAGCCCCCCAGCGCAGAACGTCCGAACTCCATGACTTCAGCGGGGGAAATATATTGTCGATGATATGCCGGAAATCTCCGCCAGGTTGATTGTTGCCCCACCAATTGGAGGTGTCCAGGCCGTCATCAGTAATGTTCTCGTCGATACAGCCGGGCGCATCGCAAACGACGTGATCTGGCATGAGTTCAAGATCGAATTGCCAAAGGGCCATGTGCCTGCTCGTGAACTCAGCTGGGGCAAACCTCGTAAATCGGCCGAAATGGCGAGTACAGGCACAGAAACGCCTGCAACGGTATCGGAATGATCCTATTCTCCGTCGCGGACGTCACCGGTCAACTTCATCCGTTAGTTGGTGGAGGGCCTGTCAACCAGCCGAGTCCGCTGCACTCGGGACACATAACCTTCCTCTCGGCTAGAAATGGTATTGTGCGACAGCGACAGTCGACCGCATGTTCCCCACGGACTGGGAGCAATTCTCGAAGCTCGGGATATCGCTCTGAACCCCAAGCCAAGACTGGTAGAACACGCTTCCAGTCCGAGTAGACGCTGTCAACCTCGGGGTGGCGGAAGTCCTCGCCGACGATCACCACTTCGCCATTCGAACGCAGATAGTAGTCGGCCCACATGCTGCCACCAATGGGTAAAGCATGCAATCTCGCAGAGTGAGTGCGGCTCGGATCGAGTTGTTCCGGAGTGAGCTTTTCGATCAGGCCCGCAACAACAAGTTCGGCTCGTGGCAACCACATATCCCCGGTCCTCTTGCGGCCAACGATCACGGTAACCCGGCGGCGGCGAGCGAAACAGCAGCAAGACCTATGGCGACTCTCGTCCTCATCCTACCACCCGAAGTGTGCACTCGATGTGGGTCTCTGGTGTCTGCATAACACCAGCTTCAACTTCTCGTTACGCGACATTCTGGAATTTCGCCTGAATCAGTGTCCTAATCTCTGGCGGGACGTTGCACCACGCGGTTCGATCAGTCAAGACGAGCGCGACCCCAAGCTCGGATTTCACCGACGAAAGGATATGTAGAAACCATTGTCCATAGCTCCACTTCTTTGGCGTCGGCGACGAGAACGCGGCCTGGTCCTCGTTCCACCGGACTTCGGTCGCTGCTCGGTAGATGTATGGATAGAGCCTGGCTTTAGCATCCGCGTGATCTGCAGGCTGGATCAGCAGACTCCCTTCATCTGATATTGCGATAGTTGAGATATCAACTGTCCGCACGAGCGCATCCCTCACGGCCAGAAGATGACATTGCCGAGCAATGCGGGCCACGTTGACTGCTTCGGCTGCGACTTACTCGTCTGTTCTGCCACCTTCAGCGACTTGCGCGAACAGGCGATCCGAACGCATCCTCAAAAAGTCCATTTCGATTTCCCCCAAATCCTCAAGTTCCTCCAGCGCATCGCGAAGCCGTTCAATGTCGTCCTTTCGGCATGCAAAGTACGTTGTATCGTCGGCAATTCCATTTACCCAAATCGAAGCGTCAATCCCGCGCCGCTGAATCTCAGCTAAAAGCTTGCAGACGTCATCGTCAGGCGGCAAGCCATGCTCAACGGCAAGACTCGTCGGGTATGCGAAGAAAGTCCAAGGAACGAAACCGGATCGACGATACTCGTCGGCATCAAAAAGCAAATCGAATCGGACTGCGCCTGGTTTCATTGTTTGGCACAATTCATTGTTTGGCACAAAACGAGCAAGGCTCAGCTACCCACTCACCCAAACGGGGTCGAACGTCATTGTAACGTTGCGAATGACAAAGGGCACGAAGCGTGAAAAACGTACGCGATCCACGCCGGTGGATTCCATCGGCCATCTGATCCAACGAATGGTTAAGAATTGTACCGGTGCATGAACTCGTCTATCTGTTGATCTGACGCCTTCCAATCAGGACCTCGCATCTCACGCATCGCAACGAGCCCCAGCAGTTCAACCGGATCATTGCCGCAAAACTTGCCGAGCGGCCCTTCTGCAAACCAAGTCTCGTCATCTGGCGACCGCTCACCTCGCTCCCACCGGACGAGATATCCCTTTGACTCAAGCGAGAGGATGGCAGGGACCATCGTGTTCCCCGCATTGGTGAGACGCTCCATGTCCACGGATTCCGAATGTCCAAGGTAAGAGCTTACCGGGCGGTGATTTGGCGCTTTCCACGCAAATCCGCGTGATTCGCCGATGCGGTTCACGCAATTGCTAGCCCGCCCTGCCAATCGGTAAAGATTACAGCCGCCGACGTGCGGCGAACACTTTCTGAATGCTAATGGTCCTTCACCGACATCGCTACTCGGACCGCGAGCGGAATCCCCAAGTCACCAGAACTGCCCCGGACACGACAATGGACGCAATGACGGTTGTCCTGTTGTTTACATGCCCCTTCATTGGTGTTGTTTCGAGATGCGAAACTACAGCAGCAGTTGCGGTCACTAGCAGGCACCCGACAAATGGCAGATAGTGCAACAGTTCTTCTGTAAAAGAGGCGGGGTGGGTTATTCG
>CALBSZ010000210.1 GCA_937967665.1 uncultured Planctomycetaceae bacterium
ATGTGAACGACTTCGAAGGCCGCAACTGGAATGACCGGCTCGCGGCGGCGCAGAAGGTCAGGTAAAGGCTTCGCCTCTCGCGGTGGCCATCGTTTCCGTAATAGGGATACTCGACGTAACGCCCGCCTTTGATGCCGCTGTGCTTGCCGGCAAGTACGACGAACGGCCATTCCCAACAGCGGCTGTGATGACCTTCGGCCGCATCGGACAGGTACACGATCACCGTCTTGTCCAGTATCGAGCCATCGCCTTCGGGAACCGCTTCGAGTTTCTTCATCAGCCGCGCGATCAACTCAAAATGGAAGCCACGAATCTTGATTGCCATCTGGTCCCATGTCATGCCGTTGTAGCTGCCGCCGTGACCGATGCCATGTTTGCCGAAGTCGATTCCGAGTCCGGTAAACTTGACACTGAAATAGGGGTTGCCCACGCCCGACGCGAGTGTGACCGAATTGGTCAAACCGCCGATCAACGCGGCAGCCGCGATGTCGAAGTGGGCATCGAGCCGGTCTGATTCGACTTCCGACTTGAATTTGTCGCTCACGACAGGCGCCTGCTCGCGGAGCGTGTTTTCAATCTCGTTCAAGCGGCTTTGCCGGTTGCGCATCTCTTCGTAGCCAGACAGATGCGCTTCGAGTTTGTCTCGCTCGGCGGTTGGAACTTCCCGGTGAAGTGTCTTCACATCGTCGAGCAGGAAGTCGAGCAGATTGGTCTTGGCGTTGAATTCGGCCTTTGAGCTTCCGCCCGCGACGCTACCGAACAGATTGCCGTAGGCTGACATCGGCTGGCAAATCGTTGGCAGCGGCTTGCTCTTACCCCAGGCAGAGCAGTTGTAAATCACGTTGTGTTCGGGTTTGTCACTGATTCCCAGGCCGACATGGGTGAAGATTCCACCCAGCCGTTTGCCAAGCGCTACGTCGATCGTTTCGCCCTGAGGTGTGCCGCTGCTGCCGACGTCGCTGCCACAATTATGAACGCCCAAAGCGCCGAAGTCGTTGGAGTGCCCGCCGCCCGCAACGCGGCCTGATAGCCCATTCACCACTGTCAATCGGTCCTTGTAGTGCTCAATCGGTTTCAGCGCTGCGGGAAGGTCGCGGTCGAGCAACGACGCATCGACCATACGGGGCGATTTCTTTTCGCGCTCAATCCCTACAGGCGTGATTTGTTCCCACGGCAGGCCGTTCCCCTCGACGACGAAGATAAACCGCGGCGGTCGTTTCGAGACGCCCGCGGCCTGAGCTTTGATTTGGTCGAGGATTGGAGAAAGCAGAATTCCTCCGGTTGCCAACGAAGCACCTTTTAGAACATCGCGTCGCGAAAGGGCCATGGTTCTATCCTTTCTTGTTATGTATTTGTGTGGTTTCATCTTTTCGGTAGAGAAACGAGTCACTCGTCAGCAGTGACGTTATCAACGCCTTCATACTGCCGCCACTTTCCACGTAGTCGCGGTCGGCACGCCGCAGCGTAGCGGCATCGGCAAGTGTCTCATTGCGTCCCATCCAATAGCGGAAGGCGTGGCGTACAAACACTTGGCGAACTCGCTCTGAATCCGCAAACCTCTGCACCAGTTCGATGGCATTGTCGACCTGTCCGTCGAGCGACGCATCGCCGCTACGGTCGATTGAACCCTCACTCATTACGGGCTTCGCGAGTTCCTTGGTGCGCCAGCGTCCAAAATGATCGTACATCTCGAAAGACAATCCTAGCGGATTCATCTTGCTGTGGCATTGCCAACAGTACGTCTCACGAGTCACCTGCATTCGCTGGCGGAGCGTCTGCGTCGGATCGGTCGGCAGTTGCGCGTCGACCGTGATCGGCAAATCGGGGATTGTTCCGCCCAGCAACTTGTTGCGAATCCACAAGCCGCGGCGGATCGGGTGGTTGTCAAAATTGTCGCTCTTGGCGACCAACCACGCGGGCTGAGTGAGGATGCCGGCCCGCTGCTTGCCGGGCAGCGTAATGGGTTGTTTCGGTGTCCACTTCCAGTCGAGCGGCAGGTTGTACGACAGATAGGAACGACCGTCGCCGCTGCGGCCGCCGTGACCTCGTACTGGCTTGCCGTTACGCAGGTCGTACTCGACAAAGCTTTCCTGTGTCGTCAGCAATTCGCGCAGGACATCCTTGTCTTGCTCGTAAATGTGCATGATCAAATGATCGGTGTCGCGCACCAGGACGCTGGCGGCGTGCGAGCGGAACAGTTCCGGATCTTTGAACACGTCCTCGGCCTGACCGTACTCGAAATATTCGCGAAAGAAACCCAGGATTCGCGGCTTCTCGATCTTTGAGTTGTTTAGGATTCGTTCAACCTGGCCCCTCACCTGCTCACGCGCGGCCAGTTCACCATTTTCGGCTGCCTTCAGCAGTTCCTGGTCCGGACGCGCATCCGTGAGAGCGTATGCGATTGCAAAGGCCAGCTCGCGCGGAGCGAGCTTGATTCGTCCGTACTCGTCCGGTTCCCCCGTGCCGCGTTCAGAGCGGTACAACGCATCTGGGCTTAGAAGCACGGCCATGATGAGGTTTCGCACGCCGAGCAACTGTCCGTCGCTTTCCATCGACTTTCGTGTGAAGTCGATCAGCTTCCGCCGTTCATCGTCGGTCGGATCGCGCAGCAACACCTGGTGAAACAGCCAGTCGATGGCGGCGTCGAATTCTTCGGCGGACGGGTCTTTGTTGTCTGGCTTGATGAGCACGAAAATCTGCTCAGGTGTCCGACTGCCTCGCTGCGCTTTGCCGTCGTCGATACGTAGCTCCGCCAATTGACCGGCTGCCTTCTTGGCATTGGTGAGCAACTGGTTCAGATCCGGCCCCGCCAGTTGATATTGGTTCGCATAGTCACGGAAACCGTGCCCACCGCTCTTGAGTGTGAAGGGATCAGTGTATTTCCCCTTGGCTACATTCTGAATGGTATCGTCGTAGACGGCCGGTCGAATCCGCCAAATCCTAGGCGGAGAATACGAGCGCGGGATGTCATTGTCGCCGAAGAGTAGTTCGTGCTTCACGTAATTGCCAAAGCCCGGCCGGTCGAGCTTACTCTCCACTTCAACGCCCGCGTGTGCCGCTTCCCGTCTGATCCAGGTAAGCACGAGCGATCGTTCGGTGTCAGTCGGTTGGTCTGCATCCTCCGGTGGCATCTGAGAAAGTTCGAGCTTCTCAAAAACCTTCTGCCACGTTTTGTGGTGGTCCGGCTTGGACAAGTCGCCGGCAATTTCGTCGAGGGTGAGATTTGCTTCCGGAACGCTTGGCCCGTGACAATCGAGGCAATAAGTTGTCAGGAATGGGCGGACGGACTTGTCGAAAGAGTCGGCAAAGGCCGAGGTCGGCAAGCAGCAAAGGAACAGCAAAAATGCAAACGTCGAATATCGAAGGGGCCATCGCCGCGATAAGCACGACACGTCCGTCAATGATGTTGCGTCGTCTGTTTTGAGCATGTGCATTTCGTATTTTAAATTTGTTTCGTATTTCGAAATCCGGATTTCGAAATTGTCCACTCTATTTCTTCTTCGCCAAAACCATCCGCAATCCCAGATGGATCGCCCCGCCATCGTTGTGACTCACCTGTCTTTTGTGGCGAAACCCGGCTTGGCAGTATTCCGGTTGGCTGCACCAGCCGCCGCCACGGAGCACGATCTGGTTGCCTTCGCGTACCTTTGGATCGACGCCGCCAGGCAAAGCGGAAGCGTACCGGTCACCGACGAATTCGGTGACGTTGCCGGGCATGTCGTGGATGCCCTAAGCGGTGGGCAGGTACGAGCCGACCGCCGCAGGACGCATACCGACTCCGTCGGCGTTGCTCGTGTCGCTGTACCAAAATGTGTCGTCATCTTTGTAAAGGCTCAGGTCCGCGTAGTTCGCATAGCGAGATAGCTCATCGACCGAGTCGCCGAATGCGTAGCGCGACGAACTTCCCGCGCGGCAGGCGTATTCCCACTCGGCCTCGGTCGGCAGGCGATATTCCCAGCCGTCTGGGATGCGGCCTTCTTTCTCTTCGTTGCTCCGCTCGACGATCATCTTCCCCATGTCCAGTGCGCCGGGGCCGTTGATGTTGGTCAGCGGAATGTTCGAGTGTTCGACAATCGGCGCGCCCTTGGGCCCCTTGCCCAGCCGACGATAAGTTCCGCAAGCCATCTCGTACTTGCCGATCCAAAACCCCTCGCTGATCGTCACGTTCACCGGCCGGGCATCTTCTGCCTGGTCAAACTGCGGGTCGCTGATGCCTATGCGAACCGCGCCTGGCGGAACCCAGCAAAAGACCATGCCCAGGCCGTTGATCCATTCGTCGCCCGGTTTGGGATTTTGAGGTGGAAGCTTCGACTTGTGGATATTTCTCTTATGCGACGGCACGACGACGACCGTTGCGTCAATCGGCAGCGAGAAGTCGTACCAGATCGCTTGCTTGCCATCCGATTGCTGCGAGATTTCCTCGCTGACTTGCTCCATGACCTGTCCGATCGAGCGGTCTTTTGCTGGCAGATGACGTGAGAGACTTTCGGCCAACAAGGAACGCGAGCCGCTTTCGAGCACTTTCTCCGGCGGCATCGCATAACACAACACGGTGCTCGGAAACTTGCTCGCCGCGATTTTTCCTAATCCGCGTTGTCCCGCCGGAACGTTTTCGTTGGCAACCGCACAATCCAACAGCACTAGATGCAACCTCGCGGTGCTCTCCCGCGAGAAGATCTCGGCCATCTCTGCCAGTCGCAAGGCGTCCCCGGCCGGCTTGTCCACCGGTTGAATACCGGTATCCCAAACGAGCGACTCGACTTTCTTTTCCGTCCCATCCGGTTGCGTGACTTTTTCGATCACCTTGCGTTGGAACCGATTGCCAAATCCAGCAAAGTAGAAAAGTGAAACGCCGCCATCGGGGCAAGTCCGCGCAAAGGCCTCCAGATCGTGGCGAAGAGTCTTGTCGACATTTTCCTTGAACGTGACTTGAAAACCCGCGGCCGTCAGCGACTTCGCGAGGGCCTGCAAGTCGCCCTGCACGTGAGGCAACGTCTGCTCCCCGTAACTCAAATTCCCAACCAGCAGCGCCACGCGGTCCTGCGCGTGCAACGGACAGGCCAGGACACAGGCGAAAAGCAAAATCGCCATGAGAAATCTGCAAATGTGGCGGGTTACTTTCATGCTGTTTTCGTTGCTCGCCGGTTCATCGTCGTGAGGGCATTTCGCTTGATTTTATCGCAACCGCTCCACACCTAACTACTGCGACTGTCGAAAGTTGCGAATTCGGCGTCGCCAGACGTTGGTCGCCCCATTCAATAATTTTCGCTCCACCCAAATCCTGCCGAAAAAACTGGATTTTTCCGCCCAGCCAGAACGCCGAGGCTAGGATCGTGGAACAGCGACTCGGCCCAGGTGGTCGTCATACAAGCACAAGAGCAGAAGAACTATCTTCATCATGTTTTCCACGACGCCGCGAACATCAGGGTGTACGCGAATTCAGAAATTCGAGGACGGCTAGAGTCGGTTATTCGCAACTCTTGCCAGCATTCTCTTGGTAATCAGTCGCTGGGTTCTGCAGCAACAAATCCCGACGGGCGTTCTCCCGCCCGCTCTTGCGTTGCAATCTCAATCGGGACTAACTGTAGGCCATCGATAACGACGAAACCATCGGCGCCACTGTTGGAAACAACTATGCGGCTCGTCTTGCCGACCTCGAAACGAAAAACGCCCAACGCGCGAGGCAC
>CALBSZ010000211.1 GCA_937967665.1 uncultured Planctomycetaceae bacterium
GAACCCAAAGGCGAGGCGACGATCTCGCAAGAGAAAGCTCGCTACAACAGCATCCGGCAGGTCGGTCCCGAGTCGCTTCGGCACTTCAAGCGAACCTACGTGCAGGCGCTGCGCCGCGCGTTGTCGGAAGGCGCTTATAATCCCAAGGATCCGCGGATCATTCCGATCAAGGACGACCGGCGCTACCGCAGCTGGGAAACGGTCACGGAACCGGAAGCCAACGCGGTGATCGTCTACATGATGGACGTGTCGGGGTCGATGACCGACGAACAGAAATCGATCGTCCGGACGGAATCGTTTTGGATCGACACCTGGCTGCGCAGCCAGTACGACGGCGTGCAACGGCATTACATCATTCACGACGCCGCCGCGAAAGAAGTGGATGAAGAAACATTCTACCGCACGCGCGAGAGCGGCGGCACGCGAATCAGTTCCGCCTATCGAGTGTGCGCGGAACTGCTGGATCGGAGTTATTCGCCGAGCGACTGGAATATTTACTGTTTTCAGTTTTCCGACGGTGACAACTGGGGCGAAGACAACCGCTCGGCTCTGGGAATGTTGCGCGAACAACTATTGCCCCAGTGCAACTTGTTCTGTTATGGGCAAGTGGAAAGCCCCTATGGGAGCGGTGAGTACATTCGGGCGCTGGAAAACGCTTTCGGAAATGACAACGAAACACTTGTGCTGTCCGAGATTCCCGACAAGGACGCCATCTACGATTCGATCAAGACGTTTCTCGGCAAGGGAAAGTGAGACGCGATTGGCATACTGCGGCCACTGCAGCAGAGGAGTCGGAACATGTTGGAAGAAAAACCTGGCACCTACGAAGTAACAGTCGGTTTCGTAAAAGTGACCGTCAGCGGCAACGACCAGGAAGACGCCATCCGCAACGCGCGAAAGCGGTTCTGCCTGGAAATGCCGCGGCTGTGGGACATCATCCGCACGATGGAGGAGTCGCGTTTTCAGGTCTTGCCGGTTCGCTAGCGAAGGCCGCGGCCCACGCAACGCGCGATACCTGCCGGAATGGCACATAACGGAATCACATAACGGAATATCGAGGAAGAATCAGCATGCTGGCCACGAAACACTTTCGACCGCTACCCGAGGACCTGGCGGAAATCCAGGTCCAGATGGAACAGTATGCCAGGCAATACGGCCTGGACTTCTTTCCGACGTTTTTCGAAGTCGTCGATTATGAGCAACTCAGCGCCGTCGCGGCGATGGGCGGTTTTCCCACTCGCTACCCGCACTGGCGATGGGGCATGGAATACGAACAGCTTTCAAAAGGGTATTCCTACGGCCTGCAGAAGATCTACGAACTGGTGATCAACAACAATCCTTGCTACGCCTACCTGCTGGCGAGCAATGAAATGACGGACCAGAAACTGGTCATGGCGCATGTCTACGGCCACTGCGACTTTTTCAAGAACAACTACTGGTTCAGCCAGACCAATCGCCGCATGATCGACGAGATGGCGAACCACGGGAACCGCATCCGGCGCTACATGGACCGCTACGGCGTGGAGCAGGTGGAAGATTTTATCGATGCCTGTCTGTGCATTGAAGACCTGATCGATATCCATTCGCCGTTCATCAAACGCTTCGACCGGCCCGACCGCTATGAATTCAACCCCGCCGACGAAGAAGACAAGAAGCCGAACGACGGCCGCTTTGAAGCGAAAAGGTACATGGACTCCTTCATCAACCCGCGCGACGTCCTGGCCAGGCAGCGTGAATCTCGACAGAAGGAGGCGGAAAGCAAGCAGGCATTTCCCGCCGAACCACTCAAGGACGTCATGCTGTTCCTGCTGGAACATTCGCCGCTGAAACCGTGGCAGCGCGACGTGCTGGCCATCGTGCGCGACGAAGCCTATTACTTCGCTCCGCAGGCCCAAACCAAGATCATGAACGAAGGGTGGGCGACATTCTGGCATTCCACCATCATGACGCGCCACGGAATTCAGCCCAACGACTTGATTTGCTACGCCGATCATTGCGCGGGCACGTTGGCCAGTTCCCCGACTCGTCTGAACCCGTACAAACTGGGCGTGGAACTATTCCGCGATATTGAAGATCGCTGGAATCGCGGTTGCTACGGGGACGACTACGACAACTGCGATGATATCCGTGAAAAGGCCCACTGGAATACCAATGCCGGGAAAGGCCGGGAGAAGATCTTCGAAGTCCGCCAGATTCATAACGATCTGACGTTCGTTGACGAGTTCCTTACGCTGGATTTCTGCAAGCGACACAACATGTTCCAGTTCGGCTACAACGACCATTCCGGCTACTACGAAATTGAAAGCCGGCAGTTCCAGGCGATCAAACAGCAGTTGCTGTTCAACCTGACGAATATCGGCCGACCGGTGATTTACGTCGAAGACGGCAACTACAAGAACCGCGGCGAGCTGTATTTGAAGCACCAGTTCAGCGGGGTCGAACTGAAACTCACCTACGCACGCGATACTCTGGTCAACCTGCATAAGCTGTGGGGCCGGCCCGTGCACGTGGAAACCGTGCTCGACAAACACGTTACTGTCCTGGGTTACGACGGCACGGACCATTTCATGAACAAGACAGATGAAGTTGTTGTCACCGACCAGGAAGAGTCCGATCGATAAGTCGTTCACGTAATCATTGATGACCATCACGGGAGAGTTTGATGTAAGGGGAAAGCCATGACATTGAAGAAACGCATTGCCGAACAGATCAGGCGAATTTCAACACTCACTCCGCCGCGGGGCGAGTTTTCTTTGGATACGGAGCAGGGCAGGCTGACTTGCGACTTGCAAACGGTCGAAGCGCTGGCCTGCTCGTTTACACATCTGGAACTGGAGTCGGGCGTGCTGGCCGGCGCGAACAGCGAGCAGTTGAAGGCCGTGTCCGACGGCTTGTCGTCACGGCTCACCTATCTTCTCGAACCGGTCCGCGTCATTGAATTTGACCAGGACGCGAACTTGCTTCAAATGCGCAGTGACCCGCCGAGCCAGGAGGAGTCGGGCACCAGCTACTACGAGCTGAACGTGTCCCACCATGGCATCGCGATTCGCCGCTATCAAAAGGTACCGGGACAACCGCGGGCGCAGGTAGCTGCGAATGTCACGCATGAAGTCCTGGTTCGGCTGGCGAGCGACTTCATTGCCGCCTTGGCATGAGGCGAACGGCGGCGCGGAGTTTACACCAACCCCGCGACTCCGTTTGTAGTTTCGCGACTCCGTTCGCGGAATCCCGCGAGCGGAGTCGCGGGGCTACGACCAGCACGCTGTCTTTTGCGGCTCGCCTGATCGCCGTCGATACAAGACGTGTTGTGACCACCAAGGGCTTGTGGCTGTGGCGGACGTCGTCTGTTAAAATACGACGGGTTCCGATCTCCAGCCTCGGGTGGCCATGATGGTTGAAACACGATGTCGCTTCTCGTGCTCGCCCGATACCGTACTGCTTGTCCTGATCGCCTGCCTGTCGCTTCTGTTTTGTGCGGATCGATTTGGCCCGTTCGGATTACCCAGGGAGTCCGCCCGGCACGTTCACGTTGGCGCTGGCGCCATCGCCATGACCGTGGCATTCGACCTGGTTGTGATGCTGGCCTGCCGCTTGCGCAAGCGGCAGCGCCGCTATGGCATCCGCACCATCATCCTCTTGACCCTGGCGGCGTCGATTCCGGCAAGCATGCATGCTTACCAGAACACGAATGAGAAACGCCGCCAACGGGCCGTGATCCAGCTCAAGGAAACCGAATCGCGGATCCTGGGCGGTCCGCCGCATCGGCAACTTCGCAGCGGCAAGTCGGCCATCACCCTTCAGGAAGCCGACACGTCCGTCGTGGTGTCGGCGATTAATTTCGCCATCGAAGAGGATATCGGCTGCGGGTGCTGCTATGACACGGTGTGCAGTAGTGTCTCCAATGATGATTTAGCCGCGCTCGAATGGACGCCTGGCCTGGAGCATCTGAATCTGGCGGATGCTTCGATTACGGATGAGGGTTTGAAGCATCTCAGCCGACTCAGGAAGCTGAAATCACTCAACCTGACAGGCAACGCGATCACGGATGACGGAATGGCACACCTGTCGGGGCGCACCGAATTGCGGAAGTTAGTGCTTGATCGCACACGGCTCAGTGATGCAGGGTTGTTGCATCTATGCCAACTCGAAAGCCTCGAGGAACTCTCACTGAATGGCACTCTGATTACGGACTCTGCTTTCCCGCTGCTCAACAAGCTGACAAACTTAAAGGTGATTCGCTTTGAGAATACGCGGATCGAGGGCTATGGTCTTCCACACCTGATCCCGTGCACAAAACTGCAAACGATCGGTGACGGTCCTATCAGTGCCGATACCATGAATGTTTTCAATCAGTTCCCCAACCTGGACTCCATTCATGCCAATGTCCTCCTCCCTTCCGATGCCACAAGCATCAAAGTGCAGAGTCTCAACAAGCTGAGCCGCGTCTGGTTTTCGATTGGACAGCCCGTCGAATTACTGCAGTTGACAGACCTGCCGGCTCTCACTTCTTTCGGAGCTTCCCTGCATCCTTGTCCCCATCGTTCATCGGGCAATCAGGGGAATTCATCGTTATCATGCGATCTCTGTGTGCATCACGTGCGGGCGGTGCGGCTGAGCAATCTGCCGCAACTCGAATCGGTGTTCCTCGCGGACGTTGAACGATTCCGATTCACCAATCTGCCGCGCCTCCGCAGCCTCACGCTACGCGGCGTCGACAAGGTCGCCACGTTTCGTCTCGTTGGGAAGACGCCCCACCTTCGCTCGCTATCCATCACCGCGAAGCACTTCACGGATCCGGTCGCTTTCCAAGCCCTGGGGCCTCTGCCGGCATTGGAATCGCTTCGTATCGAAGGAGCGGGACTGAACGACGCGTCCCTGGCAATGCTGAACGGATTCCCGAATCTGAAGTCTTTACGTCTTCCTGCTGGCGACTTTTCGCGCTGCGGCTTGCAGCACCTCAGCAGCCTGTCGCGATTGGAGGAACTTTCGATCGGATCTGTACGCGATGCCGGCGCGCCGCTGGAGTGCTTGAGCGGCCTCAGCCAACTCGTTGCGATCGAGATTGAATCCGGCGAAGTCGGCGAGTTGCGGGTTGCCGGCTTCCCTCGGCTGGAAAGAATCGAACTGAACGCGAACTGCGAGCAGCTGATTCTGGCGGACTTGCCCAAGGTAGCGCGATTGCGATTTCACGATCAACACTGGATTCGCGAGCTCTCCGTAACCAGCCTGCCAGCATTGGAATCCTTGGTCGTGTATGCAAACGAGCATCAACCGCTGGAACAGGTCGAGCTAAGGAGACTTCCGCGGTTGACAGAACTGAGGATACCCAGCGCTGCGCCGAATCGTCATCTGACAGACCGTTGTTTCGAGCACCTGCAGTCCTTTCGCCAGCTGGAGAACGTGAACCTGGACAATACGCGAATCACGTCAGCCACGCTGGAACAACTCGCCACCTTGCCGAAGTTGAAATACGTCCAGCTGTACAACGCCCCCGTCAGCGAGTCGGAAGTGGCAGCGCTGAAATCGGCTTCGCCATCGGAAAACCTTCGCATCACTTGGGCAATCACTTCGAGTTCGGGACTCGACGCGACCGGAAACTTCAAAGAACCGATTTCGGCAGACGACTAGTCCTTTGTCAACGCTTAATCTTAGGGTGGCTGGGTTCGAACGACAGTGAGCTCCCAG
>CALBSZ010000212.1 GCA_937967665.1 uncultured Planctomycetaceae bacterium
AAGTTTTCGTGATGAAAGAAGTCGACCAACTGCATTCCCACGCCGCCGATATTGCCGATGCCCATTACCATGGCGGACCGATCGACCATGGCCACGATCTGCTCGGCGATTTCCTTTGCGGACCAGCCGCCCGCTTGCGTGATTTGCGAACGTGCCACACCAGCCGCCAACGCCCGCTTCAGGAAGATATCGGTGCCGGTGCCGATCAAGACGATGTGACTGGCCGTGTCCCACTTTGCCACCATGTCGGCAAGCTGGCGGGAACGGTCCTCGCGATCGGCGCGGCAATTAAAGACCGCGATTCGCTGCTCCGCCTGTGGCACATGCTCGGCCGCCAGATGCCAGATGATTTCGCTGGACTGCGGGTCGTTGGCGGCGAATCCGTTGACAAATACGACCTGCCGGTCGGCCACCGCGACTTCGTGCTTCGTCATCACGCCGGCGTCCGGACAGGCCGCCCACATTCCCGCCAGCGCCGTCGCGCGATCGATACCCAGGTCCGCAGAAACACTCAACGCCAGCGCCACATTTTCAGGATGCTCGATGTAGGCGAAACCTTGCATTTCATCCGCCGTCACTTCCGCGATGTCGTCGGGAGTGGTCGCGCGGACCTGCGAGCCGCGGTCCGCCGCCGCGTCCTCCAGCACATGCAGCAAGGCTTGCTCGGCCGTGTACAGCCTGCCGCCGACGGGGGCTGTCCCCGCCAGGGCGCGCGCTACATGTTCGGCCGTGGGTCCCATGACGTCCAGGTGATCGGGTCGCGCGTTGGTAACGACGCTATGCGTCGAACGAAGTAGCTTGAGTTCACAGAGCGATTGCAGCGCGGGTTGCAAGGCCATGCACTCCATGACAATCGCTTCCGCCTGACACCTGGCCGCAGCGCGGACGACACTCACCTGTTCGATCACATTTGTCCTGCCAATGCGAATCACCGGTTGTTCGCGGCCATCGGGCAGGATCATCTGCGCCAGCGTGCCGGTTGTTTTGGCGAACGTGCGAATGCCTCCCGCGCGGAGTCCGGCTGCAATGAGTCGCGTGACGCCTGACTTGCCGCGTGTGCCGTTCACATGAATGCGAATCGGAATGCGGGTGAGATGGCGATAGTGTGAACGGGATTCGATGAGTCCCAGCAAAATCAGCAGGCCGGTGATTCCGGCAATGAAAAGCATGCCCACCATCTCGAGCCCTCCATGGCTGACGGCAGTAACGGAAACCCTCTTGCTGGATCAACCGCATGGATCCAGGAAGACAGACGACGCCCCGCTTGATGCCCAGCGCAGTGCAACAGATGCGCCAACAAACAACAGAATTGAACCCATCGAGACATTGCCATGTATCGATGAAACCGCGCGTCCCTGCAGTGGAATCTTTGTTCGTGATGCCGTCAGCGCTCGTCGCACGGCGCGTGCTGAAGAAACACGACTGAAACTGTCCGGGACGGCAACGCGCGCTTCGACTCGCGCGGTTGCCCTGGGCGTGATCCTCACGTACTGCGCGCGGACTTTCGACGCGTTCTTCATCGCGCGTTGACGCGCGGCCGGTGGTTGTCGTTGTATATCTAACAAAACCGACGGGCAGGAATTACAAAACGGGCTCGTGGTGTTACCCGCTCCGGGCTTCCGCGGGGTGCTTGAAACCGATTCCGCCGGGCCGCTGGTTGGGTGCGGTGCGATAGCACGTGGGACGCGATTTGGCTTGTCAGAGCGACATTCCTGCGAAATCACGCCATTTCGGGCCGACATGGTGACGACTTCGCGCCGCACCTAGTCCCCAAATCGGACCTCCATTAGAATTGGCGGTTTTCCATTTCGCCCCATACACGTCGAAATGATCGGTGCTTTGGAATACGTTTGCTTCCCGCCGACGCGAGGCGGTGCGACTGCATCGGATAGCGACGCAATTGGCAGCGGCGGCGAAACGTACCGCGGGTGCACCGTTGAAGACGGCGTGTCTGCGGGCCAGTGAACCGAAAAGCGAGTTGCTCGGATGAGAGCCGTAGTTTTAGGAGCCGGTACGGTCGGTACATGGATTGCCGAGTTGCTTTGCCAAAATCGGCACAGCGTCACGGTCGTGGACAGCAACCCGGAGCACGCAAAGATTGTCAATGAAGAACTCGACGTTCGCGCGCTCACGGGTTCGGCTTCGCAGTCGAGTGTCCTGTTTCAGGCGGATGTCCTGGGCGCGGACATCTGCCTGGCGGTAACCGGGAACGACGAAGTCAACTTGATCGCGGCCAGCATGGCCAAAGCGCTGGGGGCGCGTCGGAGCATCGCCCGCTGTTTCGCGCCGGTCTTTCGAGACTTGAGCACATTCGATTACCAGCGTCATTTCAAGATCGATCGCTTGTTGAGTCTCGAGCACTTGACGGCAGCCGAGTTCGCTCGCGAGATCCGCCATCCGGATTCGGCCGTTGTGGAGCACTTTGCGCGTGGCGAACTCGAGATGCAGGAAGTCACGGTGAACAAGAAGTCGAGCAGCATTGGGACGTTGCTCCGCGACCTCGAATTGCCCAAGGGCGTCCGCATTGGTTCGATCTACCGCGAAGACAAACTGTGGATCGCGGGCGCCAACGATTCAATCCGATTGCAGGACAAAATGACGCTGATCGGGCAGCGCGAGGACATCGACAAAGTGCGCGACATGTTCGAAAAGGACCGTGGCACGAAGATCGGTGTGGTTATCGCGGGGGGAGGCGAAACCGGTTATCACCTCGCCAGGATGCTCGAAGGTTCCCACTACGCCGTGGTATTGATGGAGCAATCGAAGGAACGCTGCGATCAACTGGCCAGCAGCCTCAGCCATACGACGGTCGTCCGCGCGGACGCCACGCGTCGCTCGGTATTGGAAGAGGAGCGGGTCGGCAGCGCGGACGTCTTTGTGGCCTGCACGGGGGACGACGAGAATAACATCATGGCGGGGGTAGAGGCGCGCGAGATTGGCGCGAAGAAAATTCTGGCTGTCTGCGGTCGCCCGGATTACGCGAACGTGGTTGGCAAGCTGGGCATTGATATGGCGGTCAGCGAACGCGATGTCATGGCGCGGCAGGTTCTGGGGTTCATGAATACCGGTTCGGTGATCACGCGGATGCCGCTGCCAGGCGGTCGCATCAGCATCTTTGAATTGGAAGTGAATCCGGGCGTTCCGGCGACGGAACATGTGCTGGCGAAGCTTCACTTGCCCCACGGCTGTCTGATCGCCGCGATCTTGCGCGAAGACTACGCCCGCGTTCCCGGCGCGGACGACCGCTTGCAACCGGGAGATACCGTCGTGGCGCTGATCGATGACGCGTCCGTCGAAGAGACGTTAAGACAATTCACGGTTGGTTAACGACCCGCACTTCACGATACGTCAAGCATGAACTTCCGTTTACTCTCCAGGCTACTGGGAATTGTGTCCTTGCTCATCGGCGGCACGATGTTTACCTGCCTGCCATGGGCCTTTCCGGAATTGGGATACCGCAAGCACTTGGAATACGTTTCGCCGCAGGCGTTCGAATATCGCGGCTTCCTGGGTTTGCTGGTCAGCGTTGGCGTGTGCCTGGTGGTCGGCGCGCTATTCATGCACTTTGGCCGGCACGCCAAAGGACAGCTGTATCGCAAGGAAGCCATGGCTGTGGTCGGTTTGAGCTGGGTGCTGGCAACCTTCCTGGGCGCCCTGCCTTTCGTGTTCAGCGGAACCTATTGCAGTTCGTCGGTGCGATTGTTTCGCGGTGAGGCCAAGCCTCAAGTTGCCAAGTTCGGTTTCTTTCATTGGACTTCGTGGTACGAAATGGAAGACCTGGACGATCCGACGTACGATGCGTTGGAAGCGCTGCTGTTCACGAACGCCCGCGGGCTCACCGCCCAGCAGTTGGGACCCAAGAAGGTCGCAGACCTGGTTCGGCTGCGCGATTCAAACCGGCTCTGGCGTCAAGCGATTGTATTTCCTGGAGAAGAACCGACGCCAGCTGATCGAGCCAACCACTATCGGATTCGTTGGGTCAAGATGAACATTGCCGATTGCCTGTTTGAATCGCAATCCGGTTTCAGTACGACCGGTGCGACGGTGATCTCGGATCTGGAGGACCCGTTTCTGGTTTCGCATTGCGTTCTGTTCTGGCGCAGCGTTACGCATTTTCTGGGCGGCTTGGGAATCATCGTCTTGTTCGTCGTGATCCTGGGGCAGGGTTCGGCGGGCAAAGCATTGATGCGGGCGGAAATGCCGGGCCCGACAAAAGAAGGCGCGACGGCTCGCATGCAGCATACGGCGTGGCTGTTTGCCGGTATGTACTGTGGCTTGAATCTGGTGCTGGCCATCCTCCTCTGGCTCCTGGACCTCTCCGTCTTTGACGCCCTCTGTCACGCCTTCGGAACATTGGCCACGGGAGGCTTCAGTACGTACAACAAGAGCCTTGGGCATTTTAATAGCGCCGCCATCGATTACGTCGTCATCGTCTTCATGGGACTTGCCGGCACCAATTTCACGTTGCTCTATTTCCTGTTGGTATGGAAACCGAAGATCCTGCTGAACGACATGGAATGGCGAACGTACGCCTCGATTATTCTCGGCGTCACATTCCTGGTGGTGGTCATCGGCCTGAGCTATGGCGATTTCAAGAACCTCGCGGAAGCCTTGCGCTTCGGCACGTTCCAGGTGGTTTCCATTATCACAACGACCGGATACGGCACCCACGACTTTGATGGCTGGAACAGTTTCGGCCGCGCGGTCTTGTTTTTGCTGATGTTTGTCGGTGGCTGTGCCGGCAGCACCGGCGGCGGTTTGAAGGTGATCCGCCACATCTTGTTCGTCAAGATCCTGCGTTTGGAAATCGAACATGCCTACCATCCTTCCGTTGTGAGGCCCTTCAGGACCGGGGGACCGGCCGTTGAGGATCCCGATTTGCGCACGAACATCCTCGTCTACTTCGGCTTGATCTTGATCATTTTTGTGGGGAGCTGGCTGTTTGTCGTAACGTTCGAGTCCGATTTGACTTGGGGCGGTTCCATGGAACACAAGCTGATCGATAGTGCCACCAGCATCGCCGCCACGTTGAACAATATCGGTCCGGGCCTGGGAACGGTCGGCGCGACTCAGAATTATGGTCATTTCGGCAGCGGCAGCAAAATGCTTTTCGTCTGGCTGATGATGCTGGGACGCCTCGAGATTTTCTCCATTTTGGTGCTCTTTTCCCCAGCTTTCTGGAGAAATAGATAATAGTTGCCTCTCGACACCATCTCGGAATTCGCGTAAATTACTGAATTCGCATGGCGCGAAGTGGATGCGTCCCGCGGTTGCCGGTTGGAAATGCTGGTCGTCGCGAGTCCCGATGATGCTCGCGAACCAGGTGAAAATGCAAACCCGAAGCGGCCACGCCCCCTGAATTTGAATTCGTCACCAAACAGAATCTCGGTCAATCGAACCTGGTAAGTAGAAGCAGAAGAGCCATGTACGCGATCATTAACGACGGAAACCAGCAATACAAAGTCCGCGAAGGCCAGCAGCTCGATATCGATTATCGCGAAGATGCCAGCTCCGGAGAATCGATCGTCTTCGAGCGCGTGTTGGCTGTCGGCGGCGATGACGGCTTGAAACTTGGCAAGCCGACCGTGAGTGGTGCGAGTGTGACCGCGGAAGTGGTGGGCGTCGTACAAGGGGACAAGGTATACGTCCGGAAATTCCGCCGTCGCAAGAATTCTCGCAGTCGCACCGGGCACCGCCAAATCTACACGACGGTCAAGATCGGTACGATTTCCGCAGGTTAGCGCACGCCGTGCTCCCACGACGGACAAGGGCTGCCTTGGTGAGCGCCAGACCGCTGCGAAATTGCTCAGATTGTCGACCACCGCGACAGCCAGGCCCGTCTCGAAGATCGGCTGTTTGGCTAACTCGCAGTCATGGATGTCGATGGAACCCCGCGAATCTGGGCTTGGTACGCCGGTTGGTGGTCGTGAAAAACAAGCGTATTCACGGCTCAAGGCGAGCGGCAATCGAAAATCGACCCGTAGTCCCGCGGCTCCGTTCCCCGCGTCTCCGCGCCCCGCGGCTCCGCCCGTAGGGCCCTGCGAACGGAGTCGCAGGACTACAAGCAGCAGGCCAATTCTCTTCTTCCGCTGGGCTCGATTGGATTACAATGGGGCTTGTTGTGTGTCGGCAAACAAGTCCCAAAGCTTGTAATATTCACGATTTGCGTCATTCTGCCACAATCGTTTCGTTTTGCCGCGCAAGATTCGTCAGTTTGCTAGGATTTAGTGAGTACTTCGCGCTGCCCTGGACGCTCTATTTTCGGAACAGTGATGTCGCAGGTTTCACCTCAAACCACGGGTTTCGACCCCGTTAAGCTGATAGAGACGCATCAGGCGGGAGTCTGGCGCTATCTGCGAGCATTGGGGTGCGAACCGGCTCAGGCAGACGATTTGACGCAGGAGGCATTCCTGGCAGTGCTGCAGCGGCCGTTTCATGACTACAGTCAGGCGGCCACGGCATCCTACCTGCGCAAGGTCGCGCATAACTTGCTCGTCTCACTCAAGCGGCGGGCCGGAAAAGTGACCGCGGTGGAGGATGTGGAAGACCTGGATCGGACGTGGACACGCTGGGCAGGCGCGGACAACGGAGACGAGTACTTAGAAGCGCTGCGCGAGTGCTTACAGAAGTTAACGGAGCGTGCTCGTTATGCCCTGGATTTGCGTTTTCGAGAGAGGCGGTCGCGACAAGACATCGCCAGCGCCCTGGAGATCACGGAACACGGCGCGAAGAACTTGATGCAGCGTGCGAAAAAGCAATTGCGCGAGTGTGTGCAGACGAAGATGGAAAGTGAGTGAGTAACGTGTCCGAACAGGACGACTTGATTATCGAAGCTGGCTTGGCGGAAATACTGGGGCGCCAGACACCTCCAGATTTAACCGCCCGCATCATGAACGCCCTGGCGCAACGGCAGGCCGCGGCTGGTGTACCTACCGGTATTCCACTCCCTCCGCCCGTTGCGGGGGACGCGATGCAGGCCGTCGAACCGCCACCGGTGCAGATTCGGCGACCGGTGGCGGCAAGCCGCAACGGACATCTGCACCGTCGTCGCCGGCAATCTGCGTGGTTTCTGTTACTGACGGTGGCCGCGGTCATCGGTCTTGCCGCCTGGGGCGGTTGGATGATGCTGCAAGGACGGCGACCCGCGGCGGACACGCTGGCCAACCAAGGCCAGCCGGATCCGCGCCCTGAGCCGAACGTGGTCGCTCCGGCAGTGCCCATCGATCGTACTCCCGACGTCGACGTGGCGCCGGCGACGGCAGTGGCGGTGGAGCAGAACGCGCCGGCAGCGGAGTCCGCTGGACATGGCTTTGCCGCCACGCCGGACTTCTCGTCGGACGATCAGACCGGGACGGAAGACGCTCCGGCCGTGGCTGGCGTGTACGTGCCTGAAATGTCCGATGGTGACGTCGTGGCTTTGATCGACTCCGTCATTTCCCGGACGTGGGAAGAGCAGAAGGTCGTTGCCGCGGACGCGGCGACCGACGAAGAGTGGTGTCGGCGTACTTTTTTGCGTTTGTTGGGCCGCATCCCTACGGCAGCGGAGGTGCGCGGGTTTGCTGAAAGCCGCTCGCCTGACAAGCGTGAGAAACTGGTGGATCAACTGCTGAACGATGAAGCGTATGCCGAAGAGTATGCGCGTAATTGGAGCGGCTTCTGGACCAACACGCTTATCGGTCGCGCTGGCGGGATGTCCCCCGACGACTCGTACAGCCGCGAAGGGTTGCAGCGCTACTTGTGGGACGCGGTACAGCAAAACAAGCCGTACGATGCGATGGCGTTTGAGCTGCTGACGGCAACGGGCAGCAGCCACCCTGAAGCACCCGATTTTAACGGCGCTACCAACTTCCTGCTTGCCGGAATTGACGACGACGCGACACTTGCCACGTCGCAAACGTCCCGCGTGTTCCTGGGCCAGCAGGTTCAGTGCGTGCAGTGCCACAATCATCCGACGAATGATCGGAAGCAAGACGAGTTCTGGGAAATGAATGCGTTCTTCCGCCAGATGAAGGCGCGAGGGCGTGGCGCGGATCAGCAGTTGGTGGATCAGGACTTCCGGGGCCGGAGCGGAGAAGGGGAAAATGCGGAAGTCTACTTCGAGCAGCTCAACGGGCGCGTCAAGGCGGTCTACCCTGTGCTTCCCGATGGCACGGAGATTCCTCGCAGCGGCAACGTTGCGGATGTGAATCGTCGCGAAGCGCTGGCGACGTGGTTGGTGCGATCACCTCAATTCAGCCGCGCCTTGGTGAACCGGATGTGGTCGCACTTCTTCGGTTTTGGTTTCACCAAGCCGGTGGACGACATGGGAACGCATCGCGATGTCTCGCACCCGCAGCTGCTGACGCCGTTGGCCGAGCAGTTCGCAGCTCATGGCTACGATACAAAGGCGTTGATGCGATGGCTGGCACTCAGCCGCCCGTTTAACCTCTCCAGCCGCATGAAGGCAGAAAGTATCGCCGATGCCCCTTACGCGGGCACCCAACCTCTGTTCAGTCACTACTATACTCGCGAATTGCAGCCGGAAGAGGTTTATGAATCGTTAATGCTGGCGGCGCGGTCGCCGTCCAGCGAACGATTGACCGATTTTGCCACGCAGTTTCACGCCCGCCAAAGCTGGCTCGGCCAGTTCATGGAGGAAATGGGGACGGACGAGGGGAACGAAATCAACACGTTTCATGGTGACATCCGCCAGTCGCTCGAAATGATGAATGGCCCGCTCATGCAGCAGGCGACGTCCAATGAGGAAGGTAGCCTTTTGCATCAAGTGGTCAACAGCAAAATGTCGCAGAATGAAAAGATTGAACACTTGTTTCTGGCGGCCTTGTCACGCAAGCCGAGCAAGAAAGAAATGGGAGCTGTCAATCAACTGGTCGCGGCGAACAAGGGCAACGCCGCGGCCGCTTTCCAGGACATCTGGTGGGCGTTGCTCAATAGTAATGAATTCATCCTGGATCATTGAGCAACCAGGCGTCCGCCGTTTCTCGACCCGATTTATTAATCGCCAAACCGACACATTGACTTATTGCGAAGGAAGAAAGCCATGCAGATGCGAACACCGAGCGGGATGAGCCGTCGTCACTTTATGAAACACAT
>CALBSZ010000213.1 GCA_937967665.1 uncultured Planctomycetaceae bacterium
AATACAAGCACGCAGCGCGAGCACGTGTGTCCGGACGTAAGTGACCCACTCGCTTGCGCTGCGAGCTTGTATGACGACGGAATCTGGCGCTGTCCTATTAGTAATGCACGAATGAAAACGTTAGATCGGATCACCACTCATCGTAGCGACTACTCGCACCGCGCTCCAGGGCGCCGCGAAAGGGGGACAGGGAACATCGATCCACCGCGTTTTCCGGGACGCACCAAACACGACGGTGGAGCCAGTCCCTGTTTCGCTTCCGTCAACGCCGCGCGAAAGTGCTAACCCGTGAGCAACTGCGGGATGACGTGCCCGTGGACGTCGGTCAGGCGACGTTCGATACCGTTGTGATAGAACGTCAACCGCGTGTGGTCGATCCCCAGCAAGTGCAATGCCGTGGCATGCAGGTCATAACAATACGTGGGCGATTCAACGGCCTTGAATCCGAGCTCATCGGTGGCCCCGAAACCGATGCCGCCCCGAATGCCGCCACCGGCCAGCCACGCCGTGAACGCACCTGCGTTGTGATCGCGACCCTTGCCGCTGCCTCCCTGAGCGCCCGGTTGTCGCCCGAACTCGGTCGTGCAGATTACCAGTGTATCGTCCAGCATCCCCTGCTGTTTCAGATCCTGGAGCAATGCGGACGCGCCCGTATCGAGGACCGCGCCCCAGTAGCCGTGATCGCGCACCACGTCTTCGTGGCTGTCCCAGTTCGGTCGAATCTTCTTGGCCGTGGTGTTCTCGGCACCGCAGTAGATCTGTACGAATCGCACTCCGCGTTGGGCCAGACGCCGCGCCAGCAGGCACTGGCGGCCGAACGGACCGATTTCCGGATGGTCCAGGCCGTAAAGCGTTTTGACACTCGCGCTCTCGTCACGCAAGTCCATCGCTTCGGGCGCGCTGAGTTGCAGGCGGGCGGCCATCTCGTACGACTTGATGCGCGCGTCGAGTTCACTGTTGCCGCGGCGATCCGCACGATGCGCGCGATTCAACCGCTGAAGGAACGCCAGCCCGGCCTGGTCCGCGGCAGGCGATACGGCTGCAATGTTTTTCGGTGGATACAAATCGGCGATCGGTTGTTCCGGGTTGGAAGGATCCAGCGTCGTGGCCTGGTGGACGGCCGGCAGGAATCCCGCCCCCCAGTTGATAATACCGCCGGGCGGTAAGCCGCGCGGGTCGGGCAAGACGACATAAGCCGGCAGGTCGGCGGATTCGCTACCGAGTCCGTAGGTGACCCACGACCCCATGCTCGGAAAACCGGGCAAGGTAAAGCCGGTATTCATCATGAAGCAGGCCGGTCCGTGCAGCGCCGACTTGCTGTGCATCGAATAGATAAAGGCCATGTCATCGATGCAGGCGGCCAGTTTCGGGAATAGATCGCTGATCCACAGTCCCGACTCGCCGTGCTGCCGGAACTTCCAGTGACTGGGCTGGCAGTTGCCCGGTTTGGAGGCGAAGAACTGCAGCTTGCCCTCGGGGTCGAACGGTTTCCCGGCGCGTTTTTCCAGTTCAGGCTTGTAGTCGAACGTATCGACCTGGCTCATTCCCCCGGGACAAAAAATCTGAATAACACGCCGCGCGCGGGCCGCGTGATGCGTTGCCGCCGATCCTTCACTGGCCAGCAGGGTTGCCAGCGCCACGCCCCCCAGACCGCCGCCCGCCGTTCGCAGGAATTCGCGGCGCGTGTACGGGAGCGAAACGGGGACTGGCTCCATCGTCGTGTTGGGTTCGTCCCGGCAAACCGGTTGGATCGATGGTGCCTGTCCCCCTTTCGCGCATTCTTCGCAACCCTGTGTTGTCGTGCTAATCCACATAAACAAACTCATTGGCATTAAACAGCGATCGGCAGAGGGCAAACAGTCCGTAGTCTTCCACTAATTCCTCGGCCCAGCGCACTTCCTCGTCCGTCGCACTTCTGGCCAAGGCGAGTGCAAACGCACGCTGGATCTGGTCCTGGGTATCGGTTCCGGCTTCTAGTTCCAATCGTTCCGCAAAGTACTGCGATTGTTTCAAGATGAACTCGTTGTTGTAAAGCGTCAGCGACTGCAGCGGAGTTGTGGTGGTCAAACGCCGCGGAGTCAGGTTGGCCGGATCGGGGCAATCGAACGTGGTCAGAAACGGACTGGGCGTGGTCCGCACGATGAAGCGATAAATGCTTCGTTTCCACAAGTTCGGCTTGTCGGCGGTGACGTACGAGTAGATCGGTGCGTAGGCGTCCCGGTAGACAAAATCCTCGAAACCGGGACCGCCTCGCTCCCGGTTCAGCTTTCCGCTGACGAAGAGCACCGCATCGCGAATCGCTTCGGCTTCGATCCGCCGTGCGTTCTGTCGCCACAGCAAGCGGTTGTCCGCATCCACCTTCGTGGCGAGTGGCGGGTCGCTGCCGCTATCGGATCGTTCGACGTCCGGCAGGCGACTGGACATCCGGTACGTTTGTGAATTCAATATTAAACGGTGGATCTGTTTCAAGCTGCCGCCGCGGCGCCACAACTCCGCGGCCAGCCAGTCGAGCAAATCCGGGTGAGACGGTTGGTCGCCGCCAAAACCGAAGTCGCTGGAGGTTCCGACAATGCCGCGACCGAAATGCCATTGCCACAGCCGATTGACAATCACGCGACTGGTCAGCGGATTCCGGTGATCCGTAATCCAATGGGCCAGCGCAACGCGGCGCTCGCCGTCGGTCGACGCGGTCGTTCCCAGTGCGGGCTCCAGCATGGCCACGGAAGTCAACGCCGCCGGTGCCAGCGGTTCGCCGAGCGGCGATTCCGGGTCACCACGTGTCAGAACATGAACGTCCGGTACAGGGTTGCTGGACACGACGCCAAAGTACTTCGGAGGCGCTCCCAGCGCTGCCAGACGGTCAACGGTCTGGCGGCGCAGCGCGCGCAAGGTGGCGAGTTGCTTCTGGTCGCCCGAACTGCGATCCGACTCATCGGTCGAAATCAGCTGCGGATCCCCAAACCCAATCTGATCGTGGCTGTAGCCGTTCCCGCCATCGGTGGAAACGAGCGTCAAGAAGCGGCTCGCGGGAGAAAGATTGATGTCGATCGCTTGTAAACCGTCGGCCCGTTGCAGCCGCCGGAACTCCGCAGCCTTGCGGCCATCGACGAAAACCCGCGCGTCGGCCTGATAGGCACCCACGGCGCCGAAATAGCCGAGCTTCGCCACGAAACGCATGCCGCGCAGGTCGGTCATGCGGCGAATCGACTGCAGGTCAAACGTGATCCCGGCATTGGCGTGTAGCCCCAGCAAACTGTGCGGCGGACGGGTGAAGTCGATCTCGTTCAGCGACGGAGAATGCTGGCTCGCCACCGGCCCGTTGCGAATCATGTCCCACGCTGCCGCGGAGGTGCTGGGAATTCCAGAGATCGTGGTTCCGGTTGAGCTGACGACAATCTCGGCCCGGCCGTCCTCGCCGTTCGGAATGAAAACGCCATCCACGAATTCGAATGCCGAGGTCACGAACCTATTGGCCACAACGTTGCCGAGCGCGCCGAAATCGCGCGTCTGGACCTTGGCCGTCCGCGCGTCGATACCGTGCCGGTACGTGCCCGTGCCGTAGCCATTACCGCCGCCAACCACATCCGCCAGATTCAAACCGGTTCCTTCGAGTTTCCCGATCTCAAAGTCGATTGTATTGAGCTCGCTTGTCAGGCGAGATTTTTCGGCTTCGTACTTTTCCAATGCGGCGCGGCTGACGTCGCGGTCCCCCCGCTTCAGCCCGGCGAAGACCGCAATCAGCTGGTAGTATTCGCGCTGCGAAATCGGATCGAGCTTGTGATCGTGACAGCGAGCGCAATTGATCGTCATGGCCATGGTCGACGTCATCACCTGCGTCGCCATGTCGTCCAGGTCCAAGGCACGCGCCGCGCGCCGCAGTGTGTCGCTTTTCGTCTCGACCTGTCCCACGAAATCCCACGGTCCGGCAGCCAGAAAGCCCGTGGCGAACTGCGCTTGGACATCCTCGGGCCACAACACATCGCCGGCGATCTGTTCCTGGAGGAAGCGGTC